>CAZKLS010000055.1:0-17825 GCA_964553405.1 uncultured Steroidobacteraceae bacterium
CCGCCATTCCAGTGACGGACCCCGAGCGTGCGCAGCACCGGCAGCCACGCCGCCTGCGCGAGAATCGTCCCGAATCCGCCGGGCGAGGCACCGATCACCGCGAACGGTCGGCCACCGAAGACGCGCGCTGCGTCTTTGGGCGGCCGCGACAACCAGTCGATCCCGTTCTTGAAGACACCGGGGATACCGTTATTGTACTCCGGCGTCGCAAGCAGCACGCCGTCGCTCGCGACGATCTTCTCCTTCAGCGCGGTCACCGCCGCCGGCAGGCCTTCGCGCGCTTCGAGGTCGGCGTCGTACAGCGGAATCCCGTGCAGCGTCGCCACCTCCAGCGTGACGCCCGGCGGCACGCCGGACTGCGCCGCACGCAGCAGCGCGGTGTTGAACGAGCCTGCGCGCAGGCTGCCCGAAAGTCCGAGGATTCTCGTCATGGGGTGTTTCCTTGATCGTGCCGCGACGGATCGACCGATGGTACCTGCGGCGCGCCTCACCACCGCACCGCGGTCTGCTCGCTGCCGCCCGACTCTCCGGTTCGAAGCTTGTGGGTCTCGGCCTCGGCCCTCGCGAGATCCTGCAACAGCAGGCCGACCGCCTCGATGACCAGCTCGAACGCGGGACCGTTGGTCTCGTCGCGCTTCGCTGCCGCCTCCAGCGCTTCGGCGAGTTCCGCGGCGGCGGCCACTGCGCGCGTCATGGCCTGATCGAGGTCGGCCAGGCGCGGCGCCACCGTGGCGGCGTCCGCCCGCCCGTCGCCGATCTCGCCCTCGAGCACGGCCAGCTCGGCTCTCACGTGAACGGAGGTGTCGCTGAGCGTCGTGCCGAGCGCCGCCGCGCCCGTCCGCAACCGCCCGTCCATCCGAACCGCCGGCAACGCGCGCCGCAGGATTGCCGCACGCTCGCCCAACGAGTCCGCGCAGTTCCGGACCGCTGCAACTGCCGCCTGCACAGGCTCTGGAATTCCGCCGGCATTCACCGGTCACCCTCCCGGCCAGTCCCGCGTCCAGCCGCCTGCATGGACGCCTATCGCTCCGTCAGTGTCATCAGGATGTCGGCGTACCAGGCGCAGTTCAACCCCAGCGCCTCGTCGAGCGTCAGGTCGCGAGTGCCGATGTCGAGCCGGGCAGAATGCACCCCGAGCAGCCTCCACGGCAGATCGTCCGGCGAGGACTCCCGCGTCGGAACACGCATCACGACCGGCGCGCCACTCGTGCCGCGGTGGGTGCGAGCGTCGGTGAGGAAATAGCCCTCACCCTGGAAACGAAGTCCGAACGATGAGGCGAGCACGGCATGGCGCACCACAGGCATGTGGTGCAGTGCATCGTGGAAGCCGAGCGGAAACCCCACGATCAGCAAAGCGGTACCCACCTCGACCCGCTCCGGCGGGCGGTGCAGATGATCCGGCGTGAAGACCCTGTGGACGGTCGTGGCGGGCAGCGCAGGCTGCTGGATCTCGATCACGGCCACGTCCACCTCCCCCGCGGCGTCGCTGCCCTGGCGCCAGAGGCTCCCGCCGTCGCGGTACAACGGGATCGAGAACCCGGTGGAGCTGGCGAGATTGGTCGGATCGACGTGCAGCTCGATCTCGAGCCGATCCGGGAAGTGCCCGCTGGGTTCGTCGATCAACACGTGCCGGCTCGTCACCAGGAACAGCCGGTCGTCGCGTTCGAAGAAGAACCCGCTGGCGTTGGTCAGCGCCCGATCCTGCTCGAAGGTCAGGACGCGTACCGCAGTGAGCAGCAGGGGTTCGATCATCGGTGTGTACTTCGCGGAAGAATGCCGACCCGTCAGCCGGATCCCGCAAGCACCCGGGCCTCGAACGCGAGCAGCGCACGCCCGGAGAACTCAGGCAGGCTCCACAGCCGCAGCAGTTCCCCGCGCTCGAGCGACACCGGCGTCAACTGGACCTGCCAGGTCACAGCAGAGCCCGCAACCTCGCCGCGCGCTGCCACGTTCTGCAGCGGCGTCGTGTGCAGCCATGCCAGCACCGCACCGATCAGCCGTTCCTCCACGTCGGTCTCCGCGCCATCGATCCACGCGAGGTACTCCAGTTCGAGCGCAAGCGGCGGCTCGCCGGGCGGTTCATCCGGCGCGGGCCGACGACCGCGCGGCACGGGCGAGGCAGCGACCCGCAGCAGCTTAAGGTGTACATCCGGACGTGCCGTGCCAGCCGAATGGTCCACTGCCTGCAACGCTGCCGCGAGCGATGCCCGGAGCGCCTCGCCCACCACCGCCACGACATTGGCTCGATTCATCACCGGACACTCCGATTCACCGCACGATGCGGGCTTCGTCGAACCTGGCCGCCTCCCCGCCGTGGCCTGAGACCGCGGCACTCGAGATTGTAGTTGCGCACTGCCCTTTGTCCGCTTCAGTAGTTGCCCTTGGATGGAATCACGTGCCGCACCCCGCCGCGCGGGTTGGCGACGTCGCCGCTCCGCCTCGGGATCAGGTGGATGTGGCAGTGGAACACCGACTGCCCCGCGTCGTGACCCGCGTTCATCCCGATGTTGAACCCCGTCACCGACCGGTCCGCCGCCTGGATCTGCTCCCGCAGCCGGCGCAGCAACTCGTTGCAGGCCAGCACCTCTTCGGCGGTCAACCCGAAGTAATCCACGACGTGACGCCGGGGAATCACCAGCGAGTGTCCCTCGGTGACCGGGAACGCGTCCCGGAAGGCGAGCGCGAGTGCATTCTCGACCACGACCCGGTCGCCTGGAAGCTCGCAGAAAAGACAGGTCCCTGCCGATGCTTCCGTCTGCAAAGGAGTCAACCCCGCTTTCTCGTCCGCCAGCGGCCGGGCGGCAGGCCAAACCAGCGCTCGAAGGCATTCGTGAAGGCTGCCTGGTCGCCGTACCCGAGCATCGCTGCGATCCGCGCGAGGTTCGCGTCGGTGTCACGCAGGTAGTCGGCCACGAGCTCGCGGCGCACCCGGTCCAGGATTCCGCGGAAGTCGGCGCCGAGCGCCCGCAACTCGCGCTGCAGCGTCCGCGGGTGTACTCCGAGTATCTCGGACACGCTGGTCAGCGAGCAGCGGCCGGTGGGCAGCAGCTGGTGCGCGAGCAGCGCGACGCGACGCACGCGGTTGTCCTCGCCGTCGCCGAGATGCTCGCGGACGTACTCGACTGCGACCTTGCGGAACTCCGGGTTCGCCGTCGGGACCGGTTGCGCCAGCGCCTCGTTGCGCAACGAGATCGCATTGACCGGGCATTCGAACTCGAGATTCGAGCCGAAGCGACGCTTCAGCGGGCGCAGGTCCGCAGGGCGGCGGTGGGCGAACTGCACCCGCTCCGAGCGGAACCCCGGCGACACCAGCATCTCGAGCAGGCGCTGGCCGATGCCGAGGCTGAGCTCGTTGATCTGCCGCTTCGCATGCAGGCCGGGCAGCAGCACCTCGAAAGTCAGGTCGCTGCAGCCCGCCGCCCGCGGAACCATTTGCACCGCGGCTCCGCTCGAGTGAACGTAGAAGTAGGTGGCGATCGCCTCGAGACATTCGCCGACGGTCTCCGAATACATCGCGATCATCGCCGCAGGGCCGAGAATGTTGATGTCCTGGAACGCAGACAGCTTCAGGCCGAAGTCCGGACAGTCGCACTTCTCGGCGCTGTCCTCGAGCAACCGGATCATTGCCGCGTAGGAAATGCGGTTGTCGGGCGAGGCGAGTTCCCGCGGCGGGATGCCGGCCGAGCTGAGCAGCGCTTCCGCGTCACCACCGAGCCCTTCGGCCAGTTCACGAAACCCGACCAGCGCCGCGGCGCGGATCGAGGGGTCCGGGACACGTGTTGTCGCGGCGCTGCGTGGCACGGGATGGACCAGGAGTTCCCGGGGGCTGTTGTCGCGAAATAAAAAACTCTGTCGCGAAATCACAATACAGTCGGCGCCGTCGATACGCAAACTGGCTGCAACTGGAACCGGCACGGAGCAACGACCATGGCAGCCACAGCAGAAAAGATCTTTCCAGACAGCAAAGTGACATCGCTGGGCGACGTTGGATTCGACGAGGACCACTGGGGCGTCGGCGTCTCCGGCGTCGTGGAGGACCCGTCGCCGTTCCCGCGGATCAACCGGCTGCGGAACTGGTACCTGGACGACTGCCCGTACACGATTGACGCGGAGCGGGCGCTGCTCGTGACCGAGGCCTATCGCCGGCACGAGGATGACCCGCAACCGATAAAGGTCGCCCGGGCGCTCGCGCACGTGCTGCGCAACGTGACGCTGCACATCGTCGATGACCAGCTGCTGGTCGGCGACAGTGCCGCCCCGCCGAAGTCCTGCCCGATCTATCCGGAGTTCTCCTACGAGTGGATCGTCCGGGAGCTCAATGAGCTGCCGATGCGCGAGCGCCCTCACAACCGATACGAGCATTCCGACGAGACTTCAGACGCGCTGCTGGGCATTGCCGACTACTGGCGGGGCCGGACGCTCTCCGATGCGATGCTCGGCCGGATGTCGCCTGAGGAGATGAAGGGCGACTTCATGGGCATCATGCTCTACTCGACGAGCCTGTATCACGTCGCGGGCGTCGGTCACCTGGTGCCGGACTTCGGCCGTCTGCTGGACAAGGGCTACGCGGGGCTGCGGCGTGAGGTGCAGGATCGTCTGGACGCGCTGGCCCCGGACGACCGGGACGCGGGGGAGAAGCGCGACTTCTACCACGCGCAGCTGATCACGCTCGACGCGGCCAGCGACTACATCCGCCGCTACGCGGAGCTTGCGGCCCTCAAGGCGCGCTCTGCGAGCGGCCAGCGGCGCGACGAACTGCTGCAGATCGCCCGCAACTGCGGGTGGATCGCCGAGAACCCGCCACAGACGTTCTGGCAGGCGTTCCAGCTGGTGCATTTCGGCTGGAGCCTGGTGCAGATCGAGTCGAATGGACACTCCGTCTCGCTCGGTCGCCTCGACCAGCTGCTCTATCCCTGGTACCGGCGCGACCTCGACTCCGGGACCGCCACGCCGCAGTTCATGCAGCAGGTGATCGAGTGCCATGCGGTGCTGAACGCGAGCTTCATGAAGCTGCGCGACTGGGTCACGACACAGGCGAACAGCGGCCGCGGGCTCGGCACGACCACGGTCACGCTCGGCGGCATCGACGCCGAAGGCCGCGACGCGACCAACGAGCTGTCTGGCTGCTTCCTCGACATGATCGCGCACACGCGCCTCGGTCACCCCTGGATCGCGGTGCGTTTTCACGAGCAGACCCCGGCATGGTTCGCGCGCAAGACGGCCAAGGCCATGCGCATGGGCACCGGCGAGCCGAAGATCTTCAGCGACCGCGTGATCATCCCGACGATGATCGAGCACGGAATCGCTCCGGCGGACGCCCGAAACTACGTGATCGTCGGCTGCGTCGAGCTGAGCGTGCCGGGCCGGGAATACGGCTGGCACGATTCCGCGTACTTCAGCATCGCAAGAGTGCTCGAACTCGCGCTGAACGACGGCTATGCGATCGGCCACGAGGGGCTTGGACGGCTCGGCCCGGCGACCGGGCGGCTGGAGGACTTCAGTTCGTTCGACGAGCTGAAGGAGGCCTACGAGGCGCAGATGGCGTACTGGGTCGAGGTGCAGGCCCGCAGCACGGACATCATGGACGACGTGCACCGCGAGCTGAAACCGCTGCCTTACCTCTCGCTGCTGGTCGATGGCTGCATCGAGCAGGGGCGGGACATCAACACAGGTGCGGCACCCTACAACTTCACCGGCCCGCAGGCGGTCGGCGTCGGCACCGTCGCTGACAGCCTCGCCGTGATCAGGCAGCTCGTGTTCGAGGAGAACAAGGTTTCGGCCGCCGAGCTGATGGCCGCGATCAAGGCCGACTGGCAGGGCTTCGATGCGCTGTACCACCGGGTCAACGGCGACAAGGTGCACCAGTACGGCAACGACGACGACTACGCCGACGAACTCGCGCGTTACTGCACCGACGTCTACTGCGCAGCGGTCGAGGGCCGACCGAACCCGCGCGGCGGCGTCTACCAGCCGGGCGTATACACCGTCTCGGCCAACGTGCCTTTCGGCATGGTGCAGGCCGCGACGCCGGACGGCCGCAAGGCTCACGAGCCGCTGTCGGATTGCCTCGGACCCGTGCACACGGCCGCCGGCTCGCACGACCGCAAAGGTCCCACCGCCGTGATCAACTCAGCCGCCAAGCTCGACCAGCGGCGGATGTCCAACGGCACGCTGCTGAACCTGCGCTTCTGCCCCTCGAGCCTGTCCGGCGAAGCCGGCGTCGAGAACCTGGTCGCGCTGGCGAAGGCGTACTTCACGCGGGGCATGCACATGCAGCTCAACGTGGTTGGTCGCGAGCTGCTCGAGGACGCCTACGCGCATCCCGAGAAGTACCGCGGCCTGATGGTCCGGGTAGCGGGCTACAGCGCCCAGTGGACCGACCTGAGCGACGAGCTGCGCCGCGACATCATGAGCCGCACCGAGCTCTCTTTCGACTGAAGTGACCGCGATGAGCAAGGAATACGACCCCGACCTGGCCGGAACCGTATTCAACATCCAGCGGTTCAGCGTGCACGACGGGCCGGGCATCCGGACGGTTGTCTTCCTGAAGGGTTGCTCGCTGCGCTGTATCTGGTGCAGCAACCCGGAGAGCCTGTCGTCCCGGGTGCAGTTCGGCTTCAGCCCCGACCGCTGCATCGGCGTCGACAAGTGCACGGCCTGCATCGAGGCGGCACCGGACCCCCAGGCGCTCACGCTGCGGGATCGTCGCGTCGTCGGTCTCGCGTCGGGCCAGACGGACGAATTCCTGGTCTGTGCCGACGCATGCCCGACCGGGGCCATCAAGGCCTGGGGCCGGCGGATGACGGTCGGCGAAATCATGCGCGAAGTCATGGCCGATCGGGCCTGCTACGCGGAGTCCGGCGGCGGCCTGACTCTCTCCGGCGGCGAAGCCTTGATCCAGACGGCATTCGCGGTCGAGCTGCTGAAGGCCGCGCGCTCCCAGGGCATCAATACCTGCGTCGAGACGGCGTTGAACTATAAGCGGGACCTGCTCGACCCGGTGCTGCCGCTGGTGGACCTGTTTCTCTGCGACCTGAAGCACATGGAGCCGGCGGCGCATCGACGCTACACCGGCGTCTCGAACGAGACGATCCTCGCGAACCTGCGCCACGTCGTCGCATCCGGGGCGGACGTGGTCATCCGGATCCCGGTCGTACCCGGGCACAACGGCACCGAAGCCAACCTGCGGGCCACTGCGCGTTTCCTCGCCGACGAACTCGGCGGCCGCATCAGGCAGGTGCAGCTGCTGCCGTTCCGCAAGCTCGGCGAGCAGAAGTACGCATCGCTCGGCATCGAGTACCCGATGAGCGGGTTCCAGTCTCCACCGCGGGAATCCTGGGAGCGGGATATCCGGCGTTTCGCCGCGCTGATGTCAGCGTACGGGCTCGAAGTCGCGGCCGGCGCCGGCAGCCTGATCCGCTCCGCAGCGCGCGCTGAGATCGAGCGCGAACCGCACTGTGCAGCGATCGGTCGACCCGCCTGATGGCCGCTGCGCGCGGCCGGACGAAGCCGAGTCGTCATCCACTGTTGTCTCCGTCGTGACGGAAACGCTACCCTGAGCGCCGGATCCGCAGCATCGCGCACGCGCGAGGAGAGTTGATGGCCAAGCCGAACTACTCGTTCCAGAAGAAGCAACGCGAAGAGGCCGCCCGCAAGAAGCGCGAGGCGAAACAGCAGCGCCGCCAGCAGAAGAAGGAGGAAGCCGCTCAGCCGCGCCAGGATTGAAGCGGGCTGGAGTCACGTTTCCTCCGGCAGGCTCGCCTGCCGGATCGTCGGCCATCGAAACGCGGGGCACTGCATGGACCGCCTCGAACGCTTCTACCGTATCCAGCAGCTGCTCCGCGCCCGGCGCCTGGTGCGAACGCAGGAGTTCCTCGACGAGCTCGAGGTGTCCCGGGCCACTTTCAAGCGCGACCTGGACTACCTGCGCGACCGCTTCCACGCCCCGATCCTCTACGACCGGGACCAGGAGGCCTACCGCCTGGACGAACAGACCGGGGACGGTGCGCTCTGGCAGCTGCCGGGCCTGTGGTTCAACGCCCAGGAACTGCGTGCGCTGCTGACGATGGACCGGCTGCTCGACGACCTTCAGCCCGGAGTGCTGTCGCAGCTGATCGGGCCGTTCCGCAAGCGGATACGCGAGCTGATGGACGCCGGCGAGCACTCGGCGGACGAGATCGCGCGTCGCATCCGCGTGCTTTCGATGGGCGCCCGTGCGATCGAGCCCGCGCACTTCGGCACGGTTGCCACCGCCCTGCTCTCGCGCCGGCGCCTGAGGATCCGCCATCATCGTCGGCGGGACGGCGATACGCTCGAGCGCGAGGTTTCGCCGCAACGGCTGGTCCACTACCGCGACAACTGGTACCTGGACTGCTACTGCCACAAGCGGCAGGCGCTGCGCACCTTCGCAGTGGACGCGATCGAGGACGCGATCGCGCTCGACAAGGCTGCGAAGGAGGTCCCGGAGGATTCGCTGGATCGCCACTTCGCATCCGGCTACGGCATCTTCGCCGGCATGGACACCGAGGAGGCGATACTGCTGTTCAGTCCCACCCGCGCGCGCTGGGTCAGCCGCGAGACCTGGCACCCGAAGCAGGACGGCAAGCTGCAGCTGGACGGGAGCTACCTGCTGAAGTTTCCTTACTCGCGCGAACCCGAGCTCGTGATGGATGTGCTGAAGTACGGCGCCGACGTGCAGGTGCTGGCGCCGGAGTCGCTCCGCAAGGCCGTCGCCGCCGAACATGCCAACGCAGCGAAACTGTATTCAGGCGAAGGCTGAGGCCGGCGACCCGCATCTACAGCCGCACGCGCTCCTTCTTTCCGTCCCTGCCGGAGTACCGGCTCCAGGCGTCGAAGGTCTCGACTTCGATCGACGTGCCCTGCCCGCCGTACACCGCGCCCTTCAGCCATTCGAGCTCGGCCGCCAGGTCGGCGGCTCGGCCCAGGTCCCGGTACCACACGCGCTTGTCCGGCTCCCACCGGTAGCCGCGCGCGCGCAGCAGGTCCTTGGTCTCGAACGGGGAACCGATTGCCCAGACCCTGAGCGACGGCTCCCGCGCCGACTCGAGCAGCAGCCTCAATGCAGACCCCGCTTCCGGCTGCCCCGGTACCGGACGCCTGAGCACCTCGAGCAGTGCACGACAGTCCATTTCCGCACGGTGACCGTCGAAGAAGAACCCGTAGCGATAGGCCAGGTACTCGAGTTTGGCCACCCCGAGCCCGAGTTCCGCCCACGGCACCTCCTGCCAGGAGCAGGCCCAGGGCAGCGATGCGAACGACGGCAGCCGCTGCTCGACGAACCGCCGGTCGAAGGCCGCGTTGTGCGCAATTACCAGCGCCGCCCCGTCGACGATTCGCTCGATCGCCGCTTCATCCAGCTTCTGACCACGGACCATCTCGTCCGTGATGCCGTGTATCGCGGTGGACTCGGGCGGGATCGGAACCCCCGGATCCTCGAGTCCGTCGTAAACCTCGAGTACTCGCCCGGCAGCGCCGGTCGCACGGCAGTACTCGAAACGGATGAGCGCCAGCTCGATCACCTTGTCCGTCCCCGGATCGGTCCCGGTCGTCTCGGTGTCGAGTATCACCGCCTGACCGAGTCTCGAACCGGCGAGCCTAGGGCACTCCACCGCGGGGTCGAGGCGTCGCAGGACCCGGAAATCCGGATGCCCGTCCAGCTGTGCTGCCAGCGATTCAGCGTCTTTCGCGCGGTCTCCAGCCAAATCATCCCTCCCAAGGCGGGCTTTGCCTGCCAGATGCTGCCTCGTGCAGGCCTGCCCGCAGCATCCCAACCCGGCCACCGCAGTGCAAGTCGGGAGTGCCGTCCGTCTCGATGAGGACACGGCCACCCGCTGCAGCGACGCTTGAGGCTCCGCAGCAGCAGACCATCCCGGCGGCAGCCGGGTAATATGGTCCACGTGTCGGGCGGGCCGGCACCGGATCAAGCAACCACGATGTCACTGCTGTCACGCCTCCTCGGCAAGTCTCCCCCCTCGTCTGCGACGCCGGCGACGGACGCATCCGAACTGCCGCCCGAAGCCCCGGCTCCGGACCCCGCCGCACGCGCGCGCGAGGAAGAGGCGGGCCTCGAGCAGTCCCTCGCGGCCGGCGACATGGTAGCGGTCGGCAAGTGGGTGCTGGAGGGGAGCTCGACCGCAATTCGCCAGCGAGCCGCACAGGCCATCACGGACCTCGATCAGCTGCACGAGCTGATCCGCGCCACACGGCACGGGAACGACAAGAACGTCTACCGGATTCTCGCGGCCCGGCGCGACGACACGCTCGCCTCGTTACGCGAAGCGCAGAAGATCGCGGAGGACCTCGAGGCAACCGCCGCTGCCATCGCGCGGCACAGCAGCCGTCCGCACGACGCGACTTACGAAGCCACGCTCGGCCAACTCGAGCAGCGCTGGCGCGAGCTCTCGCCGCACGCGACGCCGGAGCGCCGGCAACAGGCGGCCCTGCAGCTCGAGCAGGCACAGGCGGTCATCGAGAATCACCGGCGGGAGCAGCATGCTGAGGCGGAACGACAGCACGCCGCCGCGCTCGCGGCGGAACAGGCCCGTCGACAGCGTGAACTCGAGGCCGAAGCCAGCGCGGCCGCGGCGGCCGAGGCGGCCCGGCAGCGCGAGGCCGAGCGTCAGGCCGAGCGCGAGCGACAGCAGGCGGAAGAGGCCGGGCGGCGCCGGCTGGTCGCTCTGCTGCGACAGGCCCAGGCCGCGCTGGAGCGCGGTGGAACGGCCCGCGCCGCGCGGATGCGCGAGGCCATCGCAGAGAAGCTGCCCGAGGCCCCTGCCCTGCCCGCCTGGTTCGAACGCCAGCTGCAGCAGCTCGACGCGCGAATCGAGGAACTGAAGGACTGGAAGACCTTCCGGGTCGCTCCGAAGCGGACCGAGCTGCTGCAGCAGATGCAGGCACTGGTCGGCGCGGAGATCTCACCGGAGGACCTCGCAAGACGCATCCGACGCCTGCGGGACGATTGGCGCAGCCTCAATCGGGGTGCCGGAGAGGACGCGTCACCGGAGTCGGAGCAGTTCCAGCAGGCGGCGGAACTCGCCTACCAGCCCTGCCGCGAGCACTTCGCCCGGCAGGCCGAGTCGCGGCGCCAGAACCAGGCGCAGCGCGAGGCCCTGATCGAACGACTCGCCGCGCTGACGGCCGAGCAGACCGTCGAGAATCCCGACTGGCGCGCCATTCAGCATGCGCTCGCGTCGGCGCGCCGCGAATGGCGCCAGTGGGCGCCGGTCGACCAGTCGGTCGTCAAGTCGCTGCAGGCGCGATTCCATCAGCTTGCGAACGAACTGCAGTCACGCCTCGATGCCGAGTACGAACGCAACGTTCAGTCGAAACGCGAGTTGATCGCCCGCGCCGCGGAACTGGTCGGCCTCGAGGACACCCGGCAGGCCATCGACGAGGCGAAGAGCCTGCAGCGGAGCTGGAAGACGGTCGGGATCATTCCGCGCAAGCGGGACAACGCGCTCTGGGAGGAGTTCCGGCGACACTGCGACGCGATCTTCCAGCGCAGCTCGCAGGAAGCGGCGGCACAGGCGGAGGCGCTCGATGCCGGCGTCGCCCGTGCCACGCGCCTGTGCGAGGAGCTCGAGCGGATGGCTGTGCAGGGCGGCGACGATCCCGCATCCGCAGCCAAGCGCCTCGACGAACTCCGCAGCGAGCTCCGGTCCATCGAACTGCCACGCGCCAGCGCCAGGGAGCTCCGCCAGCGATTCTCCCGTGCGAGCGACCGGTATGCCGAGGTACTCGCCAGGCAGCGCGCGGCAGTCGAGCGCAAGGGCTGGACCGAACTGCTGGGTGCCGCAGCGCAGTTCAATGCGTACGCACTCGCGACAGTCGACGGAGCCTCCGACGCGGACCGCGAGATACTGCGCAGCGCGGCATCCCGTGCGTTGGCCGCGCTCTCGCACTCGCCGAAGGGCGGCCGGGAAATGCTGGAGCAGCGGCTGGCAGCCGCTGCCGAGGGGGGCGAAGGGTTGGACCTCGCGGCGAACGAGGCGGCGCTGCGGCTGCTGTGCGTGCGCGCGGAGCTCGCGGCCGGCTTGCCGACGCCGCCGCAGGACCTGGAGTTGCGCCGCGAGTACCAGATGCAACGGCTGGTCGCGTCGATGGGTCGTGGCGAGCGCATCAGCCCGGCCGAGCTCGATGAGCTCGCGCTGCAGTGGATAAGGGTCGGGCCCGTCGAGGCGGGACAGCACGATGCGCTGCTCGCTCGATTCGAACGCTGCCTCGACGCACGCGGCAGCTGAACGCGGCGGCCGCGGGCCCCGCTCGCAGCCGCACCGCTGTCGAGGACTCTAGAAGCCCAGATCGGCCAGCGCCGCAGAGACGCGTGAGCGAACCGGCTCCGACTTCATCGGGAACGCGCGGAAGAAATCCTCCCGTCGCAGCCGCGGACTGCGCTCGCGCACGTTCGCGGCCCAGACCGCCGCCTGCTGGTCCTCGCCGGCCAGCTTCTGCGCGACGGCGGCGATCATCGCGATCAGCACGTGCGCGCCGGGGGAGCGCGCGGCGCGCTCGGCCCAGTGCACCGCCTCCGCGTCCTCGTGCTGCTCCATGTGCGTGAACGCACGGGTCCCGAGCATCGCGTAGTACAGAGGGTCGAGGGGGCTCAGCCTCATCGCGAGGTCCACGTGCCTGCGACCCTCGAGCCCGTGCCCCGCCAGCGTTTCGGTCCAGGCCCGGGCGTAGATGCCCTGCGCGTAGTTCGGGCTCAGCGACGTGGCGCGCTCGAGCCAGGCGAGCCCGCGCTCCAGGTCGCCCTCGAGCCAGTAACTGCGCCCCATCGTGAAGTTGACGAAGGGATCGAGCGGATCGAGGTCCAGGCCGCGCTGGGCGTAGCTGCGGGCCAGTGCGATCTCGCCGGCCAGGTCGTCGGTGTTGCGCAGGAAAGCCGTCTGGAAGTGCACGAACGACAGGCCCGCATGCGCGCGCGCAAACCCCGGATCCTGCGCGACCGCCCGCTCGAACATCTGCGCGGCCAGCGCATTGTCGCTGCGGTTGAAGCGATACATGTGCTGCAGGCCGAGGTGATAGGCCGACCATGCATCGAGGTTCTCGGTCACGGTCAGCCGCGCGAGGCTCGCCTCGTGCAGCGGGATCCGGATCTCCAGCGCCGTGAGGATTTTCGAGCGGATCTCAGACCGTACCGAATGCACGTCGTCGACCGGGCCAGAGTATCGCTCGGCCCAGACGACGTCGCCGCCGCGCGTGTCGCCGAGCTCGGTCGTCACGGCCAGCTGGCGTCCCGTGAGTTCCACCGTGCCCGACAGGCAGTAGTGCACGCCGAGCAGGCGTCCCACGTCGTGCAGGTCGGGGTCCGGATCGCGCAGACGGAACGAGGACCCTCGCGCCGTCACGAACAGCCAGCGCAGTCGCGAGAGTTCCATGATCAGGTCGTGCGGCAGCGCGTCGGCGATCGCGGCGTACGGTCCGGTGTCGCCGACGAGCCGGAAAGGCAGCACTGCGATCGACGGGCGGGAAGCCGGGTCCGCGGCAGCGAGCGGGGGCACGCTGGCGGCCGACTCCAGGCGCGTCGCGCCGGCCGGCTCCGCAGGGCTCTGCGGACGCTCCGTGCGCACCTCGGCCACGAACCGAAAACCCTGGCCGTGGATCGTCCGGATGAAATGCTGCGCCTTGCCGTCGTCGCCGAGCGCCTTGCGCGCCGACTTCACCCGGCTCGACAGCGCCGAATCGCTGACGACCCGTCCGTCCCAGACCTTCTCGATGATCTCGTCCCGGGAAACGAGCCGCTCGCGGTGCTCGACCAGGAACGCGAGCAGCGCGAATACCTGCGGCTCGAGCGGGAGGACCTCGCCGTCTGAACGCAGCTCGACCTTGGCCACGTCCAGCTCGAAGGGACCGAACCGGTAGATCATGGGCCCGAGAATAGTCCATCGGGCGGTGATCGCCCAGAAACCTCCCTGAAATTTCCACGCGCTCTCCAAGCTTGGACCGAGGCGCTGCGCTCAAATGCACTCACCGGCGGGCGAACCGCCGCTGATGCGAAACCGAGGAGGAGACCACCGTGAAACAGACCCGAACCGAGCTGCCGACTCGCCTCGAAGCGGGCGGCGTCTGCATCCAGGCGCAGGACTGGGGCGACATCAACGTCGCACGGATCCGCTTTCCGAAGGGCGCAGATGCCACGCCGCTGCTGGTCGGCCTGCCGCAGGACCTCTGCCAGTGCCCGCACTGGGGCACGGTGCTGAAGGGCTCCATCCATGTTCGCTACGCGGACGGTCGCGAGGAGACCGTGCACGCCGGCGAGGTCTACTACTGGCCTCCCGGTCACACGGTCCGGGTCGACGAGGACTACGAAGCCGTCGAGTTCAGCCCGAGCGGTCCCATGGGCGAGCTGATCGCCCATCTGAAGTCGAAACTCAACACCTGAAGGAGAATCACATGCCACTGGTAACGATCGATGTCATCAAGGACGTTTTCACCCCGCAGCAGAAGCAGCAGCTGATCGAGAAGGTCACCGCCGCGATGATCGAGGTCGAGGGCGAGAACATGCGGCCCGTGACCTGGGTCCGGATCAACGAGTTCGAAGGCGGCGACTGGGCGATCGGCGGAAAGCGCCTCGCTGCAAAGGACGTGCAGGCCCTGGCCAGCGGCAAGGCCGCCTAGCCGATCGACGTGGGGCGGCCTCACCGGAGGTCGCCCCACGCGCGCATTTGACAGAATCTCCGCTGAATCCACGTAGTGACCGCATTCGTTTGACCCTGCTCGCCCGCGGCCAATAACATCGCTGCAGAACAAATTCCTCAGGGCCGCAAGAAGGCCCGTCGAATCCAGCGTCAGGGAGGGATCGACGATGAAATCACTGCGTGCCATGGGCCGCTCCGTGCTGTTTGGGATCTGCGCGCTCGTCGCGGCCGGGTCGGCGAGTGCCGGCGAAGGTGCCACCGACATCGGCTCATATCAGTGGATCAACCAGCGACCGACGCTGCCCTTCGATCCGACGATGTGGGAACCGCGTGCGGGACTGCAGGCGCTCGAGCTGCGCAACGATCTCTATGTGATGGGCGGCCGCGGGCCGTTCTCGTTCGCCACCGCGACGGTGCTGTTCGGCGACGTCTGGAAGAGCTCCGACCTCGGCGTCAGCTGGACCCGGGTCGCGCAGTGGCAGCCGATGCCGGCCGGCACGCCGATGTGGGAACCGCGAGCCTATTTCGGGGCGGTCACGCATCGCGGCCGGATGTTCGTGATCGGCGGACAGGACTTCAGCACGAAGCCCAACCCGATCTTTCCCGATGGCTGCCAGTTCCTGCCGCCGGGCGTACCGTGCCCGCCGGTCATTCCGGACTCCACGTTCTTCGACGACGTCTGGAGCAGCAAGGACGGCATCACCTGGACCGAGGAAACCGGCGACGCACCGTGGGAAGGCCGCGCCGGCCTGTCGGCCGTCGTGCACAAGGGCGCGATCTACGTCCTCGGCGGCAGCCAGGGCGACGACGCCTCGACCGGCGGCAGCGGCCGGGTGCTGTTCGACGATGTGTGGATGTCACGCGACGGCCGCAACTGGACCGAAGTGACCGGCTCCGGGCCGCGGTGGACGCCGCGGGCGGGCGCGGCCGTCGTGTCGAAAGGCGGCTACATCTATCTGCTCGGCGGCGAGCGCGGATTCTCCTGCGGCTTCGATCCGGCGAGCCCCTGCCAGCCCGCGACGCAGACGCTCTATTTCAACGACGTGTGGCGCTCGAAGGACGGCGCATCCTGGGAGCTGGTGACGGCCGCGGCCGGATGGTCGCCGCGCCCCGGGCACCAGTGCGTCGTGCTGCTCGACCAGATCGTGTGCTTCGGCGGCTATGGCGAGGTGCCCGGGCTTCCCCCGGTCCCGGCCAATCCGACCGACGTCTGGACCAGTCGCGACGGCCGCACCTGGACCGAGCTGCCGCCGCCGGCGGCTCCGCCCTGGAACGGCGGCTCGCCCGCCGACATGCGCTACGACTTCGACGCGCTGGTACTCTCGGGCGGGCGCGCTGGCTTGCGCCCGTCGATCATGACGTTCGGCGGCGACCGCGAGCGCTTCGGGCTGCCCGACGAGGTGAACCGGTTCCTGCTCGAGAACGACGTCTGGCTGATGTCGCCATGAGCCGCTGGCGACGGGCTGCAGTCTTCCTCGGCGAAAACGGCGGCGCCACCCGGACCGGAGCCGTCCGGGTGGCCGCCGCTGTGAACCGGCAGGCGGCTTACTCGATGCCGAAGATCACGTTGTAGGACGTGTTGCGGCTGCCCCGGTTGATCACCTCGATCACGTGGTCTCCGGACTGCCAGAGCTGGCCCCGGTATTCCTTCGCGGGGTCCATCTGCTCGAGCAGGAACGAGCCGTCCGGGTTGAAGATCTGGTAGTAGATGTCCGGACCGCGCGGCGCGACGCGGACATACAGGTTCTGGCCGTTCTTCGCATTGAGCACGTAGCGCATCGAGCTGCCCGGCGTCAGCGTCGCGGTCAGCTCCGCGCCCGAGGAACCCCGGTCGAAACGGACGCGCTCGGTCGACGTCGTGGGCTCCTGCGTGGAGTAGCCGGACGCGCCCGCCATCGCGCCGCCGCCGTCGTCGGCAGCCTGGCTGACCGTCAATTCGCCGACCGTGCCGTCCGAATACGCGAGGCAGCGCCAGACCGTGCCGCCGGCGTCGCGCAGCATCACCAGCGTGGCGGCCTCCGAGAACTCCGAGCTCAGCACCTGGCCGCCGGCCCGGCCGTCCGGTCCCCCGACGGCACGCAGCTTGTCGATGCAGCCATCGATGGCTTCCTGCTCGCCGGCCATCACCGGCTGCAGCGCAACGATCGAAACGATCGCCACGGACGTGGTCAACACGGCGCAAACACGATTCATACGAGACACCTCATTGATCAAAGGACGCAAACGAAGAGAACACCCGGGGCAACTGCTGGCGGCAGGCCGTATTCTAGGATCTCGCCGCCTGCGCTGCCGGCCCCGTCGCCGATTCATTATGATAGTTTTTATCTATTAATCATATTTGATCAATCAATTAGCTGCATCGCCCGGCTGCCGTATCCTCGCGGCAGCACAAGATCTTCACTTCCATCGAGGAGACGACGATGCACAGGAAACTGACTACGCCGCTGGTTGCGCTGGCGGCCGCCGCGCTGCCGCTGGTGCCGGCGATCGCGGCCAGCCCGCAGGGCGCGCCGATGCCGAACAAGTTCTGGTGGCCCGACCAGCTGGACCTCTCGGTGCTTCGCCAGCACGACCCGCGGTCGAACCCGCTCGGCGAGGACTTCGACTACGCCGAGGCGTTTGCCAGCCTCGACCTGGAGGCCGTCAAGCAGGACATCCGCAAGGTCCTGACCACGTCGCAGGACTGGTGGCCGGCCGACTACGGCAACTACGGTCCGTTCTTCATCCGCATGGCCTGGCACAGTGCCGGCACCTACCGCGTCAACGACGGCCGCGGCGGCTCCGACGGCGGCCAGATGCGCTTCGATCCGCTCAACAGCTGGCCGGACAACGCCAATCTCGACAAGGCCAAGCGGCTGCTGTGGCCGGTCAAGCAGAAGTACGGCCGTGCCCTTTCCTGGGGCGACCTGATGGTGTTGACCGGAAACGTGTCGCTGGAGTCGATGGGCTTCAAGACTTTCGGCTTCGCCGGTGGACGGGCCGACGACTGGGAGCCCGACCTGGTGTACTGGGGACCGGAGCAGAAGTTCCTGGCCGACGAGCGCTACAGCGGTGACCGCAAGCTGCAGAAGCCGCTCGCGGCCGTGCAGATGGGCCTGATCTACGTGAATCCGGAGGGCCCGAACGGCAACCCGGACCCGCTGGCGGCTGCGAAGGACATCCGCG
>CAZKLS010000056.1:0-17700 GCA_964553405.1 uncultured Steroidobacteraceae bacterium
CTCAGCGCCGCAGGCGCGTCATTCGGCGATGCAGGCGAGACAGTAGGCGTACACGCTGCGCGGGTCGGTCAGCCGCTCGAGGCGGTCGAGTTCGCGCGCGACGGGCCGCATGGCCGCGGGCAGCGCCGGCAGCTCCAGCTTCGGCAGCGCCGGCGCCACGGCCCGTACCAGCGCCGCACGCACCCTGAGGCCGAGCGCGTCGGTCAGGCCGAGCGGGGCGTCGGCGTATTCGAGGTCGTAGTCCTCGCCGAGCTCCGCCAGTTCCGCGGCCAGCTGCACCGCGTCGTCGAGTCGACCGAGCCGGTCGACGAGACCGAGACGGGCCGCGTCCTCGCCCGACCAGACGCGACCCTGGGCCACCGAGTCGATCTGCTCCGGCGTGCTGTCGCGCGCCTCCGCCACCCGGCCGATGAACTGCCGGTACTCGCGCTCGATGCTCTGCTGCAGGATGTCGCGGCCCGCCTCACCGAGCGAGCGTTCCGGCCGGAACTCGCCCGACAGCGCCGTCGTGCCCACACCGTCGGAGTGCACGCCGAGCTTCTCGAGCGACCGCTCGAAGGTGGGGAACATGGCGAAGACGCCGATCGAGCCGGTCAGCGTCGCGGGACTCGCCACGATCCGATCCGCATCCATCGCGATGTAGTAGCCACCGGATGCGGCGAGACTGCCCATCGAGGCCACCACCGGCTTGCCGGCCTCGCGCAGCGCCGCGACCTGCCGCCGGATCACCTCGCTTGCGAACGTGCTGCCACCCGGGCTGTCGATGCGCAGCACGACGGCCTTGACCTCGTCGTCGAGGCTCGCCTCGCGCAGCTGCGACGCCAGCGTGTCCGAGCCGATCATGCCCGGCGGCTGCTCGCCCGGGACGATCTCTCCAGCGGCCACGATCACCCTGACCTTGTCCTTCGGGCGGCTCTCGAGCGCATGCTGCGAGCGGTGGTTGGCGAGGTAAGCCGCCAGGCTCACGCCGACGTAGGACTCGCCGTCGTCGTCGCTGCCGGTGATCTCCGCCAGCCGTTCCTCGACCTCGAAGCGGTCCTTGAGCCCGGTCACGAGCCCCGCGTCCAGCGCCATCTTCGCGAGGTCGCCGCCCGCCCGGCGCAGCGCGGCCGGGGCATCGTCGGCATACGACTGCAGCACGGACGTATCGAAGCCTCGGGCCGCCGACACGTCCGCCTTGTAGATGTTCCACAGTCCGTTGAGCCAGACCAGGCTCTCCTCGCGCTCGGCCGGCGACATGTCGTTGCGGTTGAACGTCTCGACCGCGGACTTGTACTCGCCGACCCGGAAGATGTTCCAATCGACCGCGAGCTTGTCGAGCGCGTCCTTGAGGAACAGGCCGTAGTTCGCGAAGCCGTCCACGTAGACGAGACCGTGGGGATCGAGGTAGCTCTCGTCGGCACGCGCCGCGAGATAGAGCTGGGCCTCGTCGTAGAACTCGCCGAATGCGATGACGGGCTTGCCGGACGCGCGGAAGGCGTCGACCGACGCAGCGACTTCGCGGAGCTTGGCGAGACCGGCGCCCTCGAGTCCGCCGAGGTCGAGGTACAGCGCGCTGATCCGCTTGTCTTCGGCGGCCGTCTCGATCGCCTCGAGCAGGTCGCGCAGCAGCGTCTCGCTCGGGCGACGGCGCAGGCTCTCCGCCACGGCCCGCTCCAGTGGATCGCCGGAGAGTTGCTCGACCAGCGGGCCCTCGGGCGCGATCACCAGCGCCGCCTTGTCGGCGACCAGCGGAATCGGACGGGAGAACAGCGCCCAGAGCGCGCCGAATATGACCAGCAGCAGCACCAGGTGCAGAACCTTGCGCAGCCCGTCCAGGCCGGCCCAGATCCAGTTCAGCACGCGTCCGATGGTTCGAAGCATCGTCACCACCCGGCCCTGCCGATTGAGAGGTCCTGCGCCCGCCCGAGCACCTCAGCGGGCGCCGACCGCGAAACCGACCCCGGCCCATGCGGGCCGGGGACCGTCGCTCAGACCTTTTCCTCGATGCGCGCGGCCTTGCCGGTCCGCTCGCGCAGGAAATAGAGCTTCGCGCGCCGCACCTTGCCGCGGCGCTTGACCTTGATCGCGCCGATGGCCGGGCTGTAGGTCTGGAAGACGCGCTCGACGCCCTCGCCGTGCGAGATCTTCCTGACCGTGAACGAGGAGTTCAGCCCGCGATTGCGCTTCGCGATGACGACGCCTTCGTAGGCCTGGACTCGCTCGCGATCGCCTTCCTTCACCTTGACCTCGACGACGACGGTGTCGCCCGGCCCGAAGTCCGGCACCTCGCGATTGATCTGCTCTTGCTCGAGCGTCGCAATGATGTCAGTCATGTTGCACCTTTCCGCAATGGTCGCTTCCTGCTCCGTGTCGCAGCGCATCCTGCTCTGCGAGATATTCCTCGAGGAGCTTGCGCTCCGCCTCGCTCAATTCCCGCCCCGCGAGCAGGTCGGGCCGCCGCTCGTACGTCCGGCCCAGCGCCTGCTTCAGGCGCCAGCGGCCAACCGCCGCGTGGTTGCCGCTCAGCAGCACCGGCGGCACCGGCCTGCCTTCCCAGACCTCGGGCCGCGTGTAGTGCGGCCAGTCGAGCAATCCTCCGACGAACGACTCCTGCGCCGCGGACTCCGCGTCGCCGAGCGCTCCGGGCAGCAACCTCGCCACCGCGTCGATCAGCATCAGCGCCGGCAATTCGCCGCCGCTCACGACCAGGTCGCCGACGGACACCGACTCGTCCGCGTACGCCTCGACGAAGCGCTCGTCCACGCCCTCGTACCGGCCAGCCACCAGCACCAGCTGGCCGAGTCCGGCGAAGCGCGCCACCGACTGCTGAGTCAGCGGCACCCCGTCGGCGGCGAGGTAGACGCACCTCGCCTGCGGAACCCGCCTCCGCGCGCTTTCGAGCGCCGCACGCAGCGGTTCCGCCTTCAGCACCATGCCCGGCCCGCCCCCGTAGGGACGGTCGTCCACGGTGCGGTGAGGATCCGCAGCGAACTGCCGCGGGTTCACCGCCGTCACGGACAGCAAGCCGCGGTCAACGGCCCGTCCCAGCACGCCGTAGCCGACTGCGGCTTCGACGAGCTCCGGGAACAGCGTCACGACGACGATTTCCATCCGCGCCGCGCCCCGCCGCCTCAGTCGTCCGGATGCCAGTCGAGCGTCACGCGACCGGCCTCCAGGTCCACCTCGACCAGCCGCTCCGGCACCAGCGGCACCAGCCGTTGCCGGTCACCCTCCAGCACCAGCACCGGATGTGCCGGGAGTTCGAGGAATCCCTCGATCCTCCCCAGCGGCTCCCCTGCCGTGCTGAAGCCCTGCAATCCCAGCAGGTCGTGCCAGTAATACTCACCCGGCCCGACCGGCGGCAGCCGGGAACGATCCACCCGGACCTCTGCCCCCGTGAGCCGCCGAGCCTCTTCGGGACTCGACAGGCCCTCCAGCTGCACCGCGATCTGCCTTCCGGCCCGCTTCCAGCCCAGCACGCGGACCTGCTCCGTGCCGAACGAGCCAACCAGTTCCCAGTCCGCGTAACCGGCGATGCCCTCGGGCGGGTCGGTGTAGGAGCTGACTTTCACCCACCCGCGGACGCCGAACGGGGCGCCCACCCTGCCGAGGACTACCGCTCGCCCCGGGGAGTCCCCGGAAGACGCCACGTCGGGGCAGCGCTCAGGCGGCGGCCGGCTGCTGCGACTTGCGGTAGGTCTTGATCAACTGCTGGACCCGCTCGGAAGGCTGCGCGCCCTTCGACAGCCAGTCGTCGATCCGCGGGAGATCGAGCCGCAATTCCTCGCTGGCTCCACGCGCGACCGGGTTGTAGAAGCCGACCTGCTCGAGGCTGCTGCTGCCACGCCGGCGGCTGTCGGTGACCACGACGTGGTAGAAGGGGACCTTCTTGCCACCGCGGCGGCTCAAACGGATCGTAACCATAGTTGCTGACTCTGCCTTGCAAGCGGCCGCTCGCCGCATTGGACGTCCGGCCAAAAAAGAGCCGCGTACTATACCTAAAGCGGAACTGGAATTGAAGATTCTGCGTGGTCCCGGGCCCCGGGGCTCGCGCAGGGCCCCGTTTCAGCCGAGCCCGGGCGGCAGTCGGCCGGACATGGACTTCATCATCCGGGCCAGCCGGCCCTTGCCCATGCCTTTCATCATTTTCTGCATCTGCTGGTAGTTCTTCAGCAGGCGGTTGACCTCGGCCACCTGGGTCCCGGACCCGGCCGCGATCCGCCGCCGTCGGGACCCGTCGATCGTGCGCGGAAAGCGCCGCTCGCCGGGCGTCATCGAGCAGATGATCGCGATCTGGCGCCGGATCTCGCGCTCGTTCGCCTGCGGGGCGGCGGCGGCCTTGCCGGCGAGCTGCGCCGGGAGCTTGTCCATCAGCGCGGCGACGCCCCCCATGTCCTGGATCTGGCGGAGCTGGCCCAGCAGGTCGTTCAGGTCGAACGACTTGCCCTTGGCGACCTTGCGGGCGAGCTTCTCGGCTTCCTCGCGGTCGACCTTGCGGGTGACCTCCTCCACGAGGCTCAGCACATCGCCCATGCCGAGGATGCGCGAGGCCATCCGCTCGGCCTGGAACGACTCCAGCGCCTCGGGTTTCTCGCCGACGCCGACGAACAGGATCGGCCGTCCGGTGACGTGTCGCACCGAGAACGCGGCGCCGCCGCGGGCGTCGCCGTCGGCCTTGGTCAGCACCACGCCGGTCAGTTCCAACGCCTCGCCGAAGGCCCGCGCCGCGTTGACTGCATCCTGGCCGGCCATGCTGTCGACGACGAACAGCGTCTCGATCGGGCGCAGCGCGCGGCCGAGGTCCCGGACCTCGGACATCATCGCCTCGTCCACGTGCATGCGGCCGGCGGTGTCCACGATCAACACGTCGTAGACGCCCCGCCGTGCCTCGGCCGACACGCGCTCCCCTATCCCGCCCGGCCGACCGCCCGCGTCCGCGGGCGCGACGTCGATGCCCAGCTGCTGGCCGAGCCGCTCGAGCTGCAGCATCGCGGCCGGCCGGTAGACGTCGGTAGAGACCATCAGCACGCGCTTTCGCTCGCGCTCCCGGAGCCAGAGCGCGATCTTGGCCGCCGACGTCGTCTTGCCCGCGCCCTGCAGTCCGGCCAGCAGGATCACGGCCGGCGGCTGCGTGCGCAGGTTGAGCGGCCTGACGCCCTCGCCCAGTACCCGGACCAGTTCCTCGTGCAGGACCCTCACCAGCGCCTGGCCCGGCGTCAGGCTCTTGTGTATTTCCTGCCCCAGCGCCCGCGTCTTGACGGAGTCGATGAACTCCTTGACCACCGGCAGCGCGACGTCCGCCTCGAGCAGCGCCATCCGGACCTGGCGCAGCGTGTCGGCGATATTGTCCTCGGTCAGGCGACCCCGGCCCCGGAGGCCCTCGACGACGGTGGAAAGTCGGGATGAAAGCTTGTCGAACACGCTGGAGCCCCTCGGCTGAGCCATCAGCGACGCCGGTGCGCCGCGTGTGCGGTGAGCCGCGGATTATAGTGGCCGCCGCCGGGTGATGCCTCCTCAGCCGGGGCCTGTTGTGCGATCATCCGGGAGTCACAATCGCACGCCCTGCCGGACGCCCGCTTGCCGCTGCACCTGATCGCCGTCGTCTGTTACCTGATCGGAGCCGTCTGGCTCGGCATCGCCGCCTACCGGGCCGATTCGCACCGCGGTCGCGGCGGGCGCATCGCGGCCTTCGCGATCGCCGCGGTGGGCGTGATCGTGCACGCGGCCGCGCTGTTCGACGAGCACAGCCTCGAGCCCGGCGCCGCGCTCTCGATGGGCGACACCGCCGCGCTGGTCGGGCTGGTGATCGCCGTCACCGCGATCCTGATGGCGCTGAAGCCGCGCCTGAGGGGCGCTGCGGCGCTGCTGCTGCTCATCGCCGCGGTGCTCGAGGCCGCTTTTTCGCAAGGGACGCGTCCCTTCGACGCCGGCCGGCCGGGCTGGGAACTCGCCTTCCACGTCGCGGTCGCCACCACTGCTTTCGCGTTCCTGACCATCGGCGCGGCGCTGGCGATCGCCCAGGTGCTGGTGGACCGGCGGCTGCGCAGCCGCAAGCCGCTCGGCTGGCTGCGCATACTGACGCCGCTCGAGTCGATCGAGTCCGGCTGCTTCCAGAGCATCGTCGCCGGATTCGCGCTGCTGACGCTGGCGCTCGTGACCGGCGCGTTCTTCATCGAGAACCTCTTTGCGCAGCACCTGGTGCACAAGGTCGTGCTCGCGATCACGGCCTGGGTCGTGTTCGGCGTGCTGCTGCTCGGACGCTGGCGCTTCGGCTGGCGCGGCCGCAAGGCCCTGCGCTGGACGCTGGCGGGATACGTCCTGCTCGGACTCTCGTATTTCGGCAGCAAGCTGGTGCTCGAGCAGCTGCTCGGCAAGCACTGGGGCTGACAGGACTTGCAGGACATACCGTTACCCTGGCTGTTCGCGGTGCTGTCGGTGCTGCTGGTGCTGTCCGGGTTCTGCTCCAGCACCGAGACGGCGCTGATGAGCGTCAACCGCTACCGGCTGCGGCACCTGGCGCGCGAAGGCAGCCTGGCCGCGAAGACCGCGGAGAAGCTGCTCGAGCAGCCCGACCGCCTGATCGGCGTCATCCTGGTCTGCAACAACTTCGTCAATTCCGCGGCCGCGGCGATCGTGACGGTGATATCGCTGTCGCTCGGTGGCGAGGGCTACGCGTTCATCGGCGTCAGCATCTTCACGGTCGTGCTGATCATCTTCGGCGAGGTGGCGCCGAAGACCTACGGCGCGCTGTACCCGGAACGGCTCGCGCTGCCGGCGGCGCTCGTGTACGCGGTGCTGCTGAAGCTGCTGTATCCGGTCGTCTGGGTCGCCAACCTGCTGGCCAACGGCGTGCTGCGGCTGCTCGGCGTGAGCCGCGAGAAGGCGAACTCCACCTCGCTCAGCAAGGAGGAACTGCGCACGGTCGTGGCCGAGTCGAGCACCGTGATACCGCACCGGCACCAGCGCATGCTGATGAGCATCCTCGACCTCGAGCGCATCCACGTCGAGGACATCATGGTGCCGCGTCACGAGATCTACGGCATCGACGTCTCGGACGACTGGGACGACATCGTCGACGAGCTGCGCGACGGCCGGCACACCCGCATCCCGGTCTACGACGGCAGCCTCGAGAACATCATCGGCGTGCTGCACATGAAGCAGGTCGCCCGGCTGCTGGCGCGCGGCGAGTTCGACCGCGCGCACCTGATCGCGCTGGCCCGCTCCAGGGAGCCGTACTACGTCCCGGAGGGAACCTCGCTGAACACGCAGCTGCTCAACTTCCAGCGCCAGCGCAGGCGAGTGGCTTTCGTGGTGGACGAGTACGGGGACATACAGGGACTCGTCACGCTCGAGGACCTGCTCGAGGAGATCGTCGGCGAGTTCACCTCCGACGCGACGGCGCTGCACAAGGACGTCCACAAGGAGCGCGACGGAAGCTTCGTCGTCAATGCAGCGGCGAGCGTGCGCACGCTGAACCGCAAGATGGGCTGGGGCCTGCCGACGAGCGGGCCGCGCACGCTGAACGGGCTGATCATCGAGTACCTGGAGAACATCCCCGAGCCCGGCACCAGCATGCGCGTCAACGACTACTCGCTCGAGGTGCTGCAGACCGGCGACAACGCGGTGAAGACCGTGCGCCTCAAGCCCATCGCGACGCCCGGCCCGCCCGCCTCAGAAGGCCCGGGCTAGCGCGTCGTCGAGCCGCGCGACGCCGCTCACGGCGAGCCCCTCGATCGGATGGCGCGGCACGTTGGCGGCCGGGACCACGGCCCGGCGAAACCCCTGCTTGGCGGCCTCGCGCAGCCGCTCCTCGCCGAACGGCACCGGCCGCACCTCGCCGGTCAGGCCGAGCTCGCCGAAGCAGACCAGGTCCACCGGCAGCGGCCGGTCGCGCTGGCTCGAGACGACGGCCAGCACGGCC
The DNA here is from genome assembly GCA_964553405.1 of uncultured Steroidobacteraceae bacterium. Taxonomy (GTDB): domain Bacteria; phylum Pseudomonadota; class Gammaproteobacteria; order Steroidobacterales; family Steroidobacteraceae; genus DATIRA01. Next base: position 7,904 of record CAZKLS010000056.1, read on the forward strand.
GGCAGGTCCGCCGCCGTCTCGCCGATCCGCACGCCGCCCACCACGTTGACGAAGACGTCCGAACCCGCGGTCGAGACCCCGGCGTGGCGGTGCAGCACCGCGAGTAGCAGCGCGAGGCGCCCCGACTCGAAGCCGACCGCGACGCGGCGTGGATTGAGGCCCTGGGATTCGTCCATCAGCGCCTGCACCTCCACCAGCAGCGGTCGGCTGCCCTCGCGCGCCACCGTGACCACGCTGCCGGCCACCGGGCGTTCGTGTCGCGACAGGAAGATCGCCGAGGGGTTGCGGACCTCCTTCAGGCCCTGCTCGGCCATCGCGAACACGCCGATCTCGTTGCTCGCGCCGAAGCGGTTCTTGACCGCGCGCACGACCCGGAAGCGGCTGCCCGGGTCGCTCTCGAAATACAGCACCGTGTCGACCATGTGCTCGAGGATCCTCGGCCCGGCGATCTGCCCTTCCTTGGTCACGTGGCCGATGATCAGCACCGCGGTCGCCGAGTCCTTGGCATAGCGCACCAGGCGGGAGGCGCTTTCGCGCACCTGCACCGCCGATCCTGCCGACGACTCGCTCGCTTCAGTCTGCATCGTCTGGATCGAGTCCACGACCAGGACCCGTGCGCGGGCCGCCTGCGCCTCGTCGATCACCGACTCCACCCGGGTCTCGGCGAGCAGCCTGAGGGCCTTCGAGGCGACCCCGAGCCGGCCCGCGCGCAGCGCCACCTGGCGGACGGACTCCTCTCCCGAGGCGTAGAGCACCTCGTGCTGGCGACTCAGCGCGTCGGCGGCCTGCAGCAGCAACGTGGACTTGCCGATTCCGGGGTCGCCGCCGAGTAGCACCACGGACCCGGCGACGAGCCCGCCGCCGAGCACGCGATCCAGCTCCGCGATGCCCGTGACCGCCCGGGTCTCGTCGTCGCCGGTGATCTCGGACACCGTCCTGCTGCCCGCAGCGGCAGCGGCCCGTCCCGGGCGCGCGGCCGACGGGGCTGCGGCCAGCTCCAGCGTGTTCCAGGCGCTGCAGGCCGGACACTGGCCCTGCCACTGGGGTGTCTTGGCTCCGCAGGCTCCGCAGATATAGGTGGCTTTGGCGCGCGCCATGGGCTCCACGGCCGGGTCCGGCTTCCGATCGATCGGCCCGGGATGCTAGCACGGGGTGCGGCCGGCCCCGGATGTGTGACGGCGGCGGCAATTCGGGCCGTCGGGCGGCGCTTATACTTCGCCGCGTACCATGCGCTCAACTGCCGAGAAGACGCTAGTGCTGACAGGCACCGGAAGCGGACCCCGGCCCGGGGCACCGGCCTGTGCGGCCGGCGCTCGCCTGGGCCGCTACGAGCTGCTGCAGGAACTCGGCCACGGCGCGATGGGCGTCGTCTATCGCGCCCGCGATCCGATGATCAACCGCGAGGTGGCGCTGAAGGCGATACCGCTGTCCCTCGAGTTCGAAGGCCGTGAACTCGAGGACGCCCGCCGGAGGTTCTTCCGCGAGGCGGAAATGGCGGGCCGGCTCAATCACCCGCACATCGTCACGATCCACGACGCGGGCGAGGACTCCGGGACGGCGTACATCGCGATGGAACTGCTGCGGGGCGTGCACCTGGTCGAGTTCACCGATCCGAGCCGCCTGCTGCCGCCGGCCATCGCGATCGAGATCGTGGCGCGGCTGGCGGGCGCGCTGCACTACGCGCACCAGAACAGCGTGGTCCATCGCGACATAAAGCCCGCCAACGTGATGTTCGACCGGCCCAGCGGCGAACTGAAGATCACGGACTTCGGAATCGCGCGGCTGACGGACGCGGGCCGCACCCGTACCGGAATCGTGCTCGGCACGCCTTCGTTCATGTCGCCCGAGCAGCTGCAGGGCCGCCCGGTCACGGGCACCTCGGACCTGTTCTCGCTGGCCGTGACGCTGTACCAGCTGCTCACCGCGCAGCTGCCGTTCCGGGCCGACTCGATGCCGCAGCTGATGCTGCGGATCGCGCAGGACTCCCATCCGCGCCTGCGCACCACCCGGCCCGGCCTGCCGGCGCGGCTCGACGAGTTCCTCGACCGGGCGCTCGCGAAGGACCCGGCGGATCGCTTCGAGAGCGGCGCGGCGTTCGCCCAGGCGCTGCGCGACATCAACTCGCGGGCGGGAAGCTGAGGCATGTACCTCAGGGGCAAGCTCGACTGCGTCGGGATGAGCGACACCGGGCGCGTGCGCGAGCACAACGAGGACACCATCGGCACCGACCCGGGCATCGGCCTCGTGGTGCTGGCGGACGGCATGGGCGGCTACAAGGCGGGCGAAGTCGCGAGCGGCATCGCGGTCCGCACCGTCATGGGCCTGATCAAGGACGCGGTGGATCGCGAGGATCTCGGCACGACGGACGAGAAGACCGGACTCAGCCGTCCGGGCATCCTGCTGCGCGACGCGATCCAGCGCGCGAACAAGATCATCTACCAGACCGCCAAGACGCAGGCTCACTGCGAGGGCATGGGAACGACGGTGGCCGCGGGGCTGTTCTTCGACGACCGGCTCACGATGGCCCACGTCGGCGACTCGCGTGTCTATCGCGTGCGGGGTGGACGGATCGAGCAGCTGACGCGCGATCACTCGCTGCTCGAGGAACTGATCGCGCGCGGCTTCTACACGCCCGAGGAAGCGCAGCGGGCCGCGACGCGAAATTATGTCACTCGCGCGCTCGGCGTCGAGACGACGGTCGACGTGGAAATCACCGAGATACCGGTGGCCCGGGACGACGTGTTCCTGCTTTGTTCCGACGGCCTCTCAGATATGGTCGAGGACGAGGACATTCAGTTAACCGTCAACACCTTTGGTGATAATCTCGAAAAGCTTGCGAGGCAGCTGGTGCTGCTCAGCAACGAGAATGGCGGTCGCGACAACGTCTCGCTGGTGCTGGTCCGGGTAATGGAGAGTTTTCCCGCGCGGCGCGGCGTGTTCGACCGGGTCCTGAGACTGTTCGGCTGACGGAAACTGGGGCAATAGCATGGCCAGACTGGTTCTGAGCCTCGATGAGCAGGTGCTCGCCGAGTACAACATGAGCAGGGAGCGGTACACGGTCGGCCGGCTGCCTGACAACGACATCCGGATAGACAACCCCGCCGTCAGCGGCCACCACGCGCTGATCATCAACATCCTCAACGACTCGTTCCTCGAGGACCTGAACAGCACCAACGGCACGTACGTCAACGGCAGGCTGATCAAGAAGCACGCGCTGCAGCACGGCGACCTGATCACGGTCGGCCACCATTCACTGCGCTTCATCGACGGCGACCTCGAGGAACCGGAGGACGAGTTCGAGCGGACGATGGTGATCGGCGCGAGCGAAGCCGCGAGGCTCAAGGTCCCGCCCGCACCGCCGCCCGCACCAGCCCCGGCGGCGCAGGCCGCGCCCGGCTGGAAGCTGCCCGGGGCGCTGCCTAAGGCGAAGCTGCAGGTGCTCAACGGCCAGTTCGCGGGCCGCGAACTGGAGCTGGTAAAGACGCTGACGACGCTCGGCCGCCCGGGCGTACAGGTGGCGGCGATCACCCGCCGTGCCGACGGGTACTACATCGTGCACGTCGAAAGCGGTCGCGCCGGCGACTATCCGCTGGTGAACGGCGCGCCGATCGGACCGCAGGCGCACCGGCTGCAGGACAACGACGTGTTGCAGCTCGCCGGCGTGAAGATGGGCTTTTTCAGCGAGGCCGGCTAGCGCAGGTCGTGGTGCACGCGCTGGCTGACGCCGCAGATCAGCTCGTAGGGAATCGTCCCGGCCCGGCGCGCGAGTTCCTCGACCGGCAAGTCGGGGCCCCATAGCGTGACGGCGTCCCCGACCGCGACCGGCGGCAGGCCGGTGACGTCCAGCGCGATCATGTCCATCGACACGCTGCCGATCAGCGGCACGCCCTGCCCGTTGACCTGCACCGTCGTTCCGGACGGCGTGCCCCGCGGGTAGCCGTCGCCATAACCGACCGCAGCCACGGCCATCCGGGTCTCGCGCGTGGCCCGCCAGCAACCGCCGTAGCCGACCGTCTCGCCCTTGCGAACCGCCTTCACGGCGATGACCTCGGTCTCGAGCGCCATGGCCGGCTGCAGGCCGATCTCGAGGCCTGAGCCCTGCGGGAACGGCGAGATCCCGTACAGCATCAGGCCGGGCCGGACCCAGTCCGCATGGGTGCGTGGCCAGGCGAGCACGGCCGCGGAGTTCGCGATGCTCCGGCTGCCGGGCAGGCCTTCGGTCACCTGCTCGAACGTCGTGACCTGGGCGGGGGTCATGCCGTTCTCGCGATCATCCGCGCAGGCCAGGTGGGTCACGAGCGTCGGATCCGCCTCGACGCCCGGCAGGCTTCGCAGACGGGCATAGGCTTCGCCGAACTGCTCCGGCCGGAACCCGAGCCGGTTCATGCCGGTGTCGATCTTGATCCAGGCAGCGACGCTGCGCCCGCCGAGACGGGCCTCGAGCAGCTGCAGCTGCTCGAAGCCGTGGATCATCAGGTCGAAGCGATGCTCGAGCGCCGCGTCGAGCTGCTCCGCGCCGAACACGCCCTCGAGCAGCAGGATCCGGTGACCGAACCCGGCGGCCCGGAGCGCCAGGCCCTCCTCGATCCGGGCCACCGCGAAAGCGTCGGCCGCCGACAGCGCACGGGCCGTCGTCACGACGCCGTGCCCGTAGGCGTTCGCCTTGATCACCGCCATGATCCGCGAGCCGGGCGCCTCGTGGCGCACGCGCGCGAGGTTGTGCCGCAGCGCACCCGGGTCGACGATGGCGCGGATCAGTGGCTTCATCAGGCGCCGTAGTCGTAGTCGCCCGCCGCCAGGTTCTCGAACCGCGTGTACTTGCCGAGGAAGGTCAGGTGGACCTCGCCGGTGGGACCGTTGCGCTGCTTCGCGATGATGATGTCCGCGATTCCCTTGCGAGGCGTCTCCGGCTCGTAGACCTCCTCGCGGTAGATCAGCATGATCACGTCGGCATCCTGCTCGATCGCGCCGGAGTTGTGGCTGACGATCCCGTCCGCGAGCCAGCTGGCGGGCCCAGGTACCGTCAGGTCGAAGACCTCCTCCTCGCCCTGGGCCTCGACCGCTACGACCCGGTCCCAGAAGACGTCCGATTCGGCCCATTGCCTGAGCAGCGGGTCATCGAGCAGCTCTGCGTAGGACATCATCGTGCGCCGGCTGGGTGAATACCGGAAGTGACTCGTGCCGCCGTAGGCGGTGCCGCGCATCGCGGCCATCCCGCGCGTCGTCACGCCCGAGGTTCGCATGCTGCCGCGCACATCGGCGAAAGCTTCCCGTGGCAGCGTGTCGACGTTCGTGTTCGGCACGACGTGCTCCAGCCTGGTGGCCAGCTCCGCCGCCTGCGCCGCCCGCGGACCGAACGCGCCGACGCGGTGCAGGAAGATCCTCTGCTGCTCGGAGCCGACGACATCCACGCTGTAGCAGGCGCGTGCATTGCGCTGCGCGGTCATCCGGACGCGAGCCACGATCCCGATGCGCAGCAGCAACGCGGCAACGTCCTCCGCCAGCCCGGCGCTCGACGTGCTGAAATACACGCGGTGGGCGCCGCGTCCGCGGGCCCGTACGTGGATGCATCCGTCGGTCGCCCAGAGATGCCGGAGCAGCAAGGCCAGCTGCTCGCCTGGAAGCGCGAAGACCTCGCGCGGCAAGCGCTTCTCGTGGGACCGCTGGCCGAAGATCCCGAGACCCTTCAACCACCCGCCTACACCGGAGGCATGCCAGCGATTGCCATTGCCGCTGATGACCAGCTGATGCCAGTTGCCACGCCCGCGATGACGACTGACCTTGCTGCCAAGGGCGACTGCAGCCTCGGCGACGGCGCGACTGTTCGCCTCCGAAGCCGTCGTATAGCGCAGCGGCTGGTGACTCAGGTAGCTGCCGTCGCCGACCAGGTGCCCGAGCAGCACGATTTCGTCGTCGGACCAGCGCAGGCCGCTGTCCTCTACCGGCAACCGGCGTGCGATCGCGACACGTTCGCCCGCGGACAGGTCCTGGACCTGCCGCCATCCGCTGCCGCAGAGGACGCGATGCCTGTCACTGGCGCGGAGTGATCGGCCGCTCGCCAGCGTCACCTTGTAGACGGGCCGGCGACCAACCGACCAGACGAGGTCCGCCTGCGCACTGACGACCTTGTGCCGCTCATCGATCCCGAGCACGCGCGGCCGTTGGCCGACCAGCTCCCGGACAGGCACGCGCCTGCCGTCCGCGAGCAGGACCGGCGTATCGCCGGTCACGCACTCGCGCAGGTCGGACATGACCGGCTTCTTGTCGGTGCGCTGCTCGACGCTGCGGTTGAGCTGCGAGAGCGCGATCACCGGCACGGCGAGTTCCTTGGCCAGCGCCTTCAGCGAGCGGGATATCTCGGAGATCTCGGTCGCGCGATTCTCCTTGGTGCCGGCCACCTGCATCAGCTGCAGGTAGTCCACGACGACCAGTCCCAGTCCCCGCTCGCGCTTCAGCCGGCGGGCGCGGGCGCGCACCTCGGTCGGTGTCAGCGCGCCGCTGTCGTCGATGAAGATCGGCGCGCTCTTCATCTGCGCGATCGCGCTGTTGATCCTCGCCCAGTCCTCGTCGCCGAACATCCCGGTGCGCAGGTGCGACTGGTCCACGCGGCCCAGCGAGGAGATCATCCTGAACGCGAGCTGCTCGCGGGACATCTCCATCGAGAAGACGGCCGAAGGAACGCCGTCGCCGATCGCCGCGTTCTCGGCGATGTTCAGCGCGAGCGTCGTCTTGCCCATCGAGGGCCGGCCGGCGACGACGATCAGGTCTCCAGGCTGCAGCCCCGCGGTCATCCGGTCGAGGTCCGAATAGCCGGAACTGACTCCGGTCAGCTTGCCCTGCGACTGGTGGAGCATGTCGAGCCGGTCGATCGTGGCGCCGAGCACGTCCCTGAGCGCGACGAAGCCAGAGCCGGTCCGACGCCCCTGCTCTGCGATCTCGAACACCCGCCGCTCGGCCTCGTCGACCAGCTCGGTCGCCGGCCGGCCTTCCGAGTCGTAGGCGCTGGCGGCGATCTCGCCGCTGACGCGGATCAGGTTCCTGAGCAGCGCGCGCTCGCGGACGATGTCCGCGTAGGCCCTGATATTGGCCGCGGTCGGCGTGTCGCGCGCCAGCGAGGCCAGGTAGGCGAGCCCGCCGGTTTCATCGGCGAGCCCCTTGGCCGCGAGGTGCTCAGCCAGCGTGACCGCGTCGCTCGGCTCGCCGCGGGCGGAGAGCTCGGCGATCGCGGCGAATATGTGCTGGTGGTCGCGCCGGTAGAAGTCCTCCGACCGCAGGCGGTCGGCGACCGTGTCCCAGGTGCTGTTGTCGAGCAGCAGTCCGCCGAGCACGGACTGCTCCGCCTCGACCGAGTGCGGGGGCACGCGCAGCACGTCGGCATCGGATGCAGGACGCATCCGCTTGCGTGGCCTCGGTTCAGCCGCGTCGCGATCCATTGCCGTCACCGGTGCCGGCTTACTCCTCGGCCAGCACCGTGACGGGCAGGTCGATCTCGATGTCGCTGTGCAGGTGCAGCTTCACGTGGTGCTCGCCGACGAGCCGGATCGGACCGGCCGGCAGCCTGACCTCGCTGCGCTCGATCCGGATGCCTTCCCGGGTGCAGGCCTCGGCGATGTCGGCGGTGCCGATCGAGCCGAACAGCTTGCCCTCGTTGCCGGCCTTGGCGGTCAGCGTGAGGCTGAAGTTCTCGAGCTGGCCGGCGCGCAGCCGCGCGCTCTCGAACTGGTCGGCGGCCTGCTTCTCGAGCTCGGCACGACGCTCCTCGAACTTGGCGAGATTCGCGGCGGTCGCGAGCGCGGCCTTGCCCTGCGGCAGCAGGAAATTCCTGCCGTAGCCCGGCTTGACCTTGACCCGGTCACCGATGTTGCCGAGATTGGCAATCTTCTGCAGGAGGATGACTTCCATCGTTAGATACCTCGGTCTCTCAATTGTCCATCATGCGCCGCGCGCCACCGGGCGCGAGCGCAGCCAGTTGTCCACGAAACCCCAGCCGGCAAGTGCTGCGACAGTGACCGGCGCCACGACGATCAGCAGCACGTAGAGCACCCACAGCCAGAGGCCCGACAGAACGCCTCGCGCCTTGAGCCGGTGCGCCGCCGCGAGGCCGATGATCCCCAGCGCCGCTAGGAACAGTCGCGCCAGGTCGTCCACCAGCGTCCGGTCCGTCAGCAGCGACGCTGCGATCACGACCGCCGCTGCTCCGCCGAGCGCCACGCCCAGCCGCAGCTGCTGAAACTCTGCGCCGAAGGCGCCGCGCCGCTCCGGCAGCGACTGCCACCAGCGCGCCAGGAACAGCGCGCCCAGCGCGAGCATCATCGTCAGCACCGCGACCCAGCCCCAGAGCGTGCGTGACAACATCGCCACCAGCGTCTCGTCGTCGAGCTGCATCGGCAGCCCGCGCCGCTTCATCTCTTCCGCCAGGTCGCGCACGAAGGGCGACCAGAACTGCTCCGGGTCGCCGAGCGTCGCGTGCAGCAGCACGACCAGCACGACGCCGCCGAGCACGGCCACCTGCAGGCACAGCGACAGCGAATCCGTCCGCAGCAGCAGCACCGCGAGCAGCAGTGGCGGCCCGAGCAACCAGGCCGAATACACGAGGCCGACCGGCGCCGGCCGGCCCATCATCCACATGGCCGCGACCAGCAGCAGCGTCCCGCCACCGGCCACCAGCAGCGCACGCTGCACGCCCCGCATCAGCAGCACCAGTGCCGGGACGGCCCCGGGCACGAAGAAGGCGAAGCTGAACCCGAACAGGGGCAGCAGCCCGAGCAGGCCCGTCGTGAGTATGGCCCCCAGCGGGTTGTCCGCCAGCCAGCTTGATATCGACCGGTTCATGGCGTCGCCCGGCTGACTCTCCGGCGCGGCACCCGCCGCGGATCAATGCTGATCCGTGTACGGGAGCAGGGCCAGGAAACGGGCGCGCTTGATCGCGGTCGCCAGCTGCCGCTGGTAATTCGAGCGCGTGCCGGTGATGCGGCTCGGGACGATCTTGCCGGTCTCGGTGATGTAGCTCTTCAGCGTACCGAGATCCTTGTAGTCGATGCGCTCGATGCCTTCGGCCGTGAACTTGCAGAACTTACGGCGGCGGAAAAAACGTGCCATGGGTCACCCGTCGTGAACTTGCGTGTGTGGAGCGGTGGTCGGGCCGGCGTCAGCCTGCCGACGCCGAGTCCTCGGCGTCATCCTGCTGCGAGCTGCGCTCGCTGCGACCGCTGCCTTCCTCGTCCTCGGTCTTCGCCATCGGCGAGGGCTCGGTCACTGCGCCCGGCATCGCGATCACGAGGTGACGGATCACGGCGTCGCTGAAGCGGAACGCGCCCGTCAGTTCATCGAGCGTTTCCTTGCCGCACTCGACGTTCATCAGCAGGTAATGCGCCTTGTGGATCTTGGCGATCGGGTAGGCGAGCTGCCGCCGGCCCCAATCCTCCAGACGGTGGATCACGCCGCCACCGCCCTCGATCATGCCGCGGTAGCGCTCCAGCATCGCCGGAACCTGCTCACTCTGGTCCGGATGGACCAGGAATACGATTTCGTAGTGTCGCATCGACTCTCCTCGTGGGGTCTGGCCGCCCGATTGAACAAAAAGCCCGGTGCGGCAAGGAGTTGACAACGCTGCCGGCCCAACAGGGCAGGCAGAGAGCCGCGCATTGTAGAGCAAGGCAGGGGCTGAGGAAAAGGGGTTAGGGGCGAGGGGATAGGGGATAGGGGATAGGGGATAGGGGATAGGGGATAGGGGATAGTCCAGGGATATGGCGGTCGCCGCTGATTGCGCGCCACTGCCGACGCAGTACCGCGGCAGG
>CAZKLS010000057.1:0-11360 GCA_964553405.1 uncultured Steroidobacteraceae bacterium
AGACGAGGTCGTACTCCTCCGGCTCCGCGACGTGCAGCAGCAGCGAGTCGTTGAAGACGATCCCGCCCCAGAAGCCGAGCGACGCCGCGAGGTACAGCACGGCCGCCAGCAGCCACTGACCTTCTCCCGCCAGCGCGAGTCCGGCGGTCGAGGCCGCGCCGAGCAGCGTGAAGCCCATCAGCATGCGCACCCGGGCGCTGCTTCGATCGGCGATCGCGCCGAGCACCGGCGCCATCAGCGCCACGAGCAGGCTGCCGAGGCCGTTCGTCATCCCCAGCCGGAACGTGCTCTCGGTCGCCGCGACGCCCGCGTTCCAGTACTGCTTGAAGAAGACCGGGAAGAAGCCCGCCATGACGGTGGTCGCAAAGGCGGAGTTGGCCCAGTCGTAAAGCGCCCAGGCGACGACCGGACGACGGCGCAGCACGGACTTCATCCGGCGGCTCCCGCGCGTCGGCAGCGTGCCGGCCGCGGCTCAGGCGGCCGCGGCCAGGTGCTCGCGCGTCTCACGGAACTCGAGCCCGGGCCAGCGCTCCTCGGTGAGCTGCAGATTCACGCGCGTCGGCGCCAGGTACACCAGCGCGCCAGAGTGGTCCAGCGCCAGGTTGTCGTGCGCCTTGGCCCTGAATTCCTCGAGCTTGCGAGGGTCCTGCGCGTAGACCCAGCGGGCCGTGTACACGTTCACCGCGTCCCAGCTCGCCTGCACGCCGTACTCGTCCTGCAGGCGGAACGCGACCACGTCGAACTGCAGCTGGCCGACCGCGCCGAGTATCAGGTCGTTGTTCCGCAGCGGACGGAACAGCTGGGTGGCGCCCTCCTCGCAGAGCTGGTCGAGTCCCTTCTGCAGCGCCTTCATCCGCATCGGATCGCGCAGCACGACCCGGCGGAACATCTCCGGGGCGAAATTGGGGATGCCGGTGAACATCAGCCGCTCACCCTCGGTGAAGGTGTCGCCGATGTTGATCGTGCCGTGGTTGTGCAGGCCGATGATGTCACCCGCCCAGGCCTCGTCCGCGTGTTGCCGGTCCGCCGCCAGGAACGTCAGCGCGTCCGCGATGCGGGTCTCCTTGCCGAGGCGGACGTGGTACAGCTTCATGCCGCGGCTGTAGCGGCCGGAGCACACGCGCATGAACGCGATCCGGTCGCGGTGACCGGGATCCATGTTGGCCTGGATCTTGAACACGAACCCGCTGAGCTTCTCCTCGCCGGCATCCACCGTCCGGACCGTCGTCTCGCGGGGCCGCGGCGGCGGCGCGTGCTCGACGAAAGCCGACAGCAGCTCGGCCACGCCGAAGTTGCCGATCGCGGAACCGAAGAAGACCGGCGTCTGCCGGCCCGCGAGGTACTCCTGCAGCGAGAATTCGTGCGACGCGCCACGTACCAGCTCGATCTCGTCGCGAAACGCCCCGGCCCGCTCGCCGAGCAGCGCCGCCGCCTCGGGGCTCGCCAGGCCGTCGATCGTCTGGTGACTCCCGGCGCGCCCCTTCTGCCCGGGCTGGTAGACGTAGATGCGGTCCTCGAGCAGGTGATAGATGCCGGCCAGCGAACGTCCCATGCCGATGGGCCAGGTCACCGGCGCGCAGCCTATCCGCAGCACGCTCTCGATCTCGTCGAGCAGCTCCAGCGGTTCGCGGCCCTCCCGGTCGAGCTTGTTGATGAAGGTCATGATCGGCGTATCACGCAGCCGGCAGACCTCCATCAGCTTGATCGTGCGTTCCTCGACGCCCTTGGCGCAGTCGATGACCATCAGCGCCGAGTCGACGGCGGTCAGCGTGCGATAGGTGTCCTCGGAGAAGTCCTCGTGACCGGGCGTGTCGAGCAGGTTCACGATGCGGCCCTTGTAGGGAAACTGCATCACGCTCGAGGTCACGGATATGCCGCGCTGCTGCTCGAGCCGCATCCAGTCCGAGGTGGCGTGACGCGCTGCCTTGCGGCCCTTGACGGTGCCGGCGAGCTGGATCGCGCCGCCGAACAGCAGCAGCTTCTCGGTCAGCGTCGTCTTGCCGGCGTCGGGATGCGAAATGATCGCGAAGGTGCGTCGTCGCGCCACTTCGTCGCGCAGCAGGTTCATCGTTCGGGACCGTCGGTCGCTGCAGGGCCGCGCATTCTAGCAGGGTGGATCGCCCGGCTCGTCCGCCACCAGGTCGAGCTTCAGCACGATCGCGTCCTCGCGGCCGTCCGCGGCCTGGTAGTAGCCACGCCGCAGGCCGACCTGAGCGAAACCCACCGAGTGGTACAGCGAAATGGCCAGCTCGTTCGAAGGCCTGACCTCCAGGAACGCCTCCTTCATCCCGGCCTCGCGGGCACGCTCGAGCAGCAGCATCAGCATCTGGCGTCCGACGTTGCGGCCTCGCAGGTCGCTGCGCACGCAGAGGTTCAGGATGTGCACCTCCTCCGCCCCCATCGCTGCGACGCCATACGCGACGACGTTGCCCCCGAGTTCGGCGACGCGGCAGAGGTAGCCGACACGCAGGCAGTCGCGGAAGATTCCCTCGCTCCACGGAAAGGCGTACGAGGCGCGCTCGATGGAACCGACGGCCGGCACGTCGCCGGGCACCATCGGGCGAAACCGCACCAGCTTCGCCGGACGGGACTCGAGCGCTTCGCTGCGGGCGTTCACGGGCGGTTCCGGACCGCTTCGAGCCGGCGGAACTCCTGCGCCGCGAACAGCAGGTCGTGCCATGCCTTGCGCTTCTCCCGCGGGCTGCGCAGCAGGTAGGCGGGGTGGTAGGTGACGATGACGGGCCGCTTCGCCGGCCCGAGCTCGTGGACGCGCCCCCGCAGCCGGCCGAGCGCCGCGTCGGTCGCGAGCAGGTTCTGCGCGGCGATTCGTCCGATCGCGACGATCAGCACCGGATCGAGCAGCTCGATCTGGCGATCGAGGTACTCGCGGCAGCTCGCAGCCTCGGCCGGTCGCGGATCCCGGTTACGCGGCGGCCGGCACTTGAGGATGTTCGCGATATAGACCTGCTGGCGCGAGAGTCCGACCGCGTCCAGCATCGCGTTCAGCAACTGCCCGGCCCGGCCGACGAACGGCTCGCCCTGGCGGTCTTCCTCGGCGCCGGGCGCCTCGCCGACGAACATCCAGCGCGCCCGGGTGCTGCCGGTGCCGAAGACAGTCTGGGTCCGGGTCGCATGCAACTCGCAGCGGGTGCAGCCTGACACGCGCTGCTGCAGTTCCTGCCATTCGACTCCGTCCAGCGCGGCGGCCTGAGCCGGCTGCTGCGCCGGCCCGGGGGCCGGCGCCGGGCTGGCGGCACCGGGCTCCTCCGCGAGGCCCCGCCGTACCCAGACGTCGACGCCGAGCGCAGCGAAATAGTCCAGCCGGGAACGATCCATAGCCTTGCCGCGTCAGCCGCCCGGGCGCTGGCGTGCCTCGCGCCGCTTGCGGAACAGCCGATGCCAGGCCCACACGGCGGGGCCGGAGAGCGCATACAGCCCGAACAGTCCGAACAGCATCTCCGGCGGACTCAAGCCGACGACGATGAACCCGAGCGGCACGAGCAGCAGCACCGCGAACGGAATCCGCCGGTTCGGATCGAAGTCCTTGCCGCTCAGGTAAGGGAAACGGCTGACCATCAGCGCGCCCGCCGTCAGCGCCACGACGAATCCCAGTATCAGCGCGCGCAGTCCCTCGCGCTGCGTGTCCGCCAGCGTCCAGACGAAGCCGGCGAGGATGGCCGCGCCCGACGGACTCGGCAGGCCCTCGAAATAGCGCTTGTCCGCCGTGGCGGAGCGCGAGTTGAACCGGGCGAGTCGCAGCGCCGCGCACACCGCATAGAAGAACGTAGCGAGCCACCCGAGCCGCTCCCACAAGGCGCCGTACTCGGCGATCTTCGCAACGCCCCACTGGTAGGCCACGACCGCCGGCGCGAGCCCGAAGGCAACCATGTCGGAGAGGCTGTCGTACTCCTTGCCGAACTCGCTCTGGGTATTGGTCCAGCGGGCGATCCGCCCGTCCAGGCCGTCGCAGACCATCGCGATGAAGATGGCGATGCCGGAACGGTCGAAATTGCCGTCGGTCGCGGCAACGATCGCGTAGAAACCCGAAAACAGCACGGCCGTCGTGAACAGGTTCGGCAACAGGTAGATGCCGCGGCCGCGCGGCCGCGCGGCCTTCTCCGACCCGACTTGCGTCTTTTCGTTCATCGCTGCTCACCCGGCCTGCCCTGCGCATGATAGGTAGGCCGGCCCCCGGGCACAACGCGGCGCGGCGGACCAGCGCCGGCCCGGCGTGCCCCTCTGCTAACATACGGCGCCAATTTTTCCCGGATCCCGCGAGCACATGCGACTCTCCAGCTACCCGATCAACACGCTGCGCGACGTTCCCGCCGATGCCGAGGTGGTCAGCCACCAGTTGATGCTGCGCGCGGGACTCGTCCGGCGACTGGCGGCCGGCATGTACACCTGGCTGCCGATCGGGCTGCGGACCCTGCGCAAGGTGGAGAACATCGTTCGCGAGGAGATGAACCGCGCGGGCGCGATCGAGCTGCTGATGCCGACGGTGCAGCCGGCCGAGCTGTGGCAGGAGTCGGGTCGCTGGGACCAGTTCGGCCCGGAACTGCTCAGGATCCGCGACCGGCACGAGCGGTCATTCTGCTACGGGCCCACTCACGAGGAAGTCATCACCGACCTCGCGAGGCGCGAGATCAAGAGCTACCGCCAGCTGCCGGTCAACTTCTACCAGATCCAGACCAAGTTCCGCGACGAGATCCGCCCGCGCTTCGGCGTGATGCGCGCGCGCGAGTTCACGATGAAGGACGCCTATTCCTTCCACGCGGACGAAGGCTCGCTGGACGAGGGCTACCAGGCGATGCATCGCGCCTACACGCGCATCTTCGAGCGGATGAACCTGCGCTTCCGCGCGGTGCGCGCGGACACCGGGAGCATCGGCGGCAGTGACTCCCAGGAGTTCCACGTCCTCGCGGACTCCGGCGAGGACGCAATCGCGTTCTCCGATGCCGACGGATACGCGGCGAACCTGGAAATGGCCGAAGCGGCGGCCCCGGCCGGGCCGAGGCCCGCGGCCGGCGCAGCGCTGGCGGAGGTCTCGACGCCCGAGGTGCGCTCGATCGCGGAGCTGGCCGGCTTTCTCGGGGTCGACCCGACCCGTTGCCTCAAGACGCTGCTGGTCGAGGGAGCCGCGGGCGGCGTCGTGGCGCTGGTGCTGCGCGGCGACCACGAGCTGAACGCAGTCAAGGCACAGAAGCTCCCGGGCGTGGCCTCGCCGCTCAGGATGGCGTCCGCCGAGCAGGTCAAGGCCGCGACCGGCTGCGAGCCGGGCTTCCTCGGCCCCGTCGGGCTCGGGCTCGAGATCTACGCCGATCACTCGGCGCTTCAGCTGGCCGACTTCGTCTGCGGCGCCAACCGCCGCGACGCGCACCTGACCGGCGTCAACTGGGGTCGGGACCTGCCGGAACCGCGGGCCGCGGACATCCGCAACGTCGTGCCCGGCGACCCGAGCCCCTCGGGACGCGGGCGGCTCGGAATCGCGCGCGGAATCGAGGTCGGTCACATATTCAAGCTGGGACGCAAGTACAGCGAGGCGATGGGAGCCACGGTGCTCGACGAGCAGGGCCAGGCCATCGTCCCGTTCATGGGCTGCTATGGCATCGGTGTGACGCGGGTCGTGGCAGCGGCCATCGAACAGAACCATGATGACAAGGGCATCATCTGGCCTGAACCGATCGCGCCGTTCGACGTGTCCCTGATCCCGATCAACATGCAGAAGTCCGAGCGCACGCGCGAGACCGCGGAGCGCCTCTACGAGGAGCTGCGCGCCGCGGGCTTCGAGGTGCTGTTCGACGACCGCGACGCACGGCCCGGCGTCAAGTTCGCCGACGACGAGCTGCTCGGGATTCCCCACCGGGTGGTCGTCGGCGAGAAGGGGCTCGGACGCGGCGTCGTCGAATACAAGCGGCGTCGCGACGGGGAAGCGGCAGAAGTGCCGCTGCAGCAGATCGCGGCGTTCCTGGCCGGGAACCGCCCGGCCGGCTGAAACCGATGCGCCGCGCCGGAGCCTGCGTTCTGCTGATCGCGCTGCTCACGGCAGCGCCGGCGGGCGCCGACGGCCAGAAGGACCCGGAGTTGCGCGGCGTCATCGCCGCCGCGCTGCAGGACACCCGCTGCTTCGAGGACGAGTACGAACGGGTCGTGTGGTTCGCGTACATGGAGCCCAGGCTCGGGCGCTACGTGAAGGACGTCGACGAGCGCCGCGCCATCCTCGAGCACGTTCATTGCGAGGCACGGCGCGTGGACCTGCCACCAGAGCTGGTGCTGGCCGTGATCGACGTGGAGAGCCGCTTCGACCGCTACGCCGTATCCTCGGCCGGAGCGGTCGGCCTGATGCAGGTGATGCCGTTCTGGCCGCTGCAGCTCGGCATGAGCAACGAGCAGCTGATCCGGATTTCAGACAACGTCCGGATGGGCACGACGATCCTCGGGTATTACCTGCGCAAGGAGCGCGGCAACTACCTGCGCGCGCTGCAGCGCTACAACGGGAGCCTCGGCCGCCCGGACTACTCCGACCTGGTCATGGACAGGCTCGTCTCGCGCTGGCGCTACGAGCTCTAGAACGTCTCGAAGCCGTCGAGCCCCGCATCCGGACCGTCGGCGGACAGGTGCTCGATCTCCACGTCGGCGACACGCGACCCCGGTGAACCGAGCCACAGCCAGTCGCACAACGCCTGCACGGCGCCTGGCTCACCACGAGCCACGACCTCGACGCGCCCGTCCGGGAGGTTGCGCGCGTAACCGCGCAGGCCGAGTTCCCGCGCACGGGTCTGGGTGCTGGCCCGGAAGAAGACTCCCTGAACACGGCCCGATACGAGGCAGCGACGCAGGACTTCGCCGCTCATGGAACCACGAGCGCGGTCACTTCTCCGCGGCCAGCGCCGCCTCCGAGATCCGCCTGGCCTCGATGGCCTTCTCCCGCGCGAGCTCCGCGTCGTCACGGGCCTGACGGTATTCCTGCTTGCGGATGTTGGCCTGCGCAGACTTCACCAGGTTGACCGCCTCGGTGTAGAGCTCAGGGGCGTGCTTTTCGGCACCGGCCCGCTCCGCTGCCACCAGCGCCTGCCGTGCGTTCGACATTTCCTGCACCGGCGCACCGGCGCAGCCGCTCAGCTGCGAGCCCACCAGCAGCCCACCGAGCATGAGGATCGAAATGAACCAGCGATGGCGCGGCATGTCGTGTACTTATAATCTCGTCGGACCGTAACAAGAGGCCCCGGGACCGTCAAGGCTGCTCAATCATGAACCTTTCCCCCCCTTCGCGCACGACTCGGCCGCAGCCAGAGGGCACGCCGGAGATACTGGTGCTGTACTACTCCAGGCACGGTGGTACCGCCGAGCTCGCGCGGCAAGTGGCTCGCGGAGTCGAGTCGGTCGAGGGCATGACGGCGCGGTTGCGAACGGTGCCGCCGGTGACGACCGCGGTGGACGAGGCGACGCCGCCCGTACCGGCGGACGGTCCGCCGTACGCCAGCCACGAGGACCTGCGCGGCTGCGCGGGACTCGCGCTGGGCAGTCCTGCACGCTTCGGCAACATGGCCGCGCCGCTCAAGTACTTCCTCGACGGCACCAGCTCGCTCTGGCTGAACGGCGCGCTCGACGGCAAGCCGGCCGGCGTGTTCACCTCGTCGGCGACTCTGCATGGGGGCCAGGAGAGCACGCTGCTCGGCATGATGCTGCCGCTGCTCCACCACGGCATGTACATGGTGGGGCTGCCGTTCACCGCCGAGGCACTGAACAGCACGCGGACGGGCGGCACACCCTACGGGGCAAGCCACGTGTCCGGAGCGGCCGGCGGCGAGCGGTTGAGCGAGCATGAACGGGAACTCGCCCGGCTGCTCGGGCGACGGATCGCCGAGCTGGCCGTCGCGATCCGACGCGGCAGGCCGTGAACGCCCCGCGAGGCGCGCGGGCCAGTCGGCTGGCGACGCTGTCCGGGCTCGGCCTGCTGCTCGGGAGCCTCGCTGCCACGGCCGTGGCCGCCGAGGGCCGCCAGGCCGGGACCGCGCTGGCGCTGGCACTCGCGCTGCCACTGCTGTTGCCGCTGCCTGGCCTGCTCAGGGCGCACCGCCGGACCTACGCCTGGGCTGCCCTTTGCCTGCTGCCCGGGCTCGTCTACGCGCTGACCGAATTGGTGGCCAATCCCGGGGTGCGGGCGCAGGCGAGCCTCGCGGTGCTCGCGACGCTGTGGGTCTTCGTTGCGCTGGTCGCCTACCTGCGCTGCACGCGCGGCGGCCGTGGCGGTCAGCCCGGCTCGGCGGCGTGAGGCTCGAGCGCCTGCCGGAGGAACGGCACGGTCAGGCGACGCTGCGCCGCCAGCGATGCGAGGTCGAGCTCGTCCAGCACGGCCATCAGCGAGTGCATGTCCCTCGGCAGCCGATACACCAGGTATTGCGCCGCCTCGTCGCCGAGCTCCAGGCCTCGACGCCTCGCACGGCACTGCAGCGCGGCGACCAGGTCGCTGTCCTCGAGCTCGTGCAGCTGGTGCACCGATGCCGCGAGCAGGCGCGAGCGCAGGTCGGGCAGCACGAACTGGACCGCCGAAGGCGGTGGCGTGCTCGCGATCAACAGGCGGCCGGGACCGTCCTGCATCAACGTGTGCAGGCGGAACAGCGCCGCGTTCCAGGCAGCCGCGCCTGCGATCTGCTCGACCCCGTCGAGGCAGACGAGGTCGAGCGCCTCGCAACCCTCGATCTGCTCCGGACTCGAGTCCGGGCCCGGCTCGAGGTAGCAGGCGGTCGCTCCACGCTCACCCATGGCCGCGCAGGCGGCCTGCAGCAGGTGGGTCTTGCCCGAGCCGGTGCGTCCCCAGAGCCAGATGGTCCGCGGCGTTCCGCTGCCGATGGATTCGAGCAGGTGGACGACTTCCTCGTTGGCGCCGCGCACGAACGAGGCGAGCCGCGCGGTATCCGGCAACCGGACGCTGAGAGGCAACTGGCGCATCGTGGCGATCAGCCGGCCCCGGTGGCCTCGTGCCGCGGGACCCGCGCCGCGCGCCGCGAGTAGATGAGTATGTAGTCGAGTCCGCTCACGACCGTGGTGACGAACACCAGCGCGCCGAGCAGCGTCACCATGGCCTGCGGCGGGAACCCGAACGCCGCTTCGGCGACGACGGCCAGGCAGAAGATGATCTGGCAGAGCGTATTGAGCTTGCTCGGCACCGTGGGCTGGCCGTGCACCGGGCCGAACATCAGCCGGAACGTGACCGCCCCGTAGAAGATCACCAGGTCACGCAACAACACGATCGCGGTCAGCCACCACGGCACCAGGCCGGCGACGCTGAGCGTGACGAACACGACCACCAGCAGCAGCTTGTCCGCCAGCGGATCGAGGAACTTGCCGAGTTCGGTGGTCCACCCGAAGCGCTTGGCCAGGAAGCCGTCCAGCGCGTCGGTGAGTGCCGCGACGGCGAACAGCAGCATCACAGTCGCGTACCGCTGCTCGATGATCAGCCAGGCCACCGGGTATATGAGCGCTATCCGCAGGACGCACAGCAGGTTCGGAATGAAGCGAAGGCTCATGGGCGGTAGAGGAAGTCCACGCCGGTGGCGCCGTCCTCGAGCGCGGGCTGCCCGGGCTGCAGGCGTCCGTCCAGCGCCCCGATCCGCGCGAGCAGCTCACGGTCGCCGCGCAAGGTCAGCCCGAGGCGAACCGCGTCACGGCGGGCCTGCTCGACCCGCAGCTCCCTCACCATGCTCAGGGACCCCAGGTAGTCGAGCAGCCCTGCGTAGGCACTCAGGTTCGGGACGTCGCCGATCCAGACCTCGATGCGCGACAGGCTCCGGGTCGCCGGCGTCGCGTAGCGCATCGCGAACGCGTCGGCCGCGATGTGGGCACCGTCCCCCGCCGATCCCACGTCCGAGCGCGTGGCCCCGTCGTGGAACAGCTGCCACTCGACGCCCGCGCCGCCCGGCATTCCGATCAGCACGGCCTGCGCTTCGGAACCACCGGCTGCGAGCGCCAGCTCCCGCACCGCGCCGGACGCTGCCCGGTCGCGTGCGGCGAGGATGTCCATCCGGGTCTGTGGCCAGAGCAACTCGATGCCGCGGGACTCGGCCGCCGCATCGAGCGCCACGCGCTCCGGGGCGGGCTCGCCGTCCATCAGCGCCCGCGCGCCAGTCGTATCGGTGGCGAGCAGCACCAGCGTGACCGGACGTTCCGCCGGCCACAGCGGAAGGCCGGCGCGCACGAGCAGATCGTCGACCGCCTCGCGGTCGAACCCGACCCGCAGGCCCTGGCCGGTCGTCGAGTACTGCTGCACGTACCGCGAGGGGTTCGTCGCGGCCTGCCGGACCGCGGCGTTCGACGCCGCACCGAGGCTGCCGGAGGCCCGCACGGCCACGCTCCGCAATGCCTCGGAAAAGCCCGCCGAACGTGCGGCCTCGCCCGCGTCCGGGACGGCGACCGTCGCCTGGTAGAGGTTGATCTCCGCCCGGGCGACGCAGGGCAAAACGACCGTCGCGGCGGCCAATGCGGCCACGCAGCGTGCCGTCCGCCTGATGATGACCATGGCTTGGTGTCCGGGCATGTCCGCAGAAGGTCTCGGCGATGCGAGCGCGCGTGTAAAATAGCACACCCAGAACAAGGCCCGGGACTGCCGAGTCCCGCGGGACAGACATGCCCGAAGACCGACCCCTGACCTATCGCGACGCCGGCGTGGACATCGACGCAGGCGACGAGCTCGTCGAGCGGATCAAGCCGGCCGTCCGCCGCACGATGCGCCCCGAAGTCCTCGGCGGCCTCGGCGGCTTCGGCGCGCTGGTCGAGGTGCCGCTCGAGAAGTACCGCCGGCCGGTGATGGTATCCGGCACCGACGGCGTGGGAACCAAGCTGCGACTCGCGATAGAGACCGGGCGACACGACACGATCGGAATCGACCTGGTCGCGATGTGCGCGAACGACGTGGTGGTGCAGGGGGCCGAGCCACTCTTCTTCCTCGACTACTACGCCACCGGCAAGCTGCGGGTCGAGGTCGCCGAGCAGGTGATCCGCGGGATCGCCGAGGGTTGCGCGCGGGCGGGCTGCGCGCTGGTCGGCGGCGAGACCGCGGAAATGCCCGGCATGTATGCCGGCGAAGACTACGACCTCGCGGGCTTCTGCGTCGGCCTGGTCGAGAAGGACGCGATCATCGACGGCTCGCGCGCGAGCGCCGGGGACGTGGTCATCGCGCTGCCCTCCTCCGGGCCGCACTCGAACGGCTATTCACTGATCCGCAAGCTGCTGGCAGTGAGCGGCGCGCGGGCCGACACCGAACTGGCAGGCCGGCCCCTGCACGACTGGCTGCTCGAGCCTACGCGCATCTACGTGCGGCCGGTGCTGGCGCTGCTCGCCGAGGTCCCGGTCACGGCCAT
>CAZKLS010000057.1:11460-17563 GCA_964553405.1 uncultured Steroidobacteraceae bacterium
CGGCGAGCGCGAAGTCGTGATCGAGGAATGAGCCCCGGCGCAGACCCCCTGCGCGTCGTCGTTCTCGTCTCGGGACGCGGCAGCAACCTGCGCGCGATAGCCCGGGACGCCTCGGCGGGCCGGCTGCCCGTCGTGATCGCGGCGGTGCTCAGCGACCGCGAAGACGCAGCCGTGCTCGACTGGGCCGCGTCGGCCGGGCTGCACTGCGAGGTGCTGGCGCCGCGGGGCTTCCCCGACCGCGAAAGCTACGACCGCGCGCTGGCGGAGCGGGTCGGGCACTTCCGGCCGGGACTCGTCGTGCTGGCCGGATTCATGCGCATCCTGTCGCCGGCCTTCGTCGATCGCTTCGAGGGACGGATGCTGAACATCCACCCCTCGCTGCTGCCCCGGCACAGGGGGCTGCACACCCACCGGCGGGTGCTCGAGGCGGGCGATACCGTGCACGGCGCGAGCGTGCACTTCGTGACGCGTGAACTCGACGGCGGCCCGGTAGTCATACAGGCCAGGCTGTCCGTGCGCGACGGCGAGGACGAGAGCGGCCTCGCAGCCCGTGTGCTGGCCCAGGAGCACCGCATCTACCCGCACGCGATCGGATGGTTCGCCGCGGGTCGGCTCGAGTACCTCGACGGCGCCGGCTGGCTGGACGGTCGCCGCCTGGACCGTCCGGTGGTCGTGGAGGAAGACGATGAACTACCCGCATAGGCTGCTGGCCGCCGCACTGGCCCTGCTCTGCACGACGTCGGCCATTGCCCAGACGGGCGGGTCCGGCGGCACGACCGGCGCCGCTGCCGCGGCCGTGCTGCAGCCCTACAAGGCCCGCTACCAGGTCGGCTACAAGGCGCTGAGCGGCGGACAGATCGAGGCGACGTTGAAGCGCGGATCCGGCCCCGGCCGCTGGATCTACGAAACACATGCGTTCCCGAACATGATCGGCAGGATCGCCGTCAGCCCCAAGGCGCGTGAGCACAGCACGATGGAACTCGCGGCGGACGGCATGCGGCCGCTCAGCTACGAGTTCAACGACGGATCCGCGGACGTCGAGCAGGACGTGCGGCTCAGCTTCGACTGGTCCGCGATGAAGGTGAGCGGCCGCGCCGACGGCAAGGACTTCACGCTGGACATCCGGCCGGGGACCCAGGACACGGCCTCGGTACAGGCGGCGGTGATCGCGGCGCTGGCCGCCGGGCGGGAGCCCTCGGGTTTTCCGATAGTCACCGGCAGCAAGCTGCGCGACTACCGGTACTGGTCCGAAGGCAAGGCGACCGTCAGCACGCCGCTCGGCAGCTACGAGACGGTGATCTGGGCCAGCCAGCGCAACGGCTCGGACCGCGTCGCCAAGGTCTGGTACGCCCCCGCGCTCGGCTACCTGCCGGTGCAGGCGATCCAGTTCCGCAAGGGCAAGCAGCTGGTCCAGATGAAGCTGGTCGCGCTGGAACGCTGAGCCGTTGCCGGCTAGGCCTTCGGCAATGTGACGCCCTGCTGGCCCATGTACTTGCCGCCGCGATCGCGGTACGACACCTCGCAGACCTCGTCCGACTCGAAGAACAGCATCTGCGCCACGCCCTCGTTGGCGTAGATCTTGGCGGGCAGCGGCGTCGTGTTCGAGAACTCCAGCGTGACGTGACCCTCCCACTCGGGCTCGAGCGGCGTCACGTTGACGATGATGCCGCAGCGCGCGTAGGTGGACTTGCCGAGACAGACGGTCAGCACGTTGCGGGGAATGCGGAAGAACTCGACGGTTCGCGCCAGCGCGAACGAGTTCGGCGGGATGATGCAGACCTCGCCCTTGACGTCGACGAACGAGCCGATGTCGAAGTTCTTCGGGTCCACGATCGTCGAGTTGATGTTCGTGAACACCTTGAACTCGCTCGCGCAGCGCACGTCGTAGCCGTAGCTGGAAGTGCCGTAGGAGACGATGCGCTGGCCGTTGACCTCGCGGACCTGGCCCGCCTCGAACGGCTCGATCATCCCGTGGCCCTCGGCCATGCGCCGGATCCAGCGATCGGACTTGATGCTCACGCTCAGGTTTCCTCGACCGTGATCTTCGGAAACGCCGGTCCGGCGGCCGCGGACAGCGACAGCCGCGCGGCACTGCGCCTGGCGGTGTCCAGGTACGCGCGCCCGATCCGGCTGTCGGGCTCGGCGACCACGGTCGGCCGTCCCGAGTCGGTTTCCTCCCGGATGCGGATGTCGAGCGGCAGCTGCCCGAGCAGCGTCACTCCATACTGCTCGGCCATCCGGGCACCGCCGCCGGCGCCGAAGATCGGCTCCTCGTGGCCGCACTTCGAGCAGACGTGCGTGCTCATGTTCTCGACCACGCCGAGCACCGGCACCGAGACCTTCTGGAACATCCTGAGGCCCTTGCGCGCGTCGAGCAGCGCGATGTCCTGCGGAGTGGTCACGATGACCGCTCCGCTGACCGGCACGCGCTGCGACAGCGTGAGCTGGATGTCGCCGGTGCCGGGCGGCATGTCCACGACCAGGTAATCGAGTTCGCCCCAGTTCGTCTCCGACAGCAGCTGGGTCAGCGCCTGCGTGACCATC
Organism: uncultured Steroidobacteraceae bacterium; assembly: GCA_964553405.1. Classification (GTDB taxonomy): domain Bacteria; phylum Pseudomonadota; class Gammaproteobacteria; order Steroidobacterales; family Steroidobacteraceae; genus DATIRA01. The sequence goes on from CAZKLS010000057.1 coordinate 14,005, forward strand.
GGCCCCCGCCAGACCATCGGCTGCTCCTCCTCGATCAGGAAGCCGATCGAGATCACCTTCACGCCGTGCGCCTGCAGCGGCTCGATGCGCCGGCCGTCACGCGTGGAGGGACGCTCCCCCTGCAGACCCATCATCCGGGGCTGGCTCGGACCGTAGATGTCCGCATCGAGGATGCCGACCCGGCCCCCGTCGAGCGCCAGCGCGAGCGCCAGGTTCACGGCCGTCGTGGACTTGCCGACCCCGCCCTTGCCCGAGGCGACGGCCAGCACGTTGCTGATGCCCGGCAAGGGACTCAGGCTGCCCTGGACGGCGTGGGCCCGCACCCGCCAGTCCACCCGGACCTCGCAGGCCCCGAGCTCCGGCCGGGCATCCACGAGCGCCTGCAGCGCGGCCTGCAGTTCACGCCCGTATCCGCCCAGCGGGAAGCCGAGTTCGACGTCGACGAGGGCCCGCTCGCCCTCGAATCTGACGGATTTCACAGCTTTGGCGTCGTTTAAGGGCGTCCCGAGGTAGGGCTCGACATAATTCCCGACCACGAGGCGAATTTCGCTTTCGCGATGTTCAGACATTTTTGGCACTTGCTCGGAGGGGAGGCGGCATGCGCCGCAAGGCCCGGATTGTAACTGAATCGGCGGCACGGGCGTGCCGCCGCCGGAGCTGGCATGATTCCGGTCGCGGGACCGGCGGCGGCCATCCGCCCCGGGGCGGATTGACTTAATCCCGGCTTCCACGCGGCCCGGCGGCACGATACAAATGCGTAAATGAGCTTCTTCGCCAAAATGCGGGCCGAGCGGCTGATCGCCGACATCAAGTCGTCGAGCGATGCGGACGCGACACGCGCCCGCAAGGCGCTCGACAAGCTCGGCAGGCTGGGACCCTCTGCGATCCCGCGCATCATCGACGCGCTGGCGACGGCCGACAAGAAGGAAACCGCCGGCCTGGTACGGGTACTGACCGCAGCGCTCGACAACAAGAGCTTCCCGCTGGTCGCGGCCGGCCTGGTGGACGGCAACCCGCGCACCGTCGCGGCCGTGACCTGGGCGCTCTCGACCAGTCGTGACTACAGCCCGCAACTGCTGTACGGGCTGCTCTCCGACCCGCAGATGCCGAAGGCGCAGGTCGTCAGCATCCTGGCCGCGCAGAAGTCCCGCCTCACCGCACGCGAACTCCTCAAGCACGCGTACAACCAGGAGCCGGCGGAAAAGGCCGCGCTGTTCCGCATCGTCGCCGAGATCGGCGACGCCAGCCTGCTGCCCGAGCTGCTGAGCCGTCTCGAAGGCAAGGACCCGATCGCCCGGACCCACATCATCAACATCCTGGCCCGCTTCAACCGGCCCGAGGTCGCCGAAGCGCTGCACAAGCAGCTCCGCGACAACAACAAGTTCATCCGGCAGGCGGTGCTGAACGCGCTGTCGCGGCTCGAGGGCCACGCCGACGTCGGGCTGCTCTGCGAGGTGCTGCGCGACCCGGACGTCGAGACCCAGCAGAAGGCGATCGAGGCCGTCGTGCGGGCGAACCATCCCGACACGATGCAGCACCTGGTCGAGGTCCTGCGCGACGAGGACGAGAGCGCCCGGCGCGCCGCGGTCGAAGTCCTGAACGAGATCGGCACGCCCAGGCACGTGAAGTTCCTGCTGCAGTCCATCAAGGACGACGACTGGTGGGTGCGCAGTCGCGCGGCCGACGCGCTGGCGAAGATCGGCGGCCCGCGGGTCATCGAGGCGGCGCTCGAGCTGATCCGCGACCAGGACGAAGACGTACGCCGGGCGGCGATCGAGATCCTGAACCAGACCCGCGACGCCCGCGCGGTGGATCACCTGGTCGCAGCCACGCGCGACTCCGACTGGTGGGTCCGCGAACGGGCCGTCGACGCGCTGGCCGAAATCGGCAGCCAGCGCGCGGTGCCGGCGTTGCTGGCGCTGCTCGACTCGACCGACGAGCGCTCGCTGCCCTCGATCGTCAGGGCGCTCGGCAAGCTCGGCGATCGCGAACTGATAGACCGGCTCGCGCCGCTGCTCGCCAGCCCGTCGAAGGAAGTCAGGCTCGAGGCCATCACCGCGCTGACTCGGCTGGTAGACGAGGGTACCGCGAACAAGGTCCGGCGCCAGCTCGAGGAGCTGGCCACCGCGATGGTCGAGGGAACCGTCAGCCACGCCGCGCTGCGGGCCGTCGAGGACCTCGACAGCCGCTTCTCCAGCAACGCGATCGCGGTGCGGGAGAACGCGGCCCGGATGGCTGAACCCGCGCGCACGCTGCTCGTGGAGCGCAGCGACCTCGAGGGGCTGATGCGACAGTCGGCGCAGGCGCAGCGCTTCGACATTTCGACGCTGAAGCCGGGCGACATACTCGAGGGGCGCTACAAGTTCATCCAGAAGATCGGCAAGGGCGCGTTCGGCACCGTGCTGCTGATGGAGGACAAGGTCGTCGACGAGCGGCTGATCCTGAAGTTCCTCAATCCCAACGTCTCCCAGGACGAGGAGATGATGAAGCGGTTCGTGCACGAGCTGCGCTACTCGCGCAAGATCACGCACCGCAACGTGATCCGGATCTACGACTTCCTGCACATCCGCGGCAACTACGCGATCTCGATGGAGTACTTCCCGTCGCACACGCTCGGCAACGAGATCAACGAGAAGCCGCTGCCGCTCGGCAAGGCCGTGCGCTACGCGATCGACATCGCCACCGGCATGTCGGTCGCGCACCAGTCGGGCATCGTCCACCGCGACCTGAAGCCCGCCAACGTGCTGCTCGACGACGAGGGACTGCTCAAGGTGGTCGACTTCGGCGTCGCCGCGGCGCAACGCGAGGGCGACACGCAGCTCACCAAGACCGGCTTCGTGATCGGATCGCCGAAGTACATGGCCCCGGAGCAGATCCTCGGCAAGAAGGCGGACGAGCGCGTGGACATCTACAGCCTCGGCGTGATCCTCTACGAGATGCTGACCGGCGAGCCGCCCTACCACCGGGGCGACCACATGGCCGTGATGTACCAGCACGTGCAGGGCAAGGCGCGGCCGCCGATCGAGCTGAACCCGCAGATACCACCGGGGCTGTCGGAAATCACGATGAAGGCCATGTCGGTGGACAAGTCGAAGCGCTTCCAGAACATGGACGAGCTGCGCACGGCGCTCGAGAAGTACCTCTGAGCGGCCCATGGCACGCATCGACGCATTCCTGAAGCTCGGCGCCGCACAGGGCTGCTCGGACGTCCACCTGGCGGTCGGCGTGCCGCCGATGCTGCGCATGAACGGCGAGCTGATGCCGATCAAGTTCCGCAACCTCGGCGAGGCTGAGCTCGAGGGCTACGTGACCGAGATCCTGAGCCCTTCGCAGCGGGATCAGTTCAAGGCCGGCCACGACATCGACTTCTCCTACGTGGCCGAGGACGGCAGCCGGTTCCGCGTCAACGTGTTCCGCAAGGACACCGGCGTCGGCGCCGTGTTCCGCACGATTCCCGGCGACGTGCCGACGCTGCAGTCGCTGAACCTGCCGCCGATCGTCGAGAAGTTCTGCGACTACCACCAGGGCATGGTGCTGGTGACCGGCTCGACCGGCACCG
>CAZKLS010000058.1:0-17326 GCA_964553405.1 uncultured Steroidobacteraceae bacterium
GTGCAGCTGGTGATCGCCGCGATGATCACCGCGCCATCCGGCATCTGGCCGGGCTTGAGCTCCCAGTGGCCGGCGATGCCGCGCGCAGCGAGCTCGCTGGTCGCAACGCGTGCATGCGGGTTGGACGGGCCGGCCAGGTTCCGCACCACGTCCGACAGGTCGAAGCGCAGCACGCGATCGTACTCCGCGCCCGCCAGGCTGTCGGCCCACAGGCCCGCGGTCTTCGCATAGTTCTCGACCAGTTCGACCTGCGACTCCTCGCGGCCCGTGAGCCGCAGGTACTCGAGGGTCTGCGGGTCGATGAAGAACAGCGCCGCCGTGGCGCCGTATTCCGGGGCCATGTTCGAGATCGTCGCGCGGTCGCCGAGCGTCAGCGACGCGGCGCCCGGGCCGTAGAACTCCAGGTAGGCGCCGACGACCCGGGACTTGCGCAGGAACTCCGTCAGCGCGAGCACGATGTCGGTGGCGGTGATTCCGGGCTGCCGCTCGCCCGTCAGCTCGACGCCGACGATCTCGGGCAGCCGCATCCAGGATGCGCGTCCGAGCATCACGCTCTCCGCCTCGAGGCCGCCGACGCCGACGGCGATCACGCCGAGCGCGTCCACGTGCGGCGTGTGGCTGTCCGTGCCGACACAGGTGTCGGGGAACGCCACGCCGTCGCGGACCTGGATCACCGGCGACATCTTCTCCAGGTTGATCTGGTGCATGATGCCGTTGCCGGCCGGGATCACGTCGACGTTGTCGAAGGCGCGTTTGGTCCAGTCGATGAAGTCGAAGCGGTCCTCGTTGCGACGTTCCTCGATCGCGCGGTTCTTCGCGAAGGCGTCGGGGTCGTCGCCGCCGCATTCGACGGCCAGCGAGTGATCCACAATCAGCTGCACCGGCACGACCGGGTTCACCTCGGCGGGGTCGCCGCCCTGGGCCGCGATGGCGTCCCGCAGGCCGGCGAGATCCACCAGCGCCGTCTGGCCGAGGATGTCGTGACAGACCACGCGGGCCGGGAACCAGGGGAAATCCCGCTCGCGCTTGCGCTCGACGATCTGTGCGAGGCACTCGTCGAGCAGCGCCGGCTCGCAGCGACGCACCAGGTTCTCGGCGTGCACGCGGGCGGTGTACGGCAGCCGGTCCCAGGCCCCGGGCCGCATCGATTCGACCGCGGCGCGCGCATCGAAGTAGTCGAGCCGCGATCCCGGCAGCCGCTTGCGGTAAGCGTCGTTCACTTACGCTTCGCGATCGGCACGAACTTGCGGTCCTCGGGGCCGGTGTAGTTCGCGCTCGGCCGGATGATCTTGCCGTCGATGCGCTGCTCGATCACGTGCGCGCTCCAGCCGCTGGTCCGCGAGATCACGAACAGCGGCGTGAACATCGCGGTCGGCACGCCCATCATGTGGTAGGAGACGGCCGAGAACCAGTCGAGGTTCGGGAACATCTTCTTGATGTCCCACATCACCGACTCGAGCCGCTCGGCGATCCGGAACATCTTCATGTCGCCGGCTTCGGTGGAGAGCTTCTTCGCGACGCTCTTGATGACCTCGTTGCGCGGGTCGCCGATCGTGTAGACCGGGTGACCGAAGCCGATGACGACCTCCTTGTTCCCGACTCGCCGGCGGATGTCCGCCTCCGCCTCGTCCGGGGTCTCGTAGCGCTTCTGCACCTCGAAAGCGACCTCGTTCGCGCCGCCGTGCTTCGGGCCGCGCAGCGCGCCGATCGCGCCGGTGATGCACGAGTACATGTCCGAGCCGGTACCGGCGATGACCCGGGCGGTGAACGTCGAGGCGTTGAACTCGTGCTCCGCGTACAGATTGAGCGAGATGTTCATCGCCTTGACCCAGCTCTCCGGCGGCGGCCGGCGATGCAGCAGGTGCAGGAAGTGACCGCCGATCGTCTCGTCGTCGGTCTCGACGTGGATGCGCACGCCCGAGTGACTGTAGTGATACCAGTAGGCGAGCATCGAGCCGAGGCTGGCCATCAAGCGGTCGGCGATGTCCCGGGCACCGGCGATGTTGTGGTCTTCCTTCTCCGGCAGCGCACAGCCCAGCACCGAGACGCCGGTGCGCAGCACGTCCATCGGGTGGCTCGCGGCAGGCAGCGCCTCGAGCGCGGCACGGACCGGAACCGGCAGGCCGCGCAGGCTCTTCAGCTTGATCTTGTAGCCCGCCAGCTCCGCCTTGCCCGGCAGCTTGCCGTGCACCAGCAGGTAGGCCACTTCCTCGAATTCGCAGGCTTCGGCGAGATCGAGGATGTCGTAGCCCCTGTAGTGCAGGTCGTTGCCACTGCGCCCGACGGTGCAGAGCGCGGTGTTGCCGGCGGCGACGCCGGACAGGGCGACGGATTTCTTCGGCTTGAAGCCGGGTGCGGGAGTATCGCTGCTCATCGTGGCTCGCTCCTGTCGTGGTGTGCTGGGTGCACGGGGCGTCACTTCTCGCCGCCCTCGCGCCTGAAGAGCTCGTCGAGCTTGCGTTCGTAGTCGTGATAACCGAGCACGTCGTAGAGTTCGGTGCGCGGCTGCATCATGTCGACGACGCTGCGCTGCGTGCCTTCGTTGCGGATCGCGCCGTACACCGTTTCGGCGGCCTTCGACATGGCGCGGAAGGCGGACAGCGGGTACAGCACCAGCTGCACGCCGACGGTCGCCAGCTCGGCCACCGTGAACAACGGCGTCTTGCCGAACTCGGTGATGTTGGCGAGCACCGGCACCTTCACGACGCTGGTGAACTGCGCGTACTCGTCGAGCTTGTTGAGCGCCTCGGCGAATATCATGTCGGCGCCGGCCTCGACGTAGGCGCAGGCCCGGTCAATGGCCGCCTGCTGTCCCTCGACCGCGTGCGCGTCGGTGCGCGCCATGATCACGAACTGGCCGTCCGTCCGCCCGTCCACGGCGGCCTTTATCCGGTCCACCATCTCGTCGCAGCCGACCAGCGCCTTGCCGGGGCGGTGGCCGCAGCGCTTGGCCTGCACCTGGTCCTCCAGGTGGCAGCCGGCGGCGCCGGAGCGGACCAGGTCCGCGATGGTGCGGGAGATGTTGAACGCAGCGCCCCAGCCGGTGTCCGCGTCCACCAGCAGCGGCAGCTCGCTGGCCGAGGCGATCCGGCGCACGTCCTCGCAGACGTCGTTGAGACTGGTGATGCCGAGGTCCGGCAGGCCGAACGAGGCGTTCGCGACGCCGGCGCCCGACAGGTAGATCGCGCGAAAGCCGGCCCGTTCGGCGAGCAGCGCGCTGAACGCGTTGACGGTGCCGACCACCTGCAGCGGTCTTTCCTGGGCCAGGGCAGCCCGGAAACGGGCACCGGCGGACGTCGGAGTGGTCATCGGCGGCTCTGCTCGCGGCGCAACAGAAGGGACCACGGATCATAGCGCAGAAGGTCGCCGCCGCACCCTGCGCCTTTGGGAGGGTCAGCCCGTCGGCCCGAGCTTCCCGGCGTCCCGCAGCTGCTCCACGATCCGCGCCGCCGACTCCTCGGGACTGCTGCGGGTCGTGTCGAGGTAGATCTCAGGCTTTTCCGGCGGCTCGTACGGCGAGTCGATGCCCGTGAAGTTCTTGAGCTCGCCGCGCCGTGCCTTGGCGTAGAGGCCCTTCACATCGCGTTTCTCGGCTTCAGCCAGCGGCGTGTCGACGTGGATCTCGTAGAAATCACCGAAATCGAACAGGGACCGCGCCATGCGCCGCTCCGCCCGGAACGGTGAGATGAAAGACACCATGACGATGAGCCCGGCGTCCGTCATGAGCTTCGCGACCTCCGCCACGCGCCGGATGTTCTCGACCCGGTCGGTGTCCGTGAAACCCAGGTCGCGGTTAAGGCCGTGACGAACGTTGTCACCGTCGAGGAGGTACGTATGCCGGCCGATGGCATGCAGCTGCTTCTCGACCAGGTTCGCGATGGTGGATTTGCCGGCGCCAGAGAGACCGGTGAACCAGAGCACGCAGGGCTTCTGGCCCTTCAGCTCGGCGCGCGCTGCCTTGTTGACGTCCAGCGCCTGCCAGTGGATGTTCTGCGAACGTCGCAGCGCGAAGTGGATCAGGCCCGCTCCCACCGTTGCATTCGACAGACGATCGATGAGGATGAAGCCGCCGGTGTCGCGGTTCTCCGTGTAGGGATCGAAGGCGACGGGCTGGTCCGTCGACACGTTGCACACGCCGATCTCGTTCAGCGTCAGCTTCTTGGCGGCAAGATGCTCGAGCGTATTGACGTTGACCTTGTACTTGGGCTCGGTGATCGTCGCCGTCACCTGCTTGGTGCCGATCTTCATCCAGTAGGGGCGACCCGGCAGCAGCGGCTCGTCCGACATCCAGATGATCGTGGTCTCGAACTGGTCGGCGGATCCCGCCGGCGAGCTCGCAGGGCACAGAACGTCACCACGGCTCACGTCGATCTCGTCCTCGAGCGTCAGCGTCACCGACTGCCCGGCGATCGCCCGCTCGAGGTCGCCACCCATGGTCACGATGCGTGCCACGCGGCTCTCCCGCCCCGAGGGCAGGACGCGCAGACGGTCACCGGGGCTCACGCTGCCGCTCACCACCGTACCGGCGAAGCCACGGAAGTCGAGGTTCGGGCGGTTCACCCACTGCACGGGCATGCGGAACGGATGGTGCTGCAGCGAGGCTTCGACATCCACCGTTTCGAGGTAGCCCATCAGCGTGGGCCCGTGATACCAGGGCGTGTGCTCGCTCGGTTCCGTCACGTTGTCGCCGCGCAGGCCCGACACGGGTATCGCGACGATGTCGTTGAGCCCGATCTGCCGCGCGAAGTCGCGGTACTCGTCAACGATGGTGTTGAAAATCTCCTCGGAGTAGTCGACGAGGTCCATCTTGTTGACGGCCAGCACGACCTTGCGGATGCCGAGCAGCGACACGATGTAGCTGTGGCGACGCGTCTGGGTGAGGACGCCCTTGCGCGCGTCGATCAGGATCACCGCGAGCTCCGCCGTGGAGGCGCCAGTCACCATGTTGCGCGTGTATTGCTCGTGCCCCGGCGTATCCGCGACGATGAACTTGCGCCTGTCCGTGGAGAAGAAGCGGTAGGCGACATCGATCGTGATGCCCTGCTCGCGCTCCGCGGCGAGCCCGTCCACCAGCAGCGCGAAATCGATCTCGCCGCCCTGGGTACCGACTTTCTTCGAGTCCGCCTCGAGCGCGGCGAGCTGGTCCTCGAAAATCATCTTCGAGTCGTAGAGCAGGCGCCCGATCAAGGTCGACTTACCATCGTCCACGCTGCCGCAGGTGATGAACCGGAGCAGGCTCTTGTGCTCGTGCGCCTTGAGATAGGCGAGGATGTCCTGGCCGATGAGGTCGGATACATGTGCCATCAGAAGTACCCCTCCTGCTTCTTCTTCTCCATCGACGCGGCCTGGTCGTGGTCGATCACGCGGCCCTGCCGTTCGGAGCTGGTCGTGAGCAGCATCTCCTGGATGATGGCCGGCAGCGTGTCGGCCTCGCTCTCGACGGCACCCGTGAGCGGATAGCAACCCAGCGTGCGGAAACGCACCTTCTTCATCATGGGCTTCTCGCCCGGGTAGAGCGGCATGCGCTCGTCGTCCACCATGATCAGCGTGCCGTCGCGCTCGACCACCGGCCGCTCGGCGGAGAAATACAGCGGCACGATCGGGATGTCGTGCAGGTAGATGTACTGCCAGATATCGAGCTCCGTCCAGTTCGACATCGGGAACACGCGGATGGTCTCGCCCTTGTGCTTGCGGGCGTTGTATAGGCTCCAGAGCTCCGGCCGCTGGTTCTTCGGGTCCCAGCGGTGCTGCGCGGAGCGGAAGGAGAAGATGCGCTCCTTGGCGCGGCTCTTCTCCTCGTCACGCCTGGCGCCGCCGAAGGCCGCGTCGAAACCGTACTGGTCGAGGGCCTGTTTCAAGGCCTGGGTCTTCATCACGTCGGTATGGATGGCGGAACCGTGCGTGAAGGGATTGATGCCCTGCTCGAGTCCTTCGGGATTCGTGTAGACCAGCAGCTCGAAGCCATGCTCCTTCACCATGCGCTCGCGGAACGCGTACATGTCGCGGAACTTCCACTTCGTGTCGACGTGCAGCAGCGGGAAGGGAAGCTTCGCCGGATAGAAGGCCTTGAGCGCGAGGTACAGCATCACGGCGCTGTCCTTGCCGATCGAGTACAGCATCACGGGCCGGGCGCACTCGGCCACGACCTCGCGCATGATCTGGATGCTCTCGGCCTCGAGGCGCTCGAGGTGCGTGAGCGCGGCCGGGTGCAGGTTCAATTCGTCGTTCGCGTTCATGCGTGGACTGGCAGATGCCCTCAGGAGATCTTCACAACGGTGCGACCGGTCACTTTGCCAGCCACGTAGTCAGGAAATTGTGCCGGGAGTCCGGCAAAGTCGACGATCCGCGTGCAGGTGGCATCCAGCTGCGCGGGCTTCAGGTCCGTGCCGATGCGCCGCCAGACCTCGAGGCGTACCTCGCGCGGTGTCATCACGGAGTTGATCCCGAGCAGGTTCACGCCGCGCAGGATGAACGGCATCACCGTCGTCTCGAGCTTGTGGCTGGCCGCGAGCCCGACGCTCGCGATGTTGCCCCAGAAGTCCACGGTGCGCGTGAGCCAGGTGAGCACGTCGCCGCCGAGGTTGTCGACGGCGCCCGCCCAAAGCGCTTTTTCCAGCGGGCGCCTGCCGAGGTCGAGCTCCTGCCTGACCAGCACGCGGCTCGCACCGAGTTCACGCAGGTAGGACTCGGCCTCGCGCTTGCCGCTCAGGGCCACGACCTCGTAGCCGCGCCCGGCGAGCATGTTGATCGCGAGGCTGCCGACGCCGCCGGTGGCACCGGTGACGACGACAGGCCCGCCGCCCGGGGTCTGCCCGTTCTGCTCCATGCGATGAACCGCCAGTGCCGCGGTGAAGCCGGCCGTGCCGAGCTTCATCGCCGCGAGCGTGTCGATGCCTGCGGGCAGCGGGATCACCCAGTCGCCCTGCACTCGCGCGTATTCGGCATAGCCACCATCGTGGGTTTCACTCAGCCCGCAGCCGGTGACGACCACCTGGTCGCCGGGAGCGTAGCGCGAGTCGCTCGACTCCACGACTTCGCCCGCGAGATCGATACCGCCCACGAGAGGGAATCGCCGCAGGATCTGCCCGGCACCGGTGGCCGCCAGGGCGTCCTTGTAGTTGATCGTGGAGTAGTGCACGCGGATAACGACGTCACCGGCCGCGAGATCGTCCAGCGTGAGGTCCTCGAAGCGCGGCTCGACGCCTGAATCGCTGCGGTGTATGCGCAGTGCGCGGAATCGTTTCATGTCGGCAGTCCTGGTTTGGTCCGGTCTCACTGGCGATCGAGCCAGACCTCGAGGCCGGAGGTGTTGAGTCGAACGTCCTCGTCGAGCAGGGCGTGGCGGGCCTGTCGGTCCAGCCGGCAGCCGTGGTCGTCGAGGCGACGGTCGAGGTAGTCGAACATCTCAGCCGCCAGCGCGGCAGCGCGGTTCGACGCCTGCGCGTGACGCCCGGCCATGCGGACGAACGCGTCGACCGACTCGTGGAGATCGCGGCCGAGCCGCTCGACGTCCGTGACCGGCCCGAAGTGGGTCTGCATCACGCGCTGCGGTCGATAGCCCAGCAGGCGATCCAGCGAGGCATGCATGGCGTCCGGGTCGAACTGCACCGGCGTCGTGGTCGGGATCATAAAGGCGCCGGCAGCGGTGTCGAACTCGTGGTAACAGATCCCGAAATTGTCGCCGCTGTAGATCTCGGTGTGGTCGAGGTCGACGATGCAGTGATGGTGCCGTGCATGCCCGGGCGTATGGATGAACTCGAACTCGCGCGTGCCCAGCTTGAGCCGCGTGCCGTCCTCGGTGACCAGCACCCGGTCGGCCGGGATCGGCTGCAGCTCACCGTAGAGTTGCCGAAAATTCTCCTCGCCATAGACCTCGATGGAGCCCGCGATCAGCCGGGCGGGGTCGATCATGTGGGGCGCGCCGCGAGGATGCAGCACGGCGCGTGCCGCCGGCAGAGCCTCCATGAGTTGCCCGGCACCTCCCGCGTGGTCGAGGTGAACGTGGGTCAGGAAGACGTAGTCGACCTGCTCGCGACCGAGGCCGAGTTCCTCCAGCGCCCCGAGGAGCCGCGGTACGGCAAAAGCGGTGCCGGTATCCACGAAGGCCGCGCGTCCGTTCTCGACGATGAGGTGGCTGGCGGCGTGCCCCGGCCGCACGTACAGGGTGTCTATCAGATGGACGCCGTTGCCGACGGGCACCGCCAGCGTCGAGGCGCCGTTGCCACTCGAGTCAATCATGTCGGACGGAGCGCTCCACGGCGTGAACAGGCTGAAGGCCTAGGTTGCGTCCTCGGGGGCCCCAAGACAAGCAGGCCGGGCATTGCCCGGCCTGCGCGATCAATGGCTGTGCCCCGAAATCAGCGGCCCGGGCATTTCCCGGCCTTGCGCACCTGGTCAGTGGAGCAGAGGCCCGGGCGTTGCGAGGAGTAGTACTCGGCCAGCTCGAGGATGTCCTGGTCCGTCAGCGGGGCCGCCATGCCGGCCATCACCGCATTCTTGCGTTGTCCGCTGCGGTAGGCTTTGAGGGCCTGCTCTATGTAGTCGGCGTGCTGGCCGGCGAGGTTGGGATACTCGGGCAGGATGCCGATGCCGTCGTTGCCGTGGCAGGCGACGCAGGTCTGGCTGGCCTTCGGCGCCGTACCGACCGCCCGGCCCGTTGGCTGCAGTTCCTGGCCCGACAGGTAAGCGGCCATGTCCTGCATGTCCTGCTCGCTCATCGTGGCCGCGTGCGAATGCATCGTCGAATGGTTGCGTTCCTGGCTCGCATAGGCCTTCAGCGCGACGACCATGTAGGCCGCGTGCTGCCCGCCCAGCTTCGGGACGCTGTAGACGGGATAGGCGTTCTGGTAGTTGGCAATGCCATGGCAGCCGTGGCAGGTGTAAGCCAGCTGCTCGCCACGGGCGACGTCGCCCCCGAGCGCCACGCCGGGCGCGGCAAGCATCGCGAAGGACAGGCTCAGCGAGAGCCAGGCCGATCTCCAGATCATTTCCAACTCCATGCGGCATCGGCCTCCCCGCGGCCGAAGGCCCGGCATGGTAATCAAAAGCCCTTCGGGAGTCGAATTCCCGGCCAGGCCCGGCGCGTCCCTGCCGTAGACTGACGGCAGCAACCCGCACGGCCATCCCGGAGGCCCGCCATGTCGATGAGGTCAATCGCTCTTGCCAGCTTCGCGGCCGCGAGCCTGCTCGTCGGCCCCATCGCCGCCGCCGGCGAGGATCCGACGCGGACCGTCGCCGTCGCGGGCCGCGGCGAGGTCACCGCGCAGCCGGACATCGCCTTCCTGACGCTGGGCGTCGAGGCACGCAACCCCTCGATGGACGCCGCCCGCAAGTCTGTCAACGACACGGTCGGCCGGGTGCTGGCGCTCTGCAAGGACCTCGGCATCGATTCGAAACAGGTCGGCGCCACCCGCCTGCAGGTGCAGCCCGACTACAGCTGGAACGAGCAGCAGCGCAAGCGCGTCCTCGAGGGCTACGTCGTGAGCCGCCAGGTCCGGGTGGAACTGCGCGACCTCGAGAAGCTCGGGGCATTGATCGAGCGCGCCATCGACGCCGGCGTGAACCAGGCCTCCGATCCGGCCCTGGACTCGAGCCGCAGAAAGGACCTGGAGCGTGAAGCGCTGGCCCGGGCGGTCGAGGATGCGCGGCTCAATGCCGAGACGCTGGCCCGCGCTGCCGGCATGAGGCTCGGGCCGGTCCGGCGCCTGAACGCCGGTGGCGAGCCGCCGGTCGTACCGATGTACCGGTCCATGGCCATGGCGGACGCGCCGGCCCCGCCGCCACCGCCGGAGGCCAGCTACCAGGTCGGCGACATGCGGTTCACCGCCGGCGTGTCGGCCGAATACGAGTTGCTCGAGGGACGCTGACGCGCCTGCCGCCGGCTGTTGCAGAAGTTACGACGGCAGGCGGTCGACGATCAGGACCGTGCCGTCCACGCCGGTCACGCGGACCCGACTCCCGGCCGCGAGGTCCGGGCCGCGCAGGCGCCAGCGGCGGGTTCCGACCCGGGCCCGCCCTTTGCCGCCGCGGATGTCCTCCTCGAGGATCAGCACCTGGCCGATGTAGCGCTCCGCGGTGCGCACCGGTGAGGAGGGGCTCTCGAGGTCCCGCTGCTGCACCCGGTACTCGCGCCAGAAATACAGCCCAAAGACCGTCGATGCGAAAAGCAGGAACCAGGTCATTCAAATCGTTCCGGGTCGGACTGCCGCAATGCTCGCAGCGGTATCCGGTCGGCTCAACCACCGGCACCGTTGTGGCAAGGCGAACTGTGATTGGCCGCTCAGTTCGCGTGCTCGAACCACAGGTCCTTGCTGTACTGCACGTTCATCACGTTGTCGGACCAGCCGCGCACATAGGGCTTCACGAGGTGCTTGTTGACGTAGAAGTAGAGCGGCAGCACCGGATGATCGGCCAGCATCGTCGCCTCGGCCTGCTCGAGCAGCGATCGTCTGCGGCCCGGGTCCGGCTCCGCCCTCGCCTGTGCCAGCAGCTCGTCGTAGCGCGGGCTCGAGTAGCCGGTCAGGTTGATCCCGAAATCGCTCTGCAGCAGCTGGGCGAACGAGTAGGCGTCGTTGTAGTCGCCAATCCAGCTGGAGCGGAAGACCTGCGTCTCGCTCCGCGCCTGGATGCTCTGCAGCAGGGCCCGGAACTCCTCCGCATGCAGCGTCGCCTGCACGCCGAGCGTTTCCTTCCACATTGCAGCCACCGCCACCGCGAGGCGATTGTGGACCTCGCCGGTGTTGTAGCGGATCTCGACCTCGAGCGGCCGCTGCTCGGAGTAGCCGGCGCGCCGGTACAGCTCGCGCGCGGCGGCCACCCGCTCCGCGTAGGGCCAGTCGGCGTAGTCGAAGCGCTGCGGCGTGTAGTCGGCCGTGCCGGGGGGCACCCAGCCGTAGGCGGCCGTTTCGCCGACGCCGGTGACCGCGCTGGTCAGTCTCTCGCGGTCGATCACCAGCGACAGCGCCCGCCTCAGGTCCGGTGAATCCCGGAACGGGGGGCGCGTCAGGTTGAAGCCGTAGTAGTAGACGCTCAGCTGCGGCGAAACGTGCAGCTGCGAGCCGAGGTTCTCTCGAATCCAGCGGAACTGCTGGGGCGGGACGACGTAGGTCACGTCCAGCTGGCCGGCCCGGTACTGCCGGAACTCGGTCGCGGCGTCATCGACCTGCAGGTAATGCACCCGCTCGAGCCGGGTGGCGGCGTCGTTCCAGTAGTGACGATTGCGCCTCGCGGCGACGTGCGAGCCGACGACCCATTCCTCGAGCACGAATGCCCCGTTCGACACGAGCTGGCCCGGCGCCGGGAATCCCGCGCCGTCCCCGGCCAGCACGCTCCGGTGGACCGGAAAGCTGCTGGGATGCGAGAGCAGCCCCAGCACGTATGGGGCCGGGTGCTCGAGCGTCAGCACCACGGTATCGGGGTCCGGCGCGGCGACCCCCAGCTCCTCGGGCCGCTTCTCGCCACGCGTGACGGCGCCGGCGTTCAGCACGGCCTCCAGCGCCTGCGCATACGGCGAAGCGGTCGCGGGATCCACCAGCCGCCGCAAGCCGGCCACGAAATCCGCCGCCGCGACCGGGTCCCCGTTGGACCAGCGCAGGCCCTCGCGCAGCCGGAACGTGTACACGCGACCATCTTCGGAAACGCTCCAGCTTTGCGCGGAGCCCGGCACCGGCTGGCCGTCCGGACCGACCGCGGTCAGGCCCTCGAAGACGTCGCGCAGGATGTTCATCGCCGCGTCGGTGCGCGCGCGCTGCGGGTCGAGCGAGTCCGGTTCGCGGCCGTTGCCACGCCGCAGCGTCTGCACGGACCGGGCAGCCGCGGCCGACTCATCCGAGACCGGGACCGGATCGGAACCTCCGCAACCGTGCAGCGCCACCAGCGCGAGCGTGAGAACCGCGCCACATCGCCGGAGCCGGAACTCAGCCACCGCCCACCGCCGTCCGATCGACGAACGCCGCCGCCTCGCGCCGCTTCAGGTGGACCAGCAGCAGCGAGACCGCCGCCGGCGTGATGCCCGGGATGCGCGCGGCCTGCCCGACCGTCGCCGGCCGGGTTTCCGCGAGCCGCTGACGGACTTCGTTCGACAATCCCGCGACGAGGCGGTAGTCGAGATCCTCGGGCAGCCGCGCATCCTCGTTGCGCCGCTGTCGCTCGATCTCCTGCTGCTGGCGCTCGATGTAGCCGGCGTACTTCGCCTGGACCTCGACCTGCAGCGGCACCTGGGTCGACAGCCGTTCGTCCTGCTGCCAGTGGCGAGGGCCGCCCCCGAGCGCATCGACCAGCTCGGCGTAGCCGAGACCCGGACGACGCAGCAACTCCAGCGCGCGCTGCTCGCGGGTGAGTTCACTGCCGAGCGCAGCGGCCAGCTGCGCCGCCGCGGCGCTGCCAGGCCGGACGAAGCTCGAATGCAGCGCAGCGAGCTCCTCGTCCACCGCCTGCCGCTTGCGCTCCAGCAACTGCCAGCGCTCGTCGCTGACCAGGCCGAGTTCCCGGCCGACCGGCGTGAGCCGCAGGTCGGCATTGTCCTCGCGCAGCGTGAGCCGGTATTCGGCGCGGCTGGTGAACATGCGGTACGGCTCCGGAGCGCCGCGCGTGATCAGGTCGTCGATCAGCACGCCGATGTAGGCCTCGCTGCGGCGCGGCAGCCACGGCGGGCGCCCCTGCACGGCCCGCGCTGCGTTGATGCCGGCGACGATGCCCTGCGCCGCCGCCTCCTCGTAACCGGTCGTGCCGTTGATCTGCCCTGCAAAGTACAGTCCCGCGACCGCGCGGGTCTCGAGCGAGGGGCGCAGGTCCCGGGGATCGAAGAAGTCGTACTCGATCGCGTAACCCGGCCGGGTCACGTGCGCCCGCTCGAACCCCCGGATGCTGCGCACGAACTCCACCTGCACGTCGAACGGCAGGCTGGTCGAGATCCCGTTCGGGTAGACCTCGTGCGTATCGAGTCCCTCGGGCTCGATGAAGACCTGGTGCGAGGGCTTCGCGGCGAATCGCGCGACCTTGTCCTCGACCGACGGGCAGTAGCGCGGACCCACGCCCTCGATCTGGCCCGTGAACATCGGTGAGCGGGCGGAGCCGGCCCGGATCAGCTCGTGCGTGCGCTCGTTCGTGGCCGTGATCCAGCAGCTCACCTGTCGAGGGTGATCCGCGCGGCGGCCGAGGCTGGAGAAGACCGGCACCGGTTCGTCGCCCGGCTGCTCGGTCAGCCCGGAGTAATCCACGCTCCGGCCGTCGATGCGCGGCGGCGTGCCGGTCTTCAGGCGCCCCACCCGCAATGGCAGTTCGCGCAGGCGTTCCGCGAGCCGGTTCGAGGCGGGATCGCCCGCGCGTCCGCCCTGATGCTGCTCGAGTCCGACGTGAATCCGGCCGCGCAGGAAGGTGCCGACCGTGAGGACCACGCAGGGCGCGCTGAAGGCGAGCCCGGTACGGGTCACCACGCCGCGCACCGTGTCTCCCTCGAGCACCAGGTCGGCTATTTCCTGCTGGAAGAGCTGCAGGTCCGGCTGGTTCTCCAGCATGCCGCGGATCGCCCGCTTGTAGAGGCTGCGGTCCGCCTGCGCCCGCGTCGCGCGAACCGCCGGCCCCTTGCTCGCGTTCAGCGTGCGGAAGTGGATGCCGGCCAGGTCCGCGGCCCGGGCCATGGCGCCGTCCAGCGCATCGATCTCCTTGACCAGGTGGCCCTTGCCGATGCCGCCGACCGCCGGATTGCAGCTCATCTGCCCGAGCGCCTCGATGCTCTGGGTCACGAGCAGCGTGCGGCAGCCCATCCGGGCCGCCGCCAGGGCCGCCTCGGTCCCCGCATGGCCGCCGCCGACCACGATGACCTGGTAGTTTTCGGTGTATCTCACTGCAGCGCTCGTCCCAGGGGCCGCCAATTGTACGGTCGCGGCGCGCGCGGCGAGTGGTTACGCGGCCCGGGCGGGTCAGCTGGCGACACCGGGGGCGCGCTCGCCTCGGCCCGCCAGCACTCGACGATGGCGCGCCACGCCGCGCCGGTACGCAGACAGGCGCAGCGCCGCGAACCGCCGTGCCTGGCGCTCGTAGCGGTTCTCCCAATAGCCGCGACGCAGCGATTCGAGCAGGTAGCGGATGATGCTGAGCCGGCCGCGGTTCCACTGCCGCAGCACGTGGAAGTACTCGTGCAGAACCAGCTCCGGGTCGGCGAGGAAATCCTCGAGCGAGCCCGCGAGCAGGATTCTGTTGCGCCGGGTCGTCGCCCGGGCACCCAGGTGCAGCCGCGCATAGCGCGAATTCTCGACCAGCTCGACCTGCCGCGCCGGTTCGCCGAACAGCTCCTCGAGCGATGCGAGCAGCTCCTTCGGCAGGCAGTCAGCGGAACGCCGGGCGCGGCCCACGGTCGGTCTCAGCGACGCGGCACGAGCAGGATCTTGCCATCGCGCTCACCGGCGGCAGCCGCCGCGACGGCCTCGCGAATGTCGCTGATGTCGTAGGTTGCCTGGACCCTTGCGTGCAGCTTGCCGGCCGCGATCAGCCTCGCGACCTCGCCGACCAGCGCCGCGCGCTGCTCGGCCGTGGCGCTCCGATACCAGAGCGCGAGCCAGAACCCGCGCAGCGTCAGGTCGCGGAATACGAACGCACTGGGCTGGATCACGCAGGGTTGCCCGCTCATGCGTCCGTAGTTGACCAGCGTCGCGCCCTCGGCGAGGCATTCCGCCACGCGGCCGATCGCCTCGCCGGCGACCGCGTCGATGCCGAGCCGGATCCCGGCCCCGCCAGTGGCCTCGGCGACCCGCTTCGCGAGACCCTCGCCGTCGACCAGCACCACGTCGCCCCCGGCCTCCTTGACGGCTCCGGCCGCGTCCTCCCGCCGCACGACGTTGACGGTCCGGAGGCCGCGGAGCCGCGCGAGCTGCACGAGATAGGTGCCGACTGCCGAGTTGGCCGCGTTCTGCAGCACCCAGTCACCAGGCTGCAGGTCCACGAACTCGCGCAGCAGCAGCAGTGCGGTCGGCGGGTTCACGGTCATCATCGCGAGCTGCAGCGCGTCCGCCTCGTTCGGCAGCGGCACCAGCGTCGTCGCGTCCGCTACCAGGTGGGTGCTCCACGTGCCCGACTGCGGTGGCAACAGCACCGTCTGGCCCACCGGCGGCCCCGCCGTCCCGGGACCGAGTTCGGCGATTCGCCCGACGCCTTCGTTGCCGCCGACCGCGGGCAGCGGCGGCAGCAGCCCGTACTCGCCCGTCAGCGTCAGCAGGTCGGACGGATTGATCGGCGCCGCGAGCACCTCGACCAGCGCCTGCCCGGCCTGCAGCGTCGGCTGCGGGAACTCGACCGCGTGAATCACGTCCTGGGGTACCGGTCCGCGGCGTTCGTACTGTGCTCTGAGCATCCCGCTGCTCCTTGAAAGGGTGGAAAGGGGACAGATCGGTCTGTCGAGGTCCGCGCCATTATGACGGTCCGCGGCAATTTGCAACCCGCGTCGAGTCCGGTCGTTTCGCGTCCCCGCTACTTTCCGATGCAGAAGCTGGCGAATATCCGGCCCAGCAGCTCCTCGCTCGAGACTTCGCCAGTGATCTGGCCGAGCTCGCGCTGCGCATCGTGCAGTTCCTCCGCGACGAGTTCGCCGGCGTGCCGCTCGATCAGCAGCCGGTGCGCCTGCTCGACGTGCGCGCCGGCCCGCCTCAGCGCATCGAGGTGGCGCGTGCGTGCCGAGAGCGCGCCGCCGCCGGCGGGATGGAATCCGACGCAGTCCTTCAGATGCTGGCGCAGCAGCTCGACGCCCGCACCCGTCGCGACGCTCAACAGGATCCGCGGCGGGTCGCCTGCCATGCTCCCCGGCGACGCGGCCGTCCTGTCGATCTTGTTGACGACCACGGTCCGTGGCACCGGGGCGGGCAGCGCGGCAAGGTCTTCGTCGAGCGCGCCGACGGCCTCTGCATCGCTCGCGTCCACCAGGAACAACACCCGATCGGCTCGCTCGATCTCGCGGCGTGCGCGGCGGATTCCTTCGCGCTCGATGTCGTCGCCGGCCACGCGCAGGCCGGCGGTGTCGAGCACGTGCAGCGGCAGGCCGTCGATCTCGACGCGCTCGCGCAGCACGTCGCGCGTCGTGCCGGCCGTCGCGGTCACGATGGCGGCGTCGTAGCCCGCGAGCCGGTTCAACAGGCTCGACTTGCCTGCGTTCGGGCGACCTGCGATGACGATCGTCAGGCCATCGCGCAGCAGGTGTCCCTGTCGCGCAGTCTCGGTGATCGCGGCGAAGCGGGAGCGGATGTCCTCCATGCGCTCGGCGAGCGCCTGGTCCCGCAGGAAGTCGATCTCTTCCTCCGGGAAGTCGATCGCCGCTTCCACCCACGTGCGCAGCTCGGTGACCGCGTCCGCGAGCGCGTGTACCTGGCTCGAAAACTCACCCTGCAGCGACCGCAGCGCGGCCCGGGCCGCCTGTGCGGATCCGCTGTCGATCAGGTCTGCGATCGCCTCTGCCTGAGCGAGGTCCAGCTTGCCGTTCAGGAACGCCCGCTGCGT
The DNA here is from genome assembly GCA_964553405.1 of uncultured Steroidobacteraceae bacterium. GTDB lineage: Bacteria > Pseudomonadota > Gammaproteobacteria > Steroidobacterales > Steroidobacteraceae > DATIRA01. Next base: position 16,483 of record CAZKLS010000058.1, read on the forward strand.
GAACTCACCCGCCCCGGCCGGTCGCGCACCGAGTTCCAGCACGCGCCGCAGCACGAGGTCGAGCACGACGGGCCCGCCGTGCCCCTGGAGTTCCAGCACGTCCTCGCCGGTGTACGAGTTCGGCGCCGGAAAGAAGATCGCAATGCCCTCGTCGATCGGTTCACCCGACCGGTCGAGGAAGGCCCGCAGCTCGGCCGTGCGCGGCGCCGGCACGCCGCCGAGCAGCGCCGCGGCAATGTCCCGGCACGCGGAGCCGCAGACGCGCACGATGCCGATGCCGCCGCGGCCGGCGGCGGTGGCGATCGCGGCAATCGTTTCGGATGGCGTCACCGGAACCCTCACCCGCCCTGCGGGCGCCTGCTCCCGCCCGCGGGAGCGGTCTCTAACCGCCCTTCTTCGCCTCGCGCTCGACGACCCGGTTGATGTTCCACTGCTGTGCGATCGACAGCAGCGTGTTCGTCAGCCAGTAGAGCACCAGGCCCGCCGGGAACCACGCCATCATCACCGTCATCACGATCGGCATGAAGGCGAAGATCTTCGCCTGCATCGGGTCCGGCGGCGCCGGGTTCAGCTTGAACTGGCCGTACATCGCCGCGCCCATCAGCGCGGGCAGCACGAAGAAAGGATCGCGCGAGGACAGGTCCTGGATCCACAGCATCCAAGGCGCCTGCCGCATCTCGACGCTCTCGAGCAGCACCCAGTAGAAGGCCAGGAACACCGGAATCTGCACCAGGATCGGCAGGCAACCGGCGACCGGGTTGATCTTCTCGCGCTTGTAGACCTCCATCATCTGCCGCGCCAGCTGCTCGCGGTCGTCCTTGTAGCGCTCCTGGATGCTCTTGAT
>CAZKLS010000059.1:0-17167 GCA_964553405.1 uncultured Steroidobacteraceae bacterium
TCAACCTGCAGGAGGTCGCGAAGAAGCTCGAGGAGATCCGCGGCAAGTACGAGAACGACAAGACCGGCATCCACATCATCGGCTTCGCCAAGGCGGTCGGCGACATCGCCGAGGGCGCGGCCGGCGTGCTGCTGTTCTTCGGCGTCGCGTTCGTGATCACGGCCGTGCTGCTGTACTGGTACTCGGGTTCGCTGGCGCTGACCGTGATGGCGCTGATCTGCGCGATCGTGCCGGTCGTCTGGCTGCTAGGGCTGCTGCCGATCTTCGGGTTGGGCCTCGACCCGATGTCGATCCTGGTCCCGTTCCTGATCTTCTCGATCGCGGTCTCGCACGCGGTGCAGATGACCAACGCCTGGAAGCTCGAGACGCTGCACGGCGCCGACGGCATCACGGCCTCGCGCGCGTCGTTCCAGAAGCTGTTCATCCCGGGCGCCATGGCGCTGCTCGCGAACGCGCTCGGCTTCATGGTGATCTCGTTCGTGCAGATCGAGATCGTGCAGGAGCTGGTCTACACGGCGACGATCGGCGTCACGGTGATGATCATCACCAACAAGATGCTGCTGCCGATCCTGATGTCCTATTACAAGTTCTCGCCGGAGCAGGCGACGAAGCTGGCCGGCAAGGAAACGGCCGGCGACTGGCTCTGGGAGCGCATCAGTCCGCTCGCGACCAAGCAGTACGCCTGGATCGCGCTGCTCGCGGGCGCGGCGCTGCTGGCGATCGGGCTGTGGTTCGCACAGTACCGCCACGTCGGCGACCTGGGCAAGGGCGTGCCGGAGTTGCGGCCGAACTCGCGCTACAACCAGGACGTCGACATGATCACGAGCCATTTCGCGATCGGCGTGGACCTGCTGCAGGTCATCGCCGCGGCGGCGCCGGAGGACGAGGAAGACTCGCCCTGCGTGGATCGCGACGTGATGGACAAGATGGAGGACTTCGACTTCCAGATGCGCCAGGTGGACGGCGTCGCGACGGTGCGCAGCCTCTCGGGCTTCGTCAAGTCGATCACGCAGAACTACGCCGAGACCTTCGCCAAGTGGCGCATGCTGCCCGAGTCGACGCCGCAGATTGCCCAGGGCGTGGGCTTCGCCACGCGCCTCGGCAACGAGCTGATGAACTCGCGCTGCACCGCGATGCCGGTCAGCATCTTCACCTCCGACCACCAGGCGCAGACGATCGAGCACATCGTCGACAAGGTGAAGGCCTTCAAGGAGGCGGGCGGGGACACCGACAAGATCACGTTCAAGCTCGCGAGCGGCAACGTCGGCGTGATGGCCGCGACGAACGAGGCCGTCCACGAGGCGGACAAGTGGGTGAACCTCGCGCTGTTCGCCTCGGTGACGCTGCTGTGCCTGCTGACTTTCCGCTCCTGGCGCGTGACGCTCTGCATCATCATTCCGCTCGCGATCGTCACCGTGCTATGCAACGCGGTGATGGCGGTGCTCGACATCGGCCTGAAGGTGAACACGCTGCCGGTCGTGGCGCTGGGCGTCGGCGTCGGCGTCGACTACGGCATCTACCTGTTCGAGCGCATGAAGCACGAGTCCGAGGACATGGCGCTGGGGCTCAAGGACGCGTTCGAGGAGGCGCTCAAGCAGCGTGGCACGGCATCGGTGTTCACGGCCGTGACGATGACGATCTCGGTCGCCACCTGGATGTTCTCGGCGCTGAAGTTCCAGGCCGACATGGGCCTGCTGCTCGCGTTCATGTTCCTGGTGAACATGTTCGGCGCGATCCTGCTGCTGCCGGCGATCGCGGCCTACCTGGTCGGTGATCGCCTGAAGGCGGACAAGCCGAAGGGCGTCGAGTGGGGCGACGTCGCGCCGGACCAGATGCACAAGGTGACCGGCACAGGAAAGACGTGAGCGCGGCCGCCGACCCGCTGGGGCAGCCGCTCGAGCTGCCCTGCGGGGCAGTGCTGCCGAACCGGCTCTGCAAGGCAGCCATGACCGAGGGCGTGGCGGACGCGCAGCTGCGCGCCACGGAGCGGCACGAGCGGCTGTACCGGACCTGGAGCGAGGGCGGGGCGGGACTGCTGCTCACCGGCAACGTGCAGGTGGACCGCCGCGACCTCGAGCGGCCCGGCAACGTCGCGATCGACGTCTCGTCACCGCAGACGGTTTCGCCCGAGGCCCGCGAGCGTCTCGCGCGCTGGGCCGCCGCGGGGACCGTGGCCGGCAATCACCTCTGGATGCAGATCTCGCACGCGGGCCGTCAGTCGCCGCGCTACGTGACGAACCGGCCGCTGGCGCCCTCGGCCGTGCAGTTGAAGATCCTCGGCAACTACTCGAAGCCGCGTGCGCTGACCGAGCCCGAGATTCTGGACCTGATCGCTCGCTTCGCCCAGGCCGCCGCGATCGCCCGCGACACGGGCTTCACCGGCGTGCAGGTGCACGGGGCGCATGGCTACCTGATCAGCTCGTTCCTGTCCCCATTCACGAATCGCCGCGAGGACGACTGGGGCGGTCCGCTCGAGAACCGGGCGCGTTTCCTGCTCGAGACGCTGCGGGCGGTGCGGGCGGCGGTGGGCCCGGATTTCCCGGTCGCGCTGAAGCTCAACTCGGACGACTTCCGCAAGGGCGGGTTCACGCATGAGGACTGCCTGCAGGTCGTCCAGTGGCTGAACCACGAGTCGCTCGACCTGCTCGAGGTCTCCGGCGGCACCTACGAGCAGCCGCGGCTGATCGGCGCGGTCGGACGTTCGGCGGACGCGGTGCCGATGCGGGAGAGCACGCGCGCGCGCGAGGCGTACTTCCTCGACTACGCGGCGGCGATCCGCAAGGTCGCGCGCATGCCGCTGATGGTGACCGGTGGATTCAGGACGCGCGCCGGCATGGAGGCCGCGCTCGGTAGCGGTGACTGCGACGTGATCGGGCTCGGGCGGCCGCTCTGCTGGCAGCCGGACTTCCCGCGTCGCCTGCTGCGGCACGAGGCGGATGCGATCGAGCGGATCGAGGACCGGCTGCGTTTCGCCGACAGTGGCTGGCGTTCGCCGACGAGCCCGCTGACACCGTTGAAGGTGTTGAACGCGTTCGCGGCCCAGTCCTGGTACTACTGCCAGATATTCCGGCTCGCTGACGGCCATCCGCCCCAGCGTGATCTCGGGCTTCTGGCGGCATTCCGCGAGTACCTGACGGACGAGATCACGACCGCGCGGCGCGTTCACCGTGCGTATCGAGACTGACTCAGGCCGGCTTCATCAGCCCGAGCCAGCCAATCAAGAGTGCCAGCAGCAGGGCCAGGTAGCGTCCTGCCCGGGCCATGCGCAGCCTGCGCAGCAGGCTCGCCTGCTCGGGCACGGCGCCCGGCGGGGCTGAGCGCGCCGGCCGGACGGATTCGACCTGCCAGTTGACGAAAGCGCTGCAGGCGACCAGGGCGGCGGTCAACAGTACTTTCCAGGACAGCCACGGCTCGCCCTGCGCCGGGTCGCCGGCCAGTGAGCGGAGGGCCATGACCGCGAGCGCGGCAGCCAGCCCGAAGCGCGCAAGCAGCTCGAGGCGGGCCAGGCGGCTCTGTCGGTCGCGCGCCCGCCAGCGGTGCAGATACCCCGCGAGCAGCAGCCAGCCCGCGGAGACGGCCCAGATAGCCAGCAGGCCGCTGCTGCCGATCCATACCAGGCCCACCTGTGCCGCGAGCGTGAAGCCGAGCGCGACGTTCAGGATCAGCGCGCTCCACGGGTGGTGATCGAGGCCGCAGAGCATCGCGCAGATCCGGTGGCGCGGCAGTCCGTCCGCCGAGAGCGCCTGCCAGCCGTTCCGCCACACTCCCTCGGCCACCAGTTCGCTGCCGAGCCAGTACCCCATCAGCAGTACGTGCAGCACGAGCAGCACTTCGTAGTAGTCCATGACTCCCCAGCCCCGGCCCGATGCAGGGCAGTCTAGCGCCAAACGACGCGGCGGCGTTCACCGCGGCCGGGCGGAGGCGACCATGAGACTTGAGAGCGGGCATGACGGGCGGCATCATTCCTGACCCGTCACGAACTCGAAGGAACCGGGACCGGCCGGAAGGCCGCCCCGGCCTGGTGCCAATGAGCCTGAAGATCACCTGGAAACTCGTTCTCTCCGCCGTCGTAGCCCTCGGCGTCGCCGCCTGTGCTACCAGCCCGACCGGTCGCAAGCAACTGATGCTGGTTTCCGAACAACAGGCCATCGGTGCCTCCCGCCAGGCCTATGTGCAGGAGATGGGCAAGTACAAGGAGCAGGGCAAGCTCGTGACCGATCCACGGGTTCTCAATCGGGTCGAGGTGATCACCGAGCGCCTGGTGGCCCAGGCGGTGAAGATGCGCCCGGACAGTGCGAACTGGCAGTGGAGTGTGCAGGTCATCGACGAGCCGAAGACGGTCAACGCCTGGTGCATGGCCGGCGGGCGCATGGCGGTGTACACGGGCCTGCTGCAGAAGGTCGATCCGACCGACGACGAGCTCGCCCAGGTCATGGGACACGAGATCGCGCACGCGCTGGCGAACCACACCGCGGAGCGCATGTCCGTGGCGATGGCGAGTTCGGCCGGGGTGATCGCGGCCGGCCTGCTGTCCGACCGGCCGGCCGCCGCGATGGCGACTGCGGCGGCAGCCGCGACGCTCGCGGTGGAGCTGCCCAACAGCCGTACCTCGGAAACGGAGGCAGACCGCATCGGCATCGAACTCGCCGCGAAGGCCGGCTATGACCCGGCCGCGGCCGTCACGCTATGGCAGAAGATGGCTGCTGTCGGCGGCAGCGGCCCCCCTGCCTTCCTGAGCACGCATCCGACCGACGCGCAGCGCCAGCAGCGCCTCGGCGCGCTGGTGCCGCAGATGCAGCCGTACTACAAGGCGGCTGGAACGCGGCCCCGCCACCCGGTGCGGATCGGCGCGGCCGCTATCTCCTGATCCGCAAGTGGGGCAGGTTCATCTGTCCAGATGAACCTGCCCCAATTCGGACTCAGGGGGTCGTGGCGCTGGTCTTCTCAGGCACCGGGAAGCCGCGCTTGCGCATCAGCGCCTCGATGCCGGGATCACGGCCACGGAAGGCGCGGTAGCCGTCCGCCGGGTCGATCGTGTTGCCGACCGAGAACACGTTGTCGCGCAGCCGCTTGGCCACGGCCTTGTCCCAGGGCCCGTCGGCCTCGGTGAACGCTTCCCAGGCGTCCGCGGTCAGCGTGTCGGACCACAGGTAGCTGTAGTAGCCGGCCGAGTACCCGTCGCCGGCGAACACGTGCAGGAACTGCGGCGTGCGGTGGCGCATGACGATTTCCGCAGGCATGCCGAGCTCTGCCAGCGTCTCGCGCTCGAACTTGTCGGGATCGATCGTATCGCCGGCCGCCAGGTGCAGCTTCATGTCCACCAGCGCGCTCGACAGGTACTCGACGGTCTTGAAGCCCTGGTTGAACGTGTCCGCACGCTCGATCTTGGCGACGAGCTCCGCCGGAATCGGCTTGCCGGTCTCGTAGTGCAGCGCGTAGCGGTTCAGGATCTCGGGCGTCGAGAGCCAGTGCTCGAGGATCTGCGACGGGAACTCGACGTAGTCGCGTGCCACCGCGGTGCCGGCCAGCGAGGGGTAGTTCACGTTCGAGCTCAGTCCATGCAGCGCATGGCCGAACTCGTGGAACAGCGTGCGGGCATCCTCCCAGCTGATCAGCACCGGCTCGCCCGGCTTGCCCTTAACGAAGTTGGAGTTGTTCGAGACGATCGTCTTCACGTCGCCGTCGAAGCGCTCCTGGCTGCGGTAGGCGTTCATCCAGGCGCCGGACCGCTTGCCCTTGCGCGCATAGGGATCGAAGTACCAGAGCCCGACCAGTCCGCCCGCAGGATCGGTGACCTCCCAGACCCGCACGTCGGGGTGATACACCGGCACCTTGGCGGGATCGACGGGCTTGAACGTGAAGCCGAACAGCTGGTTCGCCATGTAGAACATGCCCTCGCGCAGGTTCTCGAGCTGCATGTACGGCGTGATCTGGGTCTCGTCGAGGTCGTACTTGTCCTTGCGGACCTTCTCCGCGTAGTAGCGGTAGTCCCAGGGCTCGATCTTGATGCCGGCGCCTTCCTTGTCGGCGATCGCCTGCATGTCGGCGACCTCCTCCTGCACCCGCGCGACGGCGGCCGGCCACACGGCCTCCATCAGCTGCATCGCACGCTCAGGGTTCTTCGCCATCGCATTCTCGAGGCGCCAGTGCGCGTGGGTCTCGTAACCGAGCAGCCTGGCGCGCTCGGCGCGCAGCTTCAGGATCTTGGTGATGATCGCGTTGTTGTCGGTCGGGCCACCCTCGTCGCCGCGGTTGACGAACATCGTCCAGACCTGCTTGCGCAGCTCGCGCCGGTCCGAGTAGGTCAGGAACGGCTCGACGCTCGAGCGGGTGTTGGAGACGGCCCACATCCCCTTGTGGCCGCGCGCAGCGGCTGCAGTCGCCGCGCCCTCGCGCACCGACTCAGGGAGACCGGCCAGGTCGTCTTCCTTGGCGATCAGCAGGACGCCGTTCTCCTCGTCCTTCAGCACGTTCTGGCCGAACTGCGTGTACAGCGTGGCGAGCTGCTGGTTGATCTCCGACAGCCGCTTCTTGGCATCGGCATCGAGCTTCGCGCCCGCGCGGACGAAGTCGGTGTAGTACTTCCACGCGAGCCGCTGCTGCTCGGCCGTGAGACCCGCGGTCTCGCGCGTCTCGTAGACGGTTGCGAGGCGCTTGAACAGCGCCTCGTTCTGCGTGATCTTGTCGCTGAACGCCGCGAGCTTCGGCGACATCTCCCGCTCGACGGCCTGCACGGCTTCGTCGTTCAGCGTGGATGCGTAGATGCCATAGACGGTGCCGACCCGATCCAGCGTGCGGCCGCTGCGCTCGAGCGCAGCGATCGTGTTGTCGAAGGTCGCGGGCTCCGGATTCGCCGCGATGCGGTCGATCTCGGCCAGTTGCTCCGCCATGCCTGCTTCGAGCGCCGGCTGCAGGTACTCGACCTTGGCCTTGTCGAAGGGCGGCACGCCGCCGTACGGGCCGGTCCAGGGGGCGAGCAGCGGATTGGTGGCGGCAGTGGTTGCAGTGTCGCTCATGTCGGTGGCGAAGGCGGGGCTGGCGAGCAGGGCGGCCGTGCCCGCGAGGGCAGTCAGTGTCTTCATGGTGGATTCAGATTCCCGGGAAGCGCCAATCGGCGGCAGTTAGCCGTCTAGACTAACCGAAAGTCCGTGGGTTCCCCAAGCCGTCCACCCGATCGCGCTGCGATCGCCGGCGCGTCCGCGGTCTGCCCAGGCGGCCTCGATTCAGCGGCCCCGGCCCATCGGCCGGGGCGCCGGCCGCGCTGCTGGCCGGGACATCGTCGAGGGCGGCCGCGCGCTGGTGGGCGGCCGCGACGGGGGCATGGCCGGCCGGGGCGAAGGCGCGGGCGCCGGCAGCGTCGTCGGGCGGTCCGGCCTGTCGGGCCTGTCGGGCCTGTCGGGCCGGTCCGGTGGCACGACGATGACCGGTGGCCTGCCCCCGTACCACGGTCCCGGGTAGTAGCCGGGGTAGTAGCCCCCGCCGTAGTAGCCGGTGCCGTAGCTCATCCCGACGCCGTAGCTCGCAGATTCGCAGCCCGCGAGCGCCGCGAGGACGATTACCAGCGCGAGGCCGCTGGCCATCCTGTGCAGGTTCTTCATTGCTCGGCTCCACTTCGTTCGCCCGGCCACTCCGCCACCGCGAACGGGGCGCCCATCGGGTCGAGGATCAGCGCCACCTGCGTGCCGTGGTAGCTGTCCGGCGTCGCGACGATGTGTGCCCCGGCGGCACGGGCGCGGGCGACGGTCTGCGCGACGTCTTCCACGCGGACGTAGGGGATCCAGGTGCTCGGCGCGTCGAGCGGCTTGGCCAGGATGCCGGCCCGTGCACGGCCCCCGGAGGCCAGGTGGAATCCGGCGGTTTCGCCCGGTATCGCGCCGGCCACGACCTCGTATTCACCGAGGCCCTGGTAGAACTCGGCCATCCGCGCGGGATCGTCCGCCCACAACTCTGCCCACAGCCATTCGTCCGGTTCGCCGAGGAAGTCCTCGGGATCGCCGGTCGCGGAGCGGATCACGCCGAACATGGCCCCCTCCGTGTCGGCGAACAGCGCCGCTTCGCCGCGCGATCCCACCGACTGTGCCGGGACCAGCACCTTGCCGCCGGCAGCGCGGACCCGGGCCTCCGCGGCGCCCACGTCATGGACCGAGATCAGTCCTACCCAGCGGGCGTCGCGCTTCATCGTGCGATCCCGCGGCCGCGAGAAGACCATGCCCGCGATCGGCTGGCCTTGATGCAGCACCAGCGTGTAGGTCTGGGTGTCATCCTCGGGGCCGTAGGTCTCGAACTGCCAGTCGAACACCTGACCGTAGAATTCCACCGCGCCGCCGACGTCGCGGGTCAGCAGTTCCATCCATACCCAGCGGCCCGGCACGTGCACGCCGGTCGCCGGGTCCGTGATCGGTGGCCAGTACCGGTCCGCGGCCTGCAGCGCCGCCGGCAGCAGGCCGACGGCGGCGATCCAGGCCCAGAGCCTGCGCGGGACTCGCTGCATCATCGTTGGTTCCCCGTCCTGATCCGGTCCGGCATGCTGCCCGAGTCGCGACGACCGATCAATCGGGCGGTCGGGCGAAGTAGCGGCGCATGGGCTCGCGCTGCAACAGCCATGCGCCGGCGCCGGTCAGCGTCGCCACCGTGCCGAGGATCAGCGCCATGCGAAGATACGGCCGACCCTGGTCCACGCGCAGCTGCGCGATCAGCACGACGGTGCGCAGCCATTCCAGGGTTCCGAGCAGCAACAGCACCTGCAGCGCCCTTCGGGACCACGGCCGACGGATCAGCAGCAGCGCGAGCGCCGTCACCGAGGCGACCGCGGGCAGCCAGAGACTGCCCCGGTAGAAATGCGCCGCCAGCAGCGCCAGCGCGACGGCGCAGAGCGTCAATGGACCGGCGGCCCGCATGCGCCGCGGCTCAGCCGCGTTCCCACATCAGGTCCGAGTCACCGGATCGTATGGCCGTGTCGATCATGTCGAGCAGCGGGACGGCGCGCATGCCGAGCGTTACCGGTGGCGGACGGCTCGACTCTTCGTCGTTCAGGTCCTCGTCCGGTCCTTGCTCGACCGCCGGCTGGTCGGGCGAGGGCGCGGAGCCCGAGGTGGCGAGGGCGGCGCGCAGGCTGGCGACCGCCGCCGGCAGTTCGCCGGACAGGATTGCGCCGGGCACGGTTCCGGAATGCCCCATCAGTTTGATCAGCTGGATCGCCGCCTCGCCCAGCATCGTGAGTTGTCCGTAACGCGTCGAGAATTTAACGATCATGGTCACCCCTTCGAATCGATCGGCCGAAATGTCGCACCCGGACGTCGCCCCGTCCAGTGCGGGCCGGTCGCTCGCTGCGGCGGACGGGGGCGGGCTCGCCTGATAATCTGCAGCAGATCCACACGTAAACGCGGAGTCACGATGAAATTCGAGAACCTGCTCGTCGAACGCGCGGGGGCCGTGCTGACGGTCTCGCTGAACCGCCCGGACAAGCTCAACAGCCTCTCGCTGGGACTGCTGAGGGACCTCGACAGCTGCGCGGACAGCATCCAGCGCGACGCGACGCTGCGTGCCGTCGTACTGACCGGTGCCGGCCGTGGATTCTGCGCCGGTGCCGACCTGACCGATCCGGACTCAGTGCCCGGCCCGGGGCAGACGATGGGCCAGTTCGTGGCCGCGCGGCTGCGGGCGCAATTCAACCCGGTGGTGCTGAAGTGGACCAGCCTGCCCGTGCCGCTGGTCGTCGCGGTGAACGGCGTCGCGGCGGGCGCCGGCGTCTCGGTCGCGTTGATGGGGGACATCACGATCGCGGCCCGCTCGGCCTCGTTCGTGACGATGTTCGCACCGAAGCTGGGACTTGCGCCCGACATGGGCGCGACATTCTTCCTGCCGACGCGGATCGGCCCGGCCAAGGCGAGGGCGTTGGCGCTGACCGGCGAGCCGGTCGGCGCAGAGCAGGCCGAGCGGATCGGCCTGATCGCCGACTGCGTAGACGATGCGCTGCTGATGCCGCAGGCCGAACAGCTGGCCAGCCGGCTCGCGGCGGGTCCGACCCGGGCGCTGATCGCGACGCGCGAGCTGATCAACCGGGGCGCGGCCGCGACGCTGGCCGGGCAGCTCGAGCAGGAGGCCTCTGCGCAGCAGCAGCTGGCCGACAGCCGCGATTTCGCCGAAGGGGTTGCGGCGTTTCGCGAGCGGCGCAAGCCCGCCTTTCACAAGGAATGAGCCGGGCCGGCGGACCCGGCGCGGGTCAGCTCAGCTCGCCGAGGTACTTCGGCAGCATCTCGCGCCAGGTCGGCCAGTCGTGGTCGTAGGAGCCGCCCCAGTCGTCGACGCGATTCGGGATCCCGCGACCGCCCAGCACAGCGGCGAGCCGCCATGACTCGCCTGCATCCTCCCAGCGGCCTGAGCCGGTGGCCGTGATCACGAAGCGACGCTTCAGCGCATCGAGCTGCCAGCCGTCCGGGAGCCCCGGCACGAAGTGCAGCGGCGAGGAGAAGTAGAAGTCGTCGTTCCAGTGGCCGTGCAGGTAGTGAGACAGGTCGTAGGTGCCGCTCATGCCCAGCGCGAGCCAGAACGCATCGGGGTGCCGGCAGAGCGACGCGACCGCGTTGAATGCGCCGATTGATGCGCCGGTCGCCAGGATCTCCATCCCGGGGCTCGAGCAGTCGTTGCGGATCAGTGGCACGACTTCCTCGTAGATGTAGGCGTCGTAGAGGTTCTGCACGCGCGAGCAGTACCCGGCGGAGTGCTGCCTCGACATCCAGTGCTGTCCGGCGACGCTGTCCACCGAATAGACCTTGATGCGGCCGGCGTCGATCAGCCAGGAAAGCGAAGCGATCAGCCCCTGCCGTTCAGCCTCTTCGCAATCGCCGCCCGCGGTCGGATACAGCAGCACCGGCTTGCCGTAGTGGCCCCAGCGCACCACGCGGGCGGGGCAGGGCAGGCGATCGGAGTGCCAGCCGAAAAAGTCCTTCCTCACGCGACGTTTCCTTCCGCCTGGCGCCAGCGCTGGATGCGCCCGAAGAACATCTCGGTGAATTCCTCGACCTCGTGAGCCGGATACAGCGCGGTGACCTTCTTGCGCACCGCCGCCCGTGCCTCGTCGGAGGCGAAGAAGTCCGCTGCGACGGCGTCCAGGTGCGGCAGGTGCCGCGCGCAGAATTCCTCGAACCGCGCAGCGTCCAGCACCTGCCGCGCCAGCTGCGCGTAGCGCCGCAGCTTCTCCCGGTAGGGCAGGTCCTCGGCTGCGATCGCGAAGTACGGGGCCCAGTCCAGGTTGCGCCGCACGGGCCGGCGCGTCGCCGCGCAGAAGATCGCCCAGCGCAGGTTCGCCTTGATGAGCCAGGGAAAATGGTAGTGCAGCGAGGTGACCTGCGAGTCGGGACAGGCGTTCGCGAAGTCGATCGGGTGCCAGGTGCCGTTCTTCAGCAGCGCCTCGCAGGAGTTGAAGTCCCAGCCGAAGAAAGAGTTGATCGTCAGCGTGATGTCCTCGAGCTCGCTCGCCGCCTCGGGCGTGATGAAGTCGCGCTCCATCCGGTAGCGGTCGTGCAGCGGCGCGGACGGATCGTAGTTGACGATGCGGGTCTGCGGACCGAGCCCGACGCAGCGCACGAAAAACTCGTACGGCAGCACCGCCGACTGCAGGTGCATCACCTTGGTGCCGCTCTGCTCGTAGGCCTCGCGCAGGCCGGCCTCGTCGTCGATCTTCGACACGCCCACCCAGCCGCCGCCGTCGTAGGGCTTCATGAACAGCGGATATCCGAGTCTCGCGCCGATCTTGCCGAGGTCGAAGAACTTCGCGTAGCTGGTCAGCGTCGGCTGCAGGTCGTTCGAGTGCTCGTAGGCCTTCGGCGGCAGCATCCAGGTGTCCGGGATCGGCAGGCCCAGCCGCATCATCGCGCAGTAGCTCGTGTGCTTCTCGTTCGACTGCAGCGACCAGGGATTGTTGAAGACGTAGGTGTCGTTGAGGATGACGGCCTTCTTTATCCACTCGCGGCTGGTGTGATACCAGTGGGTCAGCCGGTCGATCACCAGGTCGTAGCGCACCGGCTGCCGCAGGTCGAACGGCTCGATCGTGACGCGGCTGACGTCGAAGCGAACCGTCTCCGCCCCGAGCGGGATGGCGAGGTCCAGGCGCCGGAGGATCTCCTCGAAGCAGATCGGCCAGCAGATGTCGGCGCCGAGGGAAAGCCCGATGTGCCGTGTGACTTCAGCCAAGGTCGTCTCCGGTGCGGATGCGGTCGGTCGTTACTCGTAGGTCAGCCACAACGGTCCGGGAAAAAGCCAGGTGAGCGCCGACTGCAGCCGGTCGCGCCAGTTTTCCCAGTTGTGGCCGTCGCGGACTTCCTCGTAGCGTACCGCAATCCGGTGGTTGCGCAGCAGCGGCACGAGGCTGCGGTTCTCGTAGATCAGCGACTCGTAGATGCCGCAGGAGACGTACATCCGGGCGCTGGCCGGTCCCGGGCTGCTGCGGAAGTCGTTGACGAATTTCGCCACCGGGTCGAACACGGCCTCGCGCCGGTGATGGCCGATGTCCGAGAAGGCGAACGATCCCGACTGCAGCACCAGTCGGTCGTAGCTGCCCGGGTGCCGCCAGGCTGCGTGCAGCGTGGCCACTGCGCCGAAGCTCGCGCCCATCAGGCCGCGCGCCGCGGACGAGCCCAGCAGCGGCAGCGAGTGCTCGAGCAGCGCCGGCAGTTCCCGGGCGACGAACTGTCCGTGGGCCTCGTCGCCCGCGTACTCGACTAGCCGCTCCGGGGACTGGGTCAGCGCGACGATCATCGGCGGAATTTCGCGCCGGTGGATCAGGTTGTCGAGCACGGTCTGCAGACTCGCGTAGCGAAGGTAGTCGAGGCCGTCGTGCACGACCAGCAGCGGGTAGCGCCGGCTGCGCCGGAAGCGCGCCGGCACGTACAGCGCCACATGCCGCGTTTCGCCGAACGCCTCGCTGGCGACGGAGACTTCGTCCAGCGTTCCGGCGCGCGCATCCGGGAGGTCCTCGGTCCACTCGGGCCGGACATAGCCGTATCCCTGGCAGACCGAGTTGGCGCCGAACGGGTCGGTCGCGAGCAGCGGATTCTTCGGGTCGAGGATCCATTCCTCCTCGCCGTCGCGGACGATCTCGAACTTGTACTCGATGCGCGATTGCTCGGGCAGGTCGATCCGCAGCACCCAGGTGTTTCCGCCGTCGAGTCGCTCGAATGGCTGCGAGGTCGGCAGACCGTGTATCCACAGGCGCAGCCGTACCTCGTCGGCCTCGCCCTCGTAGACGAACGTGACGCCGCCGGGATCGACGATCGGGTAGCGGTCGGCGCGCCGGAGGCCGGCGTTCGCGCCGCTGTCCGGTCCGGCATCCACGCCGCGCGGCCGTTCAATGCTCACTGCACTGCCCGCGCAGGTGAGAGCCGGCCGGAGCGCAGCAGGCGCTTCGCCCCGGAGCCGTCCTGGAGACGACCATTCCGCCAGAAGAGCCAGTCTCCGTCATCCAGCGCATAACAGCTCGCCGGGGCGAAGCGCTGCGCCAGCAGCCTCACCCGCGTGATCTCCCGGAGCCTCAGCCTGGCGCTCGCATCCGGCAGGAACACGGCCCCGCTCACGAGTCCGAGTCCGGCTTCGAAGACCTCGGCATTGCCGGCGCCCTGGGGTGGCCCGTCGTGGAACAGCACGATGCGGTCGGAGACGGCCATCGCGCCGGCCGACCAGGCCGCGACCAGCGTGCCGCGCAGCAGGCCGGGCAGGTCGAAGAGCCGCAGGCGGTTCAGCAGCACGGCCACGTGGCCGCCGGCGATCAGCACCAGCGCAGCCTCGTCGACCAGCTGCCGCATCTCGGCACGCTGGCGAGCCACCGCTGGCCTCTCGGAGATTCGCAGCTCAGCTTCGAACTGCGTGTGAATGCGGGCGATCTCCCGCAGCAGCTCCGAGTCGAGCCGCCGCAGCGTCGCCACGGCCGAGCGGCGCGCCCTGCGCAGGCTGTCGCTCTGCCCGTCGCGGTTCATCAGCTCGCGGGCCGCCGCCTTCGCGGCGTCCAGGCGCAGCCGGTAGAGTTCCTGGATCTCCTTGAGCCGGTTCTGTCGTGCCCGGTGAGCCTCGCCGAGCTCGCGATCGAGGTCGAATATCGCCTCGGCCCGCTCGTACAGTCGCAGGTCCCGTACCGGCTCGCCGAGATGTTCCTCGAGCGCTTCGAGTTCGCCTTCGCGCTCCTGCCAGCCCGCCGTGATCGCGACGATGCCGGCGGGCCGCCCGGGCGAGACGCGCGCAAGTGCCTCGCGCAGCGCCGGTGCGCGGAGCTGTGGCCCGAGTATCAGTATGTCCGTCATCTGCCGGCCGGACCGAAAATCTGCGGCGGGGTCCCGGACCGCCCCGGGCGCCGCGATGCTTGCGGAACTCTCAAAGTGGCCGCATCGTACCGGGATGCGCAGCTGGAGAAAATTGCTGGATCTCGCGATGCTCTGTCCGCCGGCGCTGCTCGCCTGCGCGGCGGCGGTTGCCGAGGAGGTTCCACCGCGGCCCGCGCCGGTCATGAGCGAGATCCTCGCGGCCAGCCAGCCCTCGGACTGGCGGGTGCCGGACCCCGGGAACACGCTCTACCTCGAGCTCGACACGGGTCGGGTGGTCATCGAGCTGGCGCCGGACTACGCGCCGCGGCACGTCGCCAACATCCGCCAGCTCGTTCGACAGGGTTATTTCGACGGTCTCGCGATCCTGCGTTCCCAGGACAATTACGTCGTGCAGTGGGGCGACCCCGAGGGCAAGCGCGATTTCGGCGAGGCCCGGACGACGCTGCCGTCCGAGTTCACGACCGCGATCACGCCGGCACTGCCGTTCACGCGGCTGCCGGACGGGGACGGCTACGCGCCCGAGGTGGGCTTCTCGGCCGGGTTTCCGGTCGGGCGGGACCCGGCCGCCGGCAGAACCTGGCTCGCGCACTGTTATGGCATGGTCGGCGCTGGACGAGGCGAGGACGTGGACAGCGGCAGCGGGGCGCAGCTCTATGTGGTGATCGGCCACGAGCCGCGACACCTCGACCGCAACATCACGCTGGTCGGGCGGGTCATACAGGGCATGGAACGCCTGTCTGTGCTGCCCCGCGGCAGTGGTCCTCTCGGCTTCTACGAGGACCCGGCTCGCTACGTGCCGATCCTGAGCGTCCGGCTCGAGGCAGACCTGCCCGAAGCGCAGCGCAGCCATCTCGAGCTGCTGCGCACCGATACCGCGACGTTCCAGAGCCTGCTGGAATCGCGCCGCAACCGCCGCGAGGGCTGGTTCAAGGTGCCGGCCGGCCATGTCGGACTGTGCAACGTGCCGCTCCCGGTGCGCGAACGGGCCGCACAAAACACGGATTGAGCCCGGCGGCACGCCACTGTCAACATTCCGGGTACGGATCGAGGAGGGGGAGAACATGGAAAAACTCTGGCTGAAGAACTATCCCGAGGGTGTGCCCGCGGAGGTGGACGTCGCGCAGTACACGTCGCTGGTGGATCTGATGGAGGAGGCCTTCAACACCTACGCGACGCGCAAGGCGTATGCCTTCATGGATCGCTTCACGACGTTCGCCGAGCTCGACCGTCTGTCGGCCGCGTTCGGGGCGTGGCTGCAGTCGCGGGGCATCAAGCCCGGGGCGCGGGTCGCGATCATGATGCCGAACGTCATCCAGTACCCGGTGGCCGTCGCCGGCGTACTCAGGGCCGGCTGCGTGGTCGTGAACGTGAATCCGCTCTACACGCCGCGGGAGCTCGAGCACCAGCTCAAGGACTCGGGTGCCGAGGCGATCGTCATCCTGGAGAATTTCGCCTCGACGCTGCAGCAGGTGATCGCCAGGACGCCGGTCAAGCACGTCGTCGTCGCCTCGATGGGCGACCTGCTCGGCTTCCCGAAGGGCGTGATCGTCAACTTCGCGGTCCGGCGCATCAAGAAGATGGTGCCGGCGTACACGCTGCCCGGCTCGCTGCGCTTCAACGACACGCTGGACGAGGGTGCACGCCACTCGCTGAAGAAGGTCGAGCTCGGCCCCGAAGACATCGCGTTCCTGCAGTACACGGGTGGCACGACCGGCGTCTCGAAAGGCGCGGTGCTGACGCACCGTAACCTGGTCGCGAACGTGCTGCAGCTCGATGCCTGGGTCCAGCCGGCGCTGAAGGACACGAGTCGCGGCCCGGTGCCGGAGCAACTCGTGTACGTCTGCGCGCTGCCGCTCTACCACGTGTTCGCGCTGACGGTGAACTTGCTCGGTGGCCTGCGGCTGGGCAGCCTGAACGTGCTGATCCCGAACCCGCGCGACCTGCCGGGCCTGGTCAAGGAGCTCTCGAAGTTCAAGTTCCACGTCCTGCCCGGCGTCAACACGCTCTACAACGCGCTGGCCGAGAACGAGGAATTCCGCAAGCTCGATTTCTCGAGCCTGCGGATCGCGAACGGCGGCGGCATGGCCGTGCAGCAGGCGGTGGCGGAGAAGTGGCTGAAGATCACCGGCATTCCGATCATCGAAGGCTACGGCCTCTCCGAGACCTCGCCGATCGCTACCTGCAACCCGATCACGGCGCGCGAGTACACCGGAACGATCGGGATCCCGGTGTCGAGCACCGAGATCGCGATCCTCGACGACGCCGGGCAGCCGGTGCCGCTCGGCCAGCCCGGTGAGATCGCGATCCGTGGTCCGCAGGTGATGGCGGGCTACTGGCAGCGTCCCGAGGAAACCGCGAAGGTGATGACCCCGGACGGGTTCTTCAAGTCCGGCGACGTCGGCGTCATGGACGAGAACGGCTACATCAAGATCGTGGACCGCAAGAAGGACATGATCATCGTCTCGGGCTTCAACGTGTACCCGAACGAGGTCGAGGGCGTGATCGCGATGCACCCGGGCGTGATCGAATGCGCGGCGATCGGCGTGCCCGACGAGAAGTCCGGCGAGGCGGTCAAGGTGTTCGTGGTCCGCAAGGACCCGACGCTCGACGCGGCGCAGCTCGGCGCCTGGTGCAAGGAACACCTGACCGGCTACAAGAAGCCGAAGTTCATCGAGTTCCGGGACGAGCTGCCGAAGAGCAACGTCGGCAAGATATTGCGGCGCGAGCTGCGGGACGAGAAGCCGGCGGAGCAGGCGAAGAGCGCGTAGGTCATTTCGCCCTCACCCCGGCCCTCTCCCCGACCCTCTCCCGGCTCGGCCGGGAGAGGGTGCCCGAAGGGCGGGTGAGGGTCCGGC
>CAZKLS010000060.1:0-9030 GCA_964553405.1 uncultured Steroidobacteraceae bacterium
AGCGGCCCGGTCGTCGCGGACTGCGGATCGGCGGCGAGCGCCGTTGAGGCGAACAGCGCGAGTGCCGCGCCGCAGCAGAACACCTTTCCCGAAATCTTCAAGTCACACCTCCCATCCCGCTGCCGCGCCACGTTCAGTCCCCGGAATACAGCTTCTCGGGCAGATGGGAGCGGATCTCCTCCGGTATGTGCCTGGTCAGGTCCTTGTCGAGTTCGAACCCGACCAGCGCACGCGTCGCGGGATCGAGCTTCTCGCGCAACAGCCCAAGGAACCTCGGCGCCGCCACCACCATCAGCCGGTCGAACTCGCCGGCCGTCCGCCCCGCGTGCATGCGTTCGGCCAGCTGCTCGGCGAACCTGACCGCCTCCTCTTCCTTCGGGCTGACCTCGAGTTCCTTCGCGTGCCGGCCGCCGCCCACGCTGTCGAACGTGCGGCCCGGCCGGTCCGAGGCGAGGTCGCGCTCGTGCAACCTGCTCGCGGTGTGGCTCAGCGATTCGACTTCGTTCAACGGTCCGTCGGGCCCACGGGCGGTGAAGATCCGGGCCACGGCGCTGTCTGCAACCAATACATACAGTTTCGACACGCTGGCTCTCCTGTTCGTCCGGACGTCGGGCATCCTCTATTCAAGTCTCCGACAAGCACCTGTGGATCGGAAGTCGCAGAAATACCGAGATCCTGGCCACCGGCAGCAACCGACGCGAACCCGGGCGCCGGCGAGGGTTTCGGACGGGCCGGAGACCTGTTACGGTCAGTGCGGTTCACCCGACTGATGACCGAGCACTTCTCCAACGTGACGGCTGCGACAGACTTCGAATCCGCCCGGCTGGACGGGCGGGTCGTCATGATCGGCTGCGGCAGCATCGGCCAGGCGGTCCTGCCGCTGCTGCCGAGGCACATCCACTCCGCGGCCGGTTCGGTCACGGTGCTCTCGGCCGACGAACGAGGCCGCGGCGTGGCGCGGGAGATGGGTGCACGCTTCGTGCATTGTCACCTCAAGCCCGGCAGCTACCAGCGGGAGCTGCGAAATTACCTCGCGCCCGGGGACCTGCTGCTGAACCTGTCCGTCGACGTCGACAGCCTGGACCTCGTCGAGTGGTGCTCGGAACAGGGCGTGCTGTACGTGGACACCTCGATCGAACCCTGGCCCGGTGTCTTCGACAACCCGATGCTGAGTGTCCGCGAGCGCACGAACTTCCTGACGCGCGAGCGCATGCTCAAGCTGGCCGCGAAGCTGGGCCCGGACTCACCGACCGCCGTCGTCGACCACGGCGCGAACCCGGGGCTGGTGTCGCACTTCGTCAAGCGCGCGCTGCTCGACCTGGCCGAGCGGGTCCAGCTCCCGGACGACCGTCCAACCTCTGCGCCCGGCTGGGCGGAACTCGCCCGCAAGCTCGGCGTCGACCTGATCCAGATATCGGAGCGCGACACCCAGGCGGCGGAGCGCCCCAAGCGCCCGAACGAGTTCGTGAACACCTGGTCCATCGACGGGTTCGTCGACGAGCTGATGCAGCCTTCGGAGCTCTCGCTCGGCACGGCGGAGCCCAGGAAGCCGGCCGGTGCCAGCTGGCACCGACGCGGATCCGGCACGATCTACCTGCGGCGTCCGGGCGGCGCCACGTTCGCGCGCAGCTGGCTGCCATCGCTCGGCGGTTTCCAGGGCCTGCTGATGACGCACGACGAGGTCTTCTCGATCGCGGACCAGCTGACGCTGCGCGACGGGCGCTCGCTGCTCTACCGGCCCACGGTCATGTTCGTCTACCACCCCTGCGACGACGCGATGCTGTCCGCGCTCGAACTCGAGGGCCGCGGCTGGCAGATGCAGCCGACCCGGCGCGTGCTCTGCTCCGAGATCGTGACCGGGATGGACGAACTCGGCGTGCTGGTCGCAGGCCATGCGCACAACGCCTACTGGTTCGGATCACAGCTCACCATCGAGGCGGCCCGGCGCGAGGTTCCGCATACCAACGCCACCTCGCTGCAGGTCGCCGCGGGCGCGATCACCGCGGCCGTGTGGGCGTTGCGCCATCCGCGGCGCGGGGTCGTGGAACCGGACGACCTGGACTTCGAGGAATGCCTGGCCGTCGCGTCGCCCTACCTCGGCAACCTGGTCGGTTCGTATACGGACTGGACGCCGCTGCAGGGCCGCGGCGAACTCTTCGACGAGGAACTCGACCCTGACCATCCCTGGCAGCTGCGCAACGCGCGCTCCCGCCAGTGGAAGGCGTGAGCTCCGCTCCGGCGCAGGAGAACCCGACCACGATGAACGCGTCCTCTCCGGTTGCAGAGCCGCGACCGGCGGCAACGGTCCTGTTGCTGCGCGAATCGGCCGGCGAGCTCGAGGTGCTGATGATGCGGCGCGGGGCTGGGCTCGCCTTCATGGCGGGTATGTGGGTGTTTCCGGGTGGCAGGCTCGAGCGCACGGACTGCGCGGCGGCGATGCTCAAGCACCTGCCCGCCGACACTCCGGCGCAGCCGCGGTGTCGCCTGTGCGACGCGCAGGGTGATCCTCTGCCCGCGGATATCGCGCTGGGGCTGCAGGTGGCCGCCTGCCGGGAGACTTTCGAGGAATCGGGCGTCCTGCTCGCCACCGGCGGGCCGCGTCCGGGAATGCCGTCAGACCGGCTCGCGGATCGTCGCGCCGAGGTCGCCAGCGATCCCGCACGCTTTGCCGGCCTGCTCGAAGAACTCGGCCTCAGGCTCGACCTGGACCGTTTCGTGTACTGGTCGCACTGGATCACGCCTTCGGCGGAGCCGAAGCGATATGACACCCGCTTTTTTGCTGTCGAGCTGACCGGCGCAGCCACGGTTGAGGCCGACCAATCCGAGCTGACGGAGCATCGGTGGGTGCGTCCGGAGATCGCGCTCGCTGCGCTCGGCCGCGGCGAGATGCAGATGGTGCCACCGACCATCCTGACGCTGGAGGATCTCGCCGAGAGCCACGGCAGGCACGGCAGCCTGCACGGGATGCTCGCGGCCGAGCGCCGCCGCGAGACCCCGGCGATCACGCCACGCATCGCCGTGACGCCATCGGCCTACCGCGTCGTCATGCCCTGGGATCCAAGCTATATGCAGGTTTCGGGCGAAGGGATCGCGATCGATCCGGCCGGCCTTCCGCCGCACCTCGCCGCGCGGCGGTCCGTGTTCGAGATCCGGCGCCGCGGCGCCGACCGGCCCTAGGGCGCAGGCCCCGGGCATGACGCACCGGGGCCTGTCGTCGATGCCGTACCGGGCCGCCTACTTCGACTGGCCGGGTACCACGTTCTCGACCACGCTCTCGACCGTGTCGCTGACCTTCTGGAAGAGGTCCTTGGCCTGATCGATCACGGAGCCGGTGGACTTCTCCAGCGACTTCTCCGCCTTCGCGGCCATGCTCTCGGCCTGCTTGGCCGTCGCCTTGACCCGCTTGCGCGCCGTGCTCAGCGACTTCTCCAGCGACTTCTCGGCCTTCGACAGCGTCTTCTCGGCCTCTTTGACTGCCTGCCGCGCCGGCTTCGGCAGTTTCTTGACGGCTTTCTTGTAGGCCGCGCGGGTCTTGGCCGGCGCCTTCTTCACCGCCTTGCGAACCGCAGTGACCTGCTTCGCGGTGACGCTCTTGGCTTGCTTCGTCGTCTTGCGGGCCTTTGCCGTGGTCTTGCGCGCGACCTTCTTCGCCGGCGACTTGCGCACGGCCTTGCGGCTCGTGGACTTCGCCTTGGCCGACTTGGCCTTGACCGTCCGGGGCTTGGCCTTCGCCTTCGCCTTGACCGTCTTGGCCTTGGTCTTCGCCTTGACCGTCTTGGCCTTTGCTTTTGCCTTGGCCTTGGCCTTCGTCGTCGTCTTCTTCTTCTTGGCAGTGCCGGTCTCGTCCTTGGCCGTCTTCCTCAGGTCGGCGGCATGGGCCCGCTTGTAGGTCTGGATGTCCTTGATGCGGCCCTTTGAATCGCGGACCGCGTAGAGCTTCGTGCCCTTGCTGCTGCGGTGCGTCGTGCGCCGCGCCTTCTTTTTCGCTGCCATCGAAAACTCCCTCTTTGATTCGAATGCGCGGCGAACACCGCGCGGCGTCAGTCCGTTGCGGACGCTAGTTCAGCAACACCGTCTAGTCAACAAGGGAATGTGCAGTCAGCCCGCGCCCTGCATGCCCTGCGAGATGCCGTTGACCGAGGCGACGAGCGCGTCGAACAGCTCGCGATCCTCGCGATTGGATTCGCGCCAGCGCCGCAGCAGGTCCACCTGGGTCAGGTGCAGTGGATCGATGTAGGGATTCCTGAGCCGGATCGAGCGCTGCAACGTGGGCTCGGCGTCCAGCAGACGGGCGCAGCCCTTGATCGCGAGGACGTGCTGCTGCGCGAGTTCGAACTCCTCGCGGATCAGCCTGCCGAAACGCTCGTGCTCCCGCCCGGCCAGCTGCTCGTAGAACGCCGCGATGCCCATGTCGGCCTTTGCGAGCGCCACCTCGACGTCGTCCACCAGCGCCTCGAAGAACGGCCATCGACCGTACATCTCACCGAGCAGTTCGTCGCCGAACCTCGCTGCGACCACGGCGAGTCCCGTGCCGCAGCCGTACCATCCTGGGATCAGGTGCCGACTCTGGGACCAGGCGAACACCCAGGGAATGGCGCGCAGCGCCTCGACGCCGCCGCCGCGGCCGCGGACCACCGGGCGGGAGCCGATCTGCATGCGCTCGATCACGTCGGCCGGCGTGACCAGGTGGAAGAACTCGAGGAACTTCTCATCTTCGTGCACCAGCGCGCGATACCGCTCCCTGCTGGTCGCCGCGAGCGCCTCCATCGCCTCGCGCCAGCGGTCGCCGACC
The DNA here is from genome assembly GCA_964553405.1 of uncultured Steroidobacteraceae bacterium. Taxonomy (GTDB): domain Bacteria; phylum Pseudomonadota; class Gammaproteobacteria; order Steroidobacterales; family Steroidobacteraceae; genus DATIRA01. Next base: position 4,793 of record CAZKLS010000060.1, read on the forward strand.
AGCCCGGGACCGAAGTACCCCGCCGAGCACAGCGCGACGGCACTCGCCGCCTGCTCGAAGGTCCGAAGCGCGATCGGCCGGAGGCCGTAGCGCTCGTTGATGCTCTCGCCCTGCTCCGTCACCCTCAACGTGCTCTGCAAGGCGCCCGGCGGCAGGCTGCGGACGAACGTGGCCGTGCGGCCGATGCCCCGACCGCCCGCCCCGCCGCGGCCATGAAACAGCAGCAAGCGGACTCCGGCCGCCTCGCAGGCGGCTGCCATGGCTTCCTGCGCCTTGCGCAGCAGCCAGCGCGAGGCCGCGACTCCGGCCGACTTGCCGCTGTCGGAATAGCCGATCATCACGACCTGCCGGTTACCCCTGGCAGCGAGATGCTCGCGGTAGACCGGGTCGTCGAGCAGCCGCGTCACCGTCGCGCCGGCGGACTCCAGCGCCGCGACGGACTCGAACAACGGCGCGACGTCGATCGGCACGTGACCCTCGGGTCCTTCGACGAAGCCCGCCCAGCGCGCCAGCAGCAGCACGGAGAGCACGTCGTCGGTGTCGTGCGCCATGCTCACGACGTAGCTGCCGATCGCGGCCCGCCCGTAACGGTGGCTGCAATACTGCATGGCCTCGAAGACCCACAGCGCGCGCTTGCCGGCGGCATCGAGCGCCGTGACCGGCGACTCGTCGCTGTGGATCGCAGCGCGCAGCCGGGCGGTCCGCTCCGCGGCCGGTTTCTCGAGCCACCCGTCGTCGGCCAGCGCGTGACCCACGATCTCCCGGTGCACGTCGGCGTTCTGGCGGACGTCGAGCGATGCGAGGTGGAAGCCGAAAGTGCGAACCCGCCTGAGCAGACGCCGGACGTGGAACAGTCCGGCATAGATGCCGTGGTGCTCCTGCAGGCTCGCCGCGATCAGCTCCAGATCGTCCTGCAGCTGCTCGACCCGCTCGTACTGCCCTGAGCGATGGTCGTAGGTGGCGCGCAGCCGCTCCGCGATCTGCCCGAGGAACACCCGGTAAGGCATCCGGTCGTGACTCGCCGGCGTGGACGCACGGGCTGCAGGCACGAGACTGCGGTACTGCTCGATGCGCTCGGAGATGACCGGCGAGGCCTCGACCCGGTTCGAGCTCTGGCTCAGCTTCTCGGCCAGTGCCTGAACCTCGAGGAAGTAACGGTTCACGATCAGCTGGTTGTGCCGGGCGCAGCTCTCGCGGATCGTCTTCGCATGGACGTCCGGATGACCATCCATGTCTCCGCCGACCCACGACCCGAAATACAGGAATTCCTGCACGTGATGGCTCTCGGCCGCCTCCGGGAACACCTTGGCGAGCGCCTGCTCGATTTCCTCGTAGAACGCCGGGATGACCTCGTAGATCACCTCGACCAGGAAGAACAGCGCGTGCTCGCGCTCGTCGGCGACGGTGAGGCGCTCGCGGGAATTGTCCGCCGTCTGCCAGCCCGTTGTCAGCTCGGTACGCACCCGCTCGATCGTCGCCCGTCGCTCACCCGGCGTGTGCCCGCCTTCGAGCCGGGCGAGCAGCAGCCTGGCGATGCGCTGCTGCTGGCGCAGCAGTGTCCGACGAGTGGATTCGGTGGGGTGGGCGGTGAACACCGGCTCGATCCGCAACTGGGCGAGCAGCGCGAGCACGCGCTCGAGCGTCATGCCGCGTCCGCGCAGCTTGACGAAACAGTCCTCGAAGCCGCCGGGCTGGGCGCCGCTGCTGTCGCTCATGTACTGGCGGCGACGGCGCACGCGGTGCACTTTCTCGGCCAGGTTGACCACCTGGAACCAGGACGTGAAAGCCCGGATCAGGTCGCGAGCCTCCTCCGGAGAGCGCTGCTGCGTACGCACGACCAGCGCGACGCTGTCCTCGGCATCACCCTGGCGGCGTCCGATGGCCGCGAGCCGGTCGCCCTCGACGCAGTCGAACAGCCCGGGGCCGCACTGGTCGGACAGCACCTCGCCAACCAGCGCACCGAGCTCATGGACGTCGTCGCGCAGCGCGGCGTCCTTCAACGGGAAAAATATGCCTTTGCGGGCCATGGCCGCGGTGCGTTTCGCCTGGGCTGCGGGGAGCCTCGGGCCGGTTCGCCTCTTGCGTTTGCCTGAATCGGGGGCGGCGGGTGAGCGAATGCTATCAACGATCGTCTCGAACCACACGCGCAAGCGCCCGCAGGGGTCGCCGGCCGGCCGGAGCCGGGGCTCCTCAGGTTGTAAGCACCCTGCCGACGCGGCAACATCATCCGGCATGAGCCAGGAACTGCCGCTCGCGGGCACACGGGTACTGACGCTGGAGAACTTCGGCGCGGGGCCCTTCGGTTCCATGTACCTCGCCGACCTCGGCGCCGAGGTAATCAAGATCGAGAGCCGCGAGCTCGGCGGCGACGCGACGCGTGGCATGGGACCGCATTTCCTCGGTCCGCATGACAGCGAGTTCTTCCAGACCTTCAACCTGAACAAGAAGAGCGTCACGCTGAACCTGAAGCATCCGGACGGTCGCGAGGCCTTCCGCCGCCTGGCGGCGCGGGCGGACGTGGTGATGAACAACCTGCGGGGCGACCAGCCGGCGAAGCTCGGGCTCGACTACGCGGCGCTCGGACCCGTGAACGCCCGCATCGTCTGCGCCCACCTGTCGGCGTACGGGCGGGACAACGACCGCAGCAGCTGGCCTGGCTACGACTACCTGATGCAGGCCGAGGCGGGTTACCTCCACCTGACCGGCGAGCCGGGCTCGCCACCGAGCCGCATGGGCCTGTCGATCGTGGACTTCATGACCGGCATCACGCTGGCCGTCGCGATCCTCTCGGCGCTGATCGGCGCCGGCAGGACGGGCCGGGGCCGGGACGTGGACGTGTCGCTGTTCGACGTCGCGATGCACCAGCTCACCTACCCGGGCAACTGGTACCTGAACGAGGGCCAGCGCACCGAGCGGCTGCCGCGCAGCGCCCATCCCTCCGCCACGCCGGTGCAGCTGTTTCGCACCGCCGACGGCTGGATCTTCGTGATGTGCATGACCGAGAAGTTCTGGCGATCCCTGCTGGACGTGCTGGACGACCCGGGGCTCGCGAACGACCCGTCGTTTGCGACCGCGGAGACCCGGCGCATTCACCGCGAGCAGCTCACGCAGCGGCTGGATGCGCATTTCGAGCGGCGCAGTACGGCCGAGTGGCTGGAGCGTCTGCAGGGGCTGCTGCCTGCCGCGCCGGTCAACGACCTGCCCCAGGCGCTCGACAACCCGTTTGCGCACGAGATCGGCATGGTGCGCGGCCTGCCGCATCCCGCGCGCGCGGATTTCCGGGTGCTCGCCAACCCGATCAAGCTCGACGGCGAGCGGCTGCCGAGCCGGCCGGCGCCGCAGCTCGGCGAGCACACCGCCGCGCTGCTCCGCGAGGCGGGCTACGAGGAGGCGCAGATCGCGGCGCTGCGGGATTCCGGCGCCGCCTGAGGCACGGGAGGCCGCGCGGGACGCGGTCGGATTCTGTTAGAGTTCCTGCTTCTCCAACGGCACACGGACGCGGGCGAATGCAGCGAATTCTTGCCTTGATTGCGGCTTTCTCGGTCGGGCTCGCCGCAAGTGTCGCGGCGCAGGCGGACGCCCGGACCGACGAGCGGCTCGAGAAGTCGCGCAGGGTGTTCGAGTCCTTCTCGAACCTGAGCGAGCAGGCGATACCGACCTGGCTGCTCGAACGCGCCTACGGCATCGTCGTCGTGCCGGACCTCGTCAAGGCAGCGATCATCTTCGGCGGTCGCGGCGGCAAGGGCGTGATGGCGGTACGTCGGCCGGACGGTACCTGGAGCAACCCCGTCTTCGTGACCATGGGCGGTGCGAACGTCGGCTTCCAATGGGGCCTGCAATCCACCGACGTCGTGCTGGTGCTGATGTCGCGACGTAGCGTCGAGGGCATCGCGGGCGGTAAGGTCACGCTCGGCGCCGATGCCAGTGTCGCGGCCGGACCGCTCGGTCGGTCCGCAGCCGCGACGACGGATGCGACTTTCAAGGCACAGGTGCTGTCCTACTCGCGCAGCGAGGGGCTGTTCGCCGGCGTGGCGCTCGACGGCGGCGTCATCGTCATAGACGACTCCTCGAACGAGACCGCCTACGGCGTCGCGGGAATCCTCCCCTCGCAGATCCTCGAGGGGCGCGTCGGCAGCGCCCCGCAGCCGGCACGCGACTTCACGGCCGCGCTGGAGCGGGCAACCAACGCCCCTGCCGCGCCGGCGACGCAGCCGCCCCCCGCTCCGGCGCCGGCGCCG
>CAZKLS010000060.1:9130-16963 GCA_964553405.1 uncultured Steroidobacteraceae bacterium
CAACGCCCCTGCCGCGCCGGCGACGCAGCCGCCCCCCGCTCCGGCGCCGGCGCCGGCGCCGCCGAAACCGGGCGACTCCTCGAGCGGCGGCGTGACCACGTACCCGATGGAAGACCCGAGTCCCGGCGCCCCGCCGCCCGAGTAACGGCGCGCGTCACGTCCGCGAGGACGGGTCACGAGCCCGGGGTCGGCGCGGCTGCAGTACAGGACACCCCGGTTCCGCCCAGCCCGCAGTAACCGCCGGGATTCCTGGCCAGGTACTGCTGGTGGTATTCCTCGGCGAAATAGAACTCAGGCGCCGGGAGGATCTCGGTCGTGACCGCGCCGAAGCCGGCCGCCGCAAGCCTCGCGGCATAGGCGTCGCGGCTGCTCTCGGCCGCTGCCTGCTGCGCCGGGCCATAGCAGTAGATGCCGGAACGATACTGCGTGCCGACGTCGTTACCCTGGCGCATGCCCTGCGTGGGGTCGTGCGATTCCCAGAAGACGCGCAGCAGTTCATCGAAACCCACGAGTGACGGATCGAACACGACCCGCACGACCTCGTTGTGGCCGGTGAGACCCGTGCAGACCTCCTCGTAGGTCGGGTTGGGAGTCAGTCCCGCGGCATACCCGACCGCGGTGCTGTAGACGCCCGGCCGCGTCCAGAACGCCCGCTCGGCGCCCCAGAAACAGCCCAGCCCGAACATCGCCAGTTCCAGTCCGTCGGGGTACGGCGGCGCCATCCTGTGCCCGTTGACGTAGTGGCGGTCCGGGACCGGCATCGGCCGTGATCGCCCGGGCAGTGCCTCGCGCTCGCCGGGCATCTCGAGCTTCTTCTTCCTGAGCATCCACATTTCCAGCAGTCCTCCGGGGAGAGACTTCGAATCCAGCGACCGGTCGGATGCCGGTCGGCGGCCTCAGCGTCCGAGTGCGTGCAGCGCGTCGGCCAGGCCGGACCAGAACACCGGGTCGCCGAGGATCGCGCTCAGGCCGTTGATGATGAACTGCACGCCGATGCAGACCATCAGGAATCCCATGATGCGCGTCAGCGCCACGGTGCCCGTCTCGCCCAGCACCCGGTTGAAGCGCTCCGCCGCGCGCAACACGAACCAGCTCGCCAGCGAGACGATCAGGATGCCCGTGAGCACGCCGAGGAAGTCGGCGACCCGTTCCCAGCCCTGCCGGGCGCTCGCCTGAGAGGACAGGCTCATCACGACGGCGAACGTACCGGGCCCGCTCAGGCCCGGCATCGCCAGCGGCGTGAACGAGATGTCGTACTGGATGTCGCCGGAGTGCTCGATCTGGCGGACCGCGGTGCGTGGCTCAGGGAACAGCATCTGGAAGCCGAGGAAGGCGACGATCATGCCGCCCGCGATACGCATGCCCGGCATCGAGATCCCGAAGAAGCTCATGACCAGGCTGCCCGCCACCAGGAAGCCTGCCATCAGGAAGAACGTATAGATGCAGGCGCGCCGGATCTGCCGCAGTCGCTCCTGCTCCGGCAGTTGCGCAGCGACGCTGACGACCAGCGGCACGGCGCCGAGCGGGTTCACAATCGGCAGGATCGCGACGACGGCGCCGATCACGTAACCGAAGTAGCTGCTGAGCCATTCCATGTGCGAACTGTAGCGGGCGACTACAATCCGCGCATGGCTACCTCGCGCAGCACGCCCCGCCTCAGGCTGACGGCTGCGCTGCTAGGCACGGTGGTGGTACTGGTAGCCGTCTCCGAGAGAGACCTGCTCGCGGGCGCCTGGGGGGCACTCGCCCGGCTCGGCGGACTGGCGCTGGTCGCCTGCGCCGCACTCGGCCGGGTCTGGACCTCGGCCTTCATCGCAGGGTTCAAGGACGCGACGCTGGTGCGGGCCGGCCCGTACGCCGCCTGTCGGCACCCGCTGTACGCGCTGTCATGGATCGGCATGCTGGGCCTCGGGCTCGCAAGCCGCAGCCTCACGATCACGCTGGGGCTCGGCGCTGCGTTCGCACTGATATTCGCTGCCGCGATCCGACGCGAGGACGCGCTGCTGGCCGGGCTTCACGGCAATGCCTTCGAGGCCTATCGCCGTGAAGTGCCGGCGCTGTGGCCACGCAGGGCCGCCGGGCCGCTGCCCGAACGCACGGAACTTCGGCCGCGGGTGTTCTTAAAGTCCATCGTCGACGCGGCTTCGCTGGTCGGCGCCTACCTGCTGCTGCAGTTGGCCGACCTCTCGCAGGCCACCGGCCTGACACCGACCCTGCTCAGGCTGCCGTGAACGCGGCCGAAAGCCGGACGCTGCTGAAACGCGACGCGTTGGGCCTGGTCTGCCGCGTCAGCGGCGTTGGACCTGGATCCCGGGCCGTCGCCGTCGAGCGGGATACCGGTGCGGCACGCTGGTGGCTGCGTCCACTGGCCCGTTCGCTGGCCCGGCGCGAGGCGCGGGCGCTCCGCATGCTGGACGGCGTCGAGGGGGTGCCGCGACTGCTGCGCTGGGACGGCCGCAGACTGCTGCGCAGCTGGATCGACGGCCAGCCGATGCAGCAGGCGAGACCCGGGGATCCCGCCTACTTCCGCGAGGCGCTGCGACTGCTGCGCCGGCTGCACGCCGCGGGGGTGCTGCACAACGACCTGGCCAAGGAACCGAACTGGCTCGTCACGACGGACGGTCGTCCCGCGCTGGTGGACTTCCAGCTCGCCGCGTGCCCGCGCCACCGGGGGCGCGCGTTCCGGGCGCTGGCCTACGACGACCTGCGGCACCTGTTGAAGCACAAGCGGAGCTACTGCCCGTCCCGCCTGAGCGAACGGCAGCGCAGGATCCTCGCGCGCCGCTCGGTCGTCGCGGCCGCGTGGGCGCGAACCGGCAAGCCGGTCTACCGGCTGATCACGCGGGGACTGCTCGGATGGTCGGACCGGGAGGGCGCCGGCGACCGCGGCCAGCGCTAGCGAATCTCCGCCGGGGGCGTCACGCGTGCCGGGCTGCGCCGCGGCTCAGGCGGGGTCGAGACGCTCGAAATCGAGCGCGGGCTGGTCGCCGGGACGGAAGTAGACGTAACGCCCGCTCATCCGCGCCAGCGCCTCGTCGCGTTGCTCGCGGGTCTCGAACCAGTGCTCGTGAGTCCAGTCCTCGCCGAGCAGCCGGCGGAACGGGTCGCCCCCGCGCAGCCGGACACGGATGCCGAACGGACGCTGCCCGGGCAGCGGTCGTCGCAGGTTGTGCTCGTGACAGGTCGCCATCGGCGGATTCTAGCGGATGCGGGCAGCGTGCTAGAACGTCTTGCCGAGGAACAGGTAGAACGCCCTTTCGCCGCCCTCGGCGAATCCCGCTGCGAGGTAGACGGGCCCGAACGGGCTCTCGGCGCCCAGGAACAGGCTCCCGCCCGTCTCCAGGTCCCCGACGTCGACGTCGTCCTGCGTCAACCAGGTGTTGCCCGCCTCGAGCGAAAACCCGAGATACGCCGGAAACTCGAAGAACCCGGTGCCGCCGCGGCTGATGCGCCGGTAGGCGAGGCCCCGCACGATGCCGTACTGCGTTCCGGCGAGCGTATCGGAGGGCAGGCCCGAGATGTTCAGGAAGCCGCCGAGCGTGAACAGGTCCTGCGGGGAGTTGAACCGGTCATCGAGCGCGGAACCCGCATCCACTGAGATGAACATGCTGTAGCGCTCGTGGCTGCGCGCGAACTGCCAGGACGCAGCCACGATGTCCGCATCCCGGCTGGCGCCCAGCGACTCGCGGTCGGCGAGCCAGGACGCGCGAAAGGCCTGCCCGTGCCGCGGGAAATAGGCGCTGTCGAGCCGGTCGTAGCCGAAGTTGAGGAAGTAGCCCCCGATGTCGAACTCGCCCTCCGGCAGGCCCGGGTCGCCGATCATCACCCGGGTGCTGCCGTCGCCGTAGCGCGCGCCGAGGCGGATCTCGCCCCAGCTGGCGAGCTCTGCGCCCAGCGCCAGCGCAAACTCGGTGTCACGAATCCGGTAGTGCGCGATGCGCTGACCGTCCTCGACCGCCTGCAGCGTCTCGAGCTCGTAGCGGAAGGCCGGCGCGATGAACAACCCGTTGCTGAACGACAGCGGCTGGAAGAACTCGGTATAGAAACGCGGCTCCTCGCCCAGCTGTAGGTCGGTGAGCCACTCGGCGCCGAGCGTGTTCAGGCCGGTCATCAGCAAGCGTGCGGCGGCGTTGCCCACCGCGCCACCCTCGTAGTCCTGCTCTACGCTCAAGCCGAGTCGCAGGAAATTCGGTCCCCAGGACTTGCGGCGCAGGTCGATCTCCAGGCCCTGCTCGTCGTCCTGCTCGACCACGCGATAATCGGTGGATTCATAGACGTCGAGCCCGTACTCGCGATACAGGCGGCGCTGCAGGTCGGCCGTGTCGAGCGGCCGGCCCTCCAGGTCGCCGAACACCGCCTCGATCCGCGCCGCATCCGGCTCCGAACCCGGGGCCGGGCGAACGAACGCGACCTGGACTGCGTCGCGCGGGCTGCCGTTCCTGTGCGCAAGATAGGCGGCGTACCCGGCGTCGCTCAGCGCGAGGCTGGAAAGTCGTGCCTCGGCCTGTGACACGGCCGACCGGCCCGCAGCCATCACCTGCGGGACCTTCGAGAAATCGAAGGCCGTCATGCGGCCCAGGTCGGGCTCGATCAGGATGTCCTCACCGCTGAGCGACTCCCGGGAGGCGAGCGTGCCACGGCGCACCATGATGCCGATCATCTGGTTCGTCACGTCGATCGCGGACTGCAGCCCCGCGCGATTGGCGAGCGGAAAGCTGACGTCGACGACCACCAGCACGTCCACTCCCATCTTACGCACCAGGTCGACGGGCAGGTTGTCGACCATGCCGCCGTCGACCAGAAGTCGCCCGTCGATCTCGACCGGCGCGAGCACGCCCGGCGCGGACATGCTCGCGCGGAGCACGGTCGCGAGGTCGCCCTGGCCGAGCACGACCGCGTCGCCGGTCTCCAGGTCCGTCGCAAGCGCCCGGAAAGGCGTCGGCAACCGGTCGAAATCCTGCACGTCCGCGACCGGCGCGGTGGCGTCGCGCAGCACCTGCGTGATCTTCTGCCCCTGCACCAGGCCGATCGGCAGCACCACGCCCTCGTCCGAGCGCACGCCGAGCGCCTGCCGGACCAGGTAACTGCGATCATCCTGCTTGCGGCGATAGACGAGGTCACGGCGCGGTGCGCGATCGCGGAACAGGTCCTGCCAGTCGAGGCGCTGGAACACGTACTCGATCTCGGCGCCGCTGAGCCCGGCTGCGTACAGCCCGCCGACGACGGCGCCCATGCTGGTACCTGCGACGGCGTCGATCGGAATCCGCATCTCCTCCAGTGCGCGAATCACGCCGACGTGGGCCGCACCGCGCGCGCCTCCGCCGCTCAGCACGAGGCCGACCTTCGGGCGCGAGAGCGTGGCTTCGTCGGCTGGGCAGCTGGGCGGCAGCAGCACCGCAAGGGCACCGGCCGCAACGAATGCGAGGAATACTGCCGTGGAAGACCGCGGCTGCAGGATTGGCATCGGCATCGCTCCGGTTCGCGCCGGTCGCGATACTAGCAAACGACGTGCAATTGAAGGTTTGCCGCGGCGTTCGATCGCGGATAATCCACTGCGGCAACAGAGGCTGCTGGACGAGTGACTCAGACGGGCCCAAAACGCGGCGACGGGATGCGCATGGCGCTGGTGACTGCCGCGCTATGCTGCCTGCCCGGCACGCAACGCGACGCGAAAGCCGCGGAATCGGACCTGGAGGAAGTCCTGGTCACCGCGTCCCGGCAGGAGGTGCCGGCGCTCAGCACGCCGTTCAGCATCGGCAAGCTCGATGCGGACACGCTCGCGCTGATCGGGTCGACCCATCACTCCGAGTCGTTCAACCGGCTGCCCGCCACGCTGATCCAGCGCGGCAGCGGCCAGGAGAGCCTGACGGCGGTGCGTTCGCCGGTATTCACCGGAGCGGGCTCCTGCGGCGAGTTCCTGTACCTGGAGAACGGCATTCCGATCCGGCCGGTGGGCTTCTGCAACGTCAACGAGATGTTCGAGATCAACACGGAGCAGGCGCGCGCGATCGAGGTGCTGCGCGGACCCGGCAGCGCGCTGTACGGCTCGAACGCCGTGCACGGCACGATCAACGTGCTGCAGCCCGCGCCCGGGCAGCTGCCCGGGTTCGGCGTCGGCGTCGAGGCCGGGCCGGACGACTATTACCGGCTCAAGGGCAGCGGTCGCCTGCAGGACTCTGACCGCACCGCGGGATGGAGTGCGCACTACACGCACGATGGCGGATGGCGCGACGACTCCGGCTTCGATGAGGCCAAGATCAACGCGACACTGGCCGGCACGTTCGGCGACACGCCGGGACGCGTGGACCTCGCGGCCACCTGGCTCGACCAGGACACCGCCGGGTTCATCCTCGGCAAGGACGCGTACCGGGACGAGACGCTCAGGCGCCGGAACCTGAACCCGGAAGCCTACCGCGAGGCCTACGCGGTGCGACTGACGGGACTGTTCGAGCCCGATCTGCTCGAGTCGGCTCAGCTCGAGTTCCGGCCCTACCTGCGCAGTTCGCGGATGGAGTTCCTGCAGCACTTCCTGCTCGGCAAGCCGCTCGAGCGCAACGGCCAGCAGAGTCTCGGGCTGATGAGCACGCTGCACAGCGAGACCCGCTCGGGCTGGCGAGTGACCACGGGGCTCGACATCGAGTTCGCGGACTCCTTCCTCTACCAGGCCCAGGACTCACCGACGACCGGCGGCTCGGAGGTTGCCAACGCGATCCGCCCGGCCGGCAGGCACTACGACTACGACGTGCGCTCCAGTGTCGCGGCCCTGTACGGCCAGCTCGAGCGCCAGTTCGGCGGGCGCTGGCACATCACCGCGGGTCTGCGTGCCGAGTACGTCGGCTACGACTACGACAACCGGATGCTCGCCGGAAACACCGACGAGGACGGCGTACCCTGCCCCTACGGCGGCTGCCTCTACAGCCGGCCCGCGGACCGGGAGGACTCGTTCTTCGACGTCGCGCCGAAACTGAGCGTAGGACTGGACCTGCGGGAGGGGCTCTTCGCCTACGCGACGGCGGTCAGCGGCTTCCGGCCACCGGAAGCCACCGAGCTCTATCGCCTGCAGCGGCAACAGGCACGCGCAGACCTCGACTCGGAGCAGATCGACTCGCTGGAACTCGGGCTCAAGGGCGCCTGGCCGCGGCTCGATTTCGCCGTGGCGGTCTACACGATGCGCAAGGACGACGTCGTGCTGCGAGAGAGCAACGGCTTTTACGTCGGCGACGGCCGCACCTCGCATCGGGGCTTCGAGTACCAGCTGGGCTGGCAGCTGCTGAGTTCGCTGGAATTCCGGGCCGCGGGCAGTTTCGCAAGGCACCGCTACGAGTTTTCCCGTGCGGTCGAGGCGGGCGAGCAGATCACCAAGGGCGACGACATCGACACGGCCCCGAGACAGATGCACAACTTCCGGCTCGAGTGGACGCCGACCGAGGCGCTCAGGGCCGAGGCCGAATGGCAGGTGCTCGGGGAGTACTGGCTCGACGCCTCGAACCAGCATCGCTATCCGGGACACGAACTGCTGAACCTGAGGCTGGGCTGGCAGTTGCCGGGAGGTTGGACGGCATTCCTGCGCCTGATGAACGCCCTCGACCGGGACTACGCGGACCGTGCCGACTTCGCCTTCGGCAACTACCGTTACTTCCCGGGCCGCGGGCGCAGCCTGTTCGCCGAAATCCAGTGGCAAGCGAGGTGAGGCAATGGCTGACCGCGACCCGCGCAACGTCCTGTCGATCAACGAGAACGGTCCCTTTTCCATCGCGGGCGAACTGACCGTCGAGGGCCGCGCCCTGAGCGAGGCACACCTGTGCCGCTGCGGCCGATCGAAGCGAAAACCCT
>CAZKLS010000061.1:0-16788 GCA_964553405.1 uncultured Steroidobacteraceae bacterium
GGCGACTTCGCCTCGAGCCACTTGGCGCAGTTTTCCTCGATGGTCTGCATGCCGCCGATGCCCGCGCCGATCGCGACGCCGATGCGCGGCGCATTCTCATCGTCCACCTCGATCCCCGCCTCGCGGATCGCCTGGGCGGCTGCCGCGAACGCGAACGGGACGAACGGATCGAACTTGCGCAGGTCCTTCGGCGCCATGTACTGCTCGGCGTCGAAACCCAGCGCCTGGCCGCCGATGCGGACCGGGAACGCGCTGACGTCCATCTTGGTGATCGGGCCGATGCCGCTGCGGCCGTTGACGATGCCGTCCCAGGCCGCGGCGACGCTGCTGCCGAGAGGGGATACGATGCCAAGTCCGGTGACGACGACTCTGCGCTTCGTCAAGCTGGGCTCCCCTGGCAGACCCTTACAGTCGTTGTGTCGCACCGCCTTCCGTGGCGGCTACGAATTCATGCAGTGTCAGGCCTGGCTGCGACGCTCGTTGATGTAGTCGATGGCCTGCTGAACCGTCGTGATCTTCTCGGCGTCCTCGTCCGGGATCTCGGTCTCGAACTCTTCCTCGAGCGCCATCACGAGTTCCACCGTGTCGAGCGAATCGGCACCGAGGTCGTCGACGAACGAGGAGTCGTTGGTGACCTCCTCCTCTTTCACCCCCAGCTGCTCGGCGACGATTGCCTTGACCCGCTGTTCGATACTGCTCATGTGTAGTTGTTCCTCTGTGGAGAACATTGCCGGTCGGCACCGAGGCCCCCGACATGGGGCGCGTATTCTAGTTGAACCCCGTCACCGGGGTCCAACAGGCGAGAAAACGCCCTCAAATCATATACATGCCGCCATTGACATGCAGCGTTTCGCCTGTCACGTAGCCGGCCCCGGGTGAGGCCAGGAACGCGACCGCCTGGGCCACGTCCTCGGCCGAGCCGAGCCTCCCGAGCGGCACCTGGCGTTTCAGGGCCTCGCGTTGCTCCTCGCCGAGCGCCTCGGTCATGTCCGTGACGATGAAGCCGGGGGCAACGGCATTGACCGTGATGCCGCGGGATCCGACCTCCCGCGCGAGGCTCTTCGTGAAGCCGATCATGCCGGCCTTCGCCGCCGCGTAGTTGGCCTGGCCGGCGTTGCCCATCACGCCGACCACGGAGGTGATGTTGATGATCCTCCCGCGCCGGGCCTTCATCATCCCGCGCAGCACGGCCTTGCTGGTCCGGTACACCGAGCTCAGGTCCGTCTCGATCACGGTCGCCCAGTCCTCGGCGCTCATGCGGAGCAGCAAGCCGTCGCGAGTGACGCCGGCGTTGTTGACCAGGATCGTCGGCGTCCCCTCGTTCGCTTCGACGTCCTTGAAGCAGGCTTCGACCGACTCCGGGCTGGACACGTCGAGCACGACCGCGCGGCCCTGCAGGCCCGCCTCGCCGAGGTACGCGGCGATCGCGGCGGCGCCGGCCGCGCTGGTGGCCGTCCCGATCACGCGAGCGCCCCGCCGCCCCAGTTCGAGCGCGATGGCCCGGCCGATGCCACGCGTCGCACCGGTGACGAGCGCAATGTCGTTTTCAAGCATCCGGAGACTCCTGGCTGGCCGCGATTGCCCTGGCCAGCGATTCGGGATCGTCGACGGCGATCATCGTGAGCCCGGGACCGCGCGCGATGCGACGGTTCAGCGAAGTCAGCACCTTGCCCGGTCCGCACTCTACGATCGTCGTCACGCCGCTTTCGATCATCGCGCGCACCGTGTCCGCCCAGCGCACCGGCTTGTAGAGCTGTTCCTGCAACGCGCTGCGGATCCCGTCCGGCTCAGCGTGCCGACGGACCTCGACGGTGTACACGTCCGGCACCTGCGGACGACGCAGCTCGGTGACCGCAAGCTTCTCTGCGAACCTCTCGGCGGCACCCCGCATCAGGCTGCTGTGCGACGGCACGCTGACTGGCAACAGCACGGCGCGCTTCGCACCGCGCCCTTTCGCGACGTCGATGGCACGCGCGACGGCGGTTGCGTGACCGGCGATCACGACCTGGCCTGGAGCATTGAAATTGACGGCCTCGACGACCTCGCTGCCCGCCGCTTCCGCGCAGGCCGCCTCCACTTCCGCATCCTCCAGCCCCAGCACGGCCGCCATCGCGCCCGCGCCGACCGGCACCGCCTGCTGCATCAAGCGGCCGCGATGACGCACCAGTTCCGTCGCCGCGCGGAAATCGAGTGCCCCGGAGCAGACCAGCGCCGAGTATTCCCCGAGGCTGTGGCCGGCCATTGCCGCCGGACGCAGTTGCGCGTGGCCCTGCAACGCGCGCCAGGTCGCGACGCCCGCGGCGAGCATCGCGGGCTGGGTCTTCTCGGTCAGCGCGAGTTCCTCATCCGGACCCTGCTGGCACAGTGCCCAGAGGTCGTAGCCGAGCACCTCCGAGGCCTCCGCGAACGTGGCTTCGACGACCGGCTCCGAGCGGGCCAGCTCGCCCAGCATCCCGGTCGACTGGGAGCCCTGTCCCGGAAACACGACGGCAATGGACATCTGTAGGTTCCTGCTCCCGAGGGCGCCTGCCCGTGGATCTGGGCCGGATTATAGCGGTCGCGCCCGATCGGGCCGGGTGCAGAGGATCGCGAGGCCGCAGATCAGCCCCCCGATGGCCCCCCAGGCGTGCGCCTCATGAATGACCGGCAGGCTGATCGTGCCGCCGGTGAACGGCAGCGGACCCGCGAAGTACTCCCATGCCAGCTTAGCCGCAAACAGCGCCGCGACGGACAGCGTGAGCCAGTCGGCGTCCCGCCTGAGCGCGGCGGCCAGCCCCGCCGCCATGCACCCGTGCAGCGTGCCTGAGAAGCCGACGTACCAGGCGAGCCCGGGTTCGAACCAGAGGAAACCTATGTCGACGGCCGCTGTCGAAACCAGCAGGATCAGCAGCCACTGGAGATTCGTGTACTCACGGCCGAACAGCCACCACACCAGCAGCACGCCAGCGAGGTTCCAGCCGAGATGAGCCCGGTCCCAGTGCACCAGGTGCCCGGTCACGAGGCGCCAGGACTCGCCGGCCAGCACCGCGGCCCGCTCGTAACGCAGCGCCTGCACGAGCTCGCTGCCGGCCAGGTGGAGCAGGACCAGCAGCACGACGACGGTTGCCGGCATGATCCATCGCTTGGCCTTCGGCACCTTGAACACGCTAGACCTGGCGCACGACGGCGCCGCAGCTCCATTTGCTATTATCCGCAGACTTTACCGGGAACACCTGACCACCGCGATGAACGCTGAACCGAACGCCCTGCCCGCCTTCGCCCGCCGCCACCCGCCCGTCCGTCGCCACTCGCTGGCGGGCTTCACGCTGATCGAGATCATGGTCGTGGTCGTCATCCTCGGCATTCTCGCCGCGCTGGTGGCGCCGAACGTGATCCGCAGGATCGACGACGCGCGTGTCACGAAGGCACAACAGGACATCCGGGCGTACGAGACCGCGCTGAATCTCTACCGCATGGACAACTTCCGCTACCCGACGACCGACCAGGGACTGAAGGCGCTGGTCGAGAAGCCCTCGGACCCGAACGTGCGCAACTGGAAGCAAGGCGGCTATATCGACGGCTTGAAGAAGGATCCCTGGGGCAATGACTACGTCTACATCGCCCCCGGGACCCGCGGCGAATACGATCTCTACACCCTCGGTGCCGACAATGCTCCTGGCGGCGAGGGTCCCGATGCCGACGTCACGAACTGGAACATCGAGTAGCCGTCCGGCACGCTCGCGCTCCACGACCGCCTCGGGCTTCACGCTGCTCGAGCTGCTGGTCGTCATAGTCATCATCGGCATCATCACCAGCATGGCCGTCGTTTCCGTGCGCGTGCTCGGCGGCGACCACCAGCTCGACGAGGAAGCACGCCGGTTGCGCGCCGTGCTGTCGCAGGCGCGCGAGGACGCGATGCTGGAGGGCCGCGACGTCGGCGTCCGCCTGGATGAGGCCGGTTACGATTTCGTGCGCTACGACGGGCGCAGGAACACCTGGGATCTCGTCATCGACGACCCGCTGCTGCGCGAGCGACGCCTGCCCGACGGCCTGCGGGTCGGGCTGCGGCTCGAGGACCGCGAGCTGCGCCTGAAGCTCAGGGCGGTCCCGACGGTCGAGCAGCAACCGCTGCCGCAGCTGATGCTGCTGGCATCCGGCGATCTGGTGCCTTTCGAAATCCTGCTGCGCCGCGACGGCAGCGACCAGGAGCGGGTGATCCAGGGCCTGGTGGACGGCACCATCCAGGTCCGCTCGAGCGACGAAGATGAGGCCTGAGCTCCCGATACTTCCGGTGCGTCCGGGCCCGGCAGCGCGCGCCGCGGGCTTCACGCTGATCGAGGTGCTGGCGGCACTGGTGATCGTCGCGCTGGGCATGCTCGGCGTCATCGAGGCCGTGACCCAGAACGCCAGGAACGGCAGCTACCTCCGCGACAAGACGCTGGCGCACTGGATCGCGATGAACGTGATCACCGAGAGGCGGCTGCAGCCCTCCCCGCCTGACATCGCGGAGACTTCCGACGAGATCGAATACGCCGGCGCGCGCTGGCGCTGGACGCTGCGCGTCTCGGAGACACCGGTCGAGAGCATGCGCCGGATGGACGTGTTCGTGCGCCCGGCCGACGCGCCGGAGGATCAGGCGCTGGCGACACTGACCGGCTTCTACGGCTCGGCGATCGGCGCCGCCGGTGGCAGCACGCTGGACTGGAACGGGGTACCGCCCGGCTCGGGCCCTGCCGGCGAGGAGGCAGAGGAGGAAGGCGAGGATGGCGAGGACGGCGCCGACGGTACTCCTCCCAGCGAGCAGCAGCCCACGCCTGAGCGGCCGGATGACGACGACGACGAGGCGCCGACCCAATGAAGGTTCCTCATTGGCCCGGGCGCACGCGCGGCTTCACGCTGATGGAGCTGCTGGTCGCGATGGCGATCTTCGCGATCATCGGCTCGCTCGCGCTCGGCGGATACACGGAACTGCAGAAACAGACGGAGTACGCCGAGCAGCGCCTCGAGCGCGTGCGCGAGGTGCAGCGCGCCGTGCAGGCGATCGCGCAGGACCTCGCGCAGCTCGAACCACGGCCGGTGCGCGAACCGCTCGGTGAGTCCTACGTGCCGGCCGTCTATGCCGGGGTCTCGGTGGACTACCGTCTCGAGTTCACGCGGTCCGGCTGGAGCAATACGGCCGGCATCGAGCGGCCGACGCTGCAGCGCGTCGGTTATCGCCTCGACCAGGAGGGCCTGTGGCGCGACCACTGGCCGGTGCTCGACCGGACGCTCTCCGTCGAACCGGTCCGGCGCAAGCTGCTCGGACAGGTCCGGTCGGTCCGCTTGCGCTTCCTCGACGGCAGCCGCGAATGGGTCGAGCGATGGCCGGCAGAAGTCGCGGGCGGCCGGCCCGACCTGCGCTCGCGACCGGCGGCCGTGGAGATCACGCTTGAGCTCGAGGACTGGGGCGAGGTCACGCGGCTGATCGAGGTCGCCGGATGAGCGTGCACGCGGGCACGCGACGTCTTCGGGGCCGGCAGCGCGGCGTGGCGCTGATCACGGCCGTGCTGATGGTCGCGCTGGCCACGATGCTGGCGGTGGAAGTCAGCTTCCGCGGCTTCCTCGACCAGCGCCGCAGCGCCACGCTGTTCGGTCTCGACCAGGGCTTCGAGATCGCGCTGGGGGCCGAGGCCTGGGCAGCCGATTTCCTGCGCCGCGACGCGCAGGAGTCGAAAACCGATCACCTGGGCGAGGTCTGGGCGCAACCGCTGCCGCCGCTGCCCATCGAGGGCGGCACGGTGGAGGGGCGCATCGACGACCAGCAGGGACTGTTCAACCTGAACAACCTGCGCTTCCACGACGGCACGGTCAATGAGCAGGCGGTCCGCCAGCTCGAGCGACTGCTCGGCTGGCTCGAGATCGAGCCGACCTGGGCCGCGACGATCGCGGACTGGGTGGACGAGGACGCTCAGCCGGGCTTCCCCGACGGTGCCGAGGACAGCGTCTACACCGGGCAGATGCCGCCCCACCTCGCCGCGAACATGCCGGTGACCCGGGCGAGCGAACTGATGGTCATGCCCGGATTCGGGCTCGAGCGCTACCTGAAGCTCAGGCCTTTCGTCACCGCGCTGCCCGTCGGGACACCGCTCAACGTCTGCACGGCGCCGGGCATCGTGCTGGATTCGTTTCTGGAAGACGTGCGCGAATTCGGCCTGATGGATCCCGAGGAGCTCGCCAACCGGCGCGGGGAAGGCTGTTTTCCGACCCTGCAGGACCTGCGGGGCGCGATGGGCGAGCCGGCCTATGAGCAACTCAAGAACTCGTTCACGGAATCGAGCGGCTACTTCCGCGCATCGGTGTGGGTGACTATTGGCACCACCCAGTTCACCTTGTACAGTCTGATGGTGCGAAGCAACACCGGTGCCGTGCGACCTTACCTGCGCAGCTTCGGCAGCGAGTAACCCGAGGGGCGATGTCAGAAACGCTGGTGATACGCCTGCGGACCGCGGAGGATGCGCCGGCGTCCTGGGTGGTGGTCGATACCGACGGCGCGCGGCTCGGGCCCGTGCAGAACGGACCGCTGGCCGACGCCGCCGCCGATTGCGCCGGACGCAAGGTGCTGCTGCTCGTCCCGGGCAGCGAGGTCACGCTGGCCGAGCCCGAGCTGCCGGTGCGTGGCGGGGCACGCCTCGCGCAGGCCGTGCCGTTCGCGCTCGAGGAGCAGCTCGCCTCCGACATCGACCTGCTGCACTTCGCGGTCGGCGCACGCGGCACGCGCAGTGGCACGCCGGTCGCGGTCGTCTCCCGCTCGAACATGGACCGCTGGCGCAATGCCTGGGAGTCCGCGGGCATCCGGCCCGACGCCTGCTTCGCCGACACGACGCTGTTGCCGCTCGCCCCGAACGGCAGCACGCTGCTGCTCGACGAGGGCAGCCTGCTGGTCCGGCGGGCCGAGGCGATGCCTTTCGCCCTGGAGGTCGAGCCGCTGGCCGCCGCGCTCGAACTGGCCCTCGCCGACGTCGAGCCGGGCGACCGTCACGTGATCTTCTACGCGAACCCCGGTGACTACGAAGCGCACCGCGAACTGATCGAGGGCTTGCGCGATCGCCTCGATACGCTGCAGGTGAAGCTGATGCCGGACGGCGCGCTGCCGTTGCTGGCGGCGCAGGCGCTCGGCGCGGCACCGGTCAATCTCGCCCAGGGGCCGTACGCGCCGCCGTCGGCCATCGGCAACCGGCTGCGCGCCTGGCGCCTGCCGCTGTCGCTGGCTGCCGCCGTGCTGCTCGCCTTCGTGGCACAGCAGGGATTCGCAATCTGGCAACTGTCGCGCATCGAGAAGCAGCTCGACGCCGAGATCGCCGAGGTGTTTTCCCAGGCGCTGCCGGGACAGCCGATCGTCGATGCGCGCGCACAGATGGAGGGCCTGCTCGGCGCCGGCACCCGTGCCCCGGGGACGCTGCTGCCAGCCGTCGCGGTGCTGGCGTCAGCGGTCGCGGAAGTACCGAACGCCCGGATCGAGGCGCTCAGTTTCCGGGGCGACGCGCTCGATCTGCGACTGGTCGCACCGAGCGTCGAGGCGCTTGACGGAATCAAGCAGGCCATCGCCCGCAACGGCGTGAACGCCGAGCTGCAATCCGCCACGCCGCGCGGCGAGGTCGTCGAGGGACGCCTGCAACTGAGGCTGGGCGCGGCATGAACGTCCGCGCCTGGCTGGCAGGCCTGTCCACTCGCGAGCGGAACCTCGTCTACCTGGCGGCCGGGCTGCTCGCGGCGACATTGCTCTACCTGCTGCTGGTCATGCCGCTCAACGGCATGCATCGACGCCTCGAATCCCGTGTCGAACGCAAGAGCGCCGATCTTGCCTGGATGAAGCAGGTGGCGCCGCAGGTCGCGGCCGCCGCCGCCGCCGGATCGGCGCCGGCGAGCACCGAGTCGCTGGTCGTGCTCGTGGACCGCAGCGCACGCGCGGCCGGGCTTGGTTCCGCCGTACGCGACCAGAGCCCGAGCGGCGCGCGTGGCCTGCGGCTGCGCCTCGAGGCGGCCCCGTTCGACGTGATGGTCGCCTGGCTCGCGACCCTGCGCGAGCAACACGGAGTGGAAGTCGAATCAGCGTCGGTCGACTCGACTCCCGCGCCCGGCCTGGTCAACGCGAGCATCACGCTCACCCACGCTGGCTCCGCCGGCTGATTCCCGGTCGCTCCTGAACATGCGACGATCGTGAAAGCTCGTGGCTGGATCATCGCGCTCGGCATCTGCGCGGCCGTGGTGTTCGCGGTGGCCACGCTTCCGGCCAGCGTGTTCGCCGGGCGGATCGAGAAGCACGGCGTGCGCGTCTCCGGCCTGTATGGCACGGTGTGGAGTGGCACGGCCCTCGGCCTGGGCGTGCAGGGACGCTCCATCGGAGACCTGCGGTGGAGCATCTCCCCGCTGCGCCTGCTCACAGGGCGCGTGGCCGGACACGCGGATCTCACGCGCACCGACGGCCGGATCGAGACCGACTTCGAAGCCCGCCTGAACGGCAGTCTGACGCTCTCGAATGCGACTGCCGGCTTGCCGCTGTCCGCGTTCGAGGCGCTGCCACTCGGTATCCCGCCCGGCTGGCGGGGACAAATGACCGCCCGCGTCGAGGAACTCGTCATCGAGTCGGGCTGGCCCCGGGCGGCCCGCGGTCAGCTCGAGCTCGATGCCCTCACGGCCCCTCCTCCGCGCAACGCGAACATCGGCAGCTACCTGGTCGTGCTGCCGGATCCGGGATCGGCCGTAGCGGACGGCCACATCACCGCGGCGGTCAAGGACAAGGACGGGCCGTTGTCGGTCGAGGGCCGGCTCAGCGTCTCCCCGGACCGGAGTTTCCTGCTCGAGGGCACGCTCGCGGCGCGCGGCAGCACACCCGCGGGCATGGAGCGGTCGCTGCGGCTGCTCGGCCCGCCGGACGAATCAGGACGGCGACCGTTCAGCGTCAGCGGCACGCTCTAGCTGCCGGCCGGATCCCGGGGCTCCGTCCGGGGCCACCACTCGCGCCAGGCGCGCAGCAACGGAAAATACAGCGCGACCTTGACCGGCTCGGGACCGAGCCGCGAGACGAGGCTTGCATAACGCTCCAGCTGCTCCCGGTAGCGTTGCTGCTCGCTGTCCAGGAACCCCTCGAGTGCGGCGCCCTCGTGCGTGCTGGTCTTGTAGTCGATCACCCAGCGCGTCCCGGCCGGGTCGATGAAGGTACGATCGATGACGACGCTGACGAGCTCGCCGTCCAGGGGTCCGCTCAGCGCGAGCTCGCTGGCGGCCTCGCGATGCGAACCGTCCAGCAGCCAGCGACCGCGCGGATCCTCGATCGCGAGCGCGAGCGCCGTCCTGCAGCGCTCGATCGCCTCGTCGCGCATGTTCGCCGGCACGCCGAGCTCGGCGAGCTCGCGCGCATAGCGCCCGCGCAGGCCGGGGTCGTGCGGGCCCGGAAACTGCCCGCAAGCGGCGATCCGCTGCAGCTCGCGATGCACCAGCGTGCCTACGTGACGCGCCGTCTGCGTGGCCCAGTCGAAGACGACCGGCGCGATCTCGCCGGCGCTGCGGCGGGCACGAGGCTCGACGTCCGGACCCGGTGGAGCCGGCGGCGGCCGCCATCCCGCGGGCAGGCGACGCAGCAGCGGGTCCCGTGCTGCGACCGGCACCGCCTCGCCCTCGATCGATCCCGCCTGCTGCAGCCGCTGCGCATAGTGTTCACCGACGACCGGCCAGAGCATTCCGAGCGCGCAACTCTCGCCGGGCGGCAGCAGCCTCTGGCTCCCCTGCTCGTCTTTCAGCCGACAGCTGCCGAGCAGGTGCAGCCAGCGCTCCGCGCGAGTCGCCGCGACGTAGAGCAGCCGGCGCCGCTCCTGCTGCAGCCGCTCGGCTTCGATCCGGCCGAGCCAGGCATGCAGCGCATTGGCCTCCGCACCCGTTTGCGCGAGAGGTGCGACGACCAGTCCCGCGCCGTCCACCTCCGGGAGCTTCATCCAGTGCAGCAGGCGCCCCCGGTCCCTGCCCGGTGCGCGGTCGAGACCCGGCAGTATCACGGTGTCGAACTGCAGGCCCTTCGCCTTGTGGATCGTCATCATCTCGACCCGCACCTCAGGTCGCGACGGAGACGGCGCATACAGTTCCTCGAGCGCTTCGGCCAGCGTCGCGAGCCGGATCGCCTGGTCCTCGCCGTCGCTGATCGCGGCGAGCGCGTCCAGGTAGGCCTGCGTCTCCGCGAGCCCGCTGCGCTCCTCGACGGTCGCGGGACCACCGAGCGCGATCCAGGCCCGCTCGACCGAGTCGCGCAGGCCGCGCCGGCGCAGCTCGCCGAGCGCGTCCTCCATCACGCGCAGCGTGCGCTGCAGGCGCTGCTGCGCGACCTGCGGCAGACGGGAAAGCCTGGTTGGGTCGCGCAGCTGATCCAGCACCGCGGCCTCCTCCGTGCCACCGGCCACCGCGTGCAGTTCCGCGAGCGTGAGGCCGCACCAGGGCGCACGCAGCACCGCGAGCCACGCGGCGCGATCGGCCGGGTGGGCCAGCGCGCGAGTTAGCGACAGCAGGTCGAGCACGGCCGGTCGCTCGCCGAGCGCGTCCACGTCGGTCGCCTGGAACGCGACGCCGGCCCGCGTCAGCGCAGCTGCGATCTCGACCAGGTGACTGCGGGCCTGGACCAGCACCGCGATCCGCGCGTCAGAGTTCTGCTCCAGCCGGCCGGTGACGATCTCCACGACCCGGCGCGCCTCGAGCTCGCGGCTGCGACGGAACAGCGGGTGCACCCGCACGCCGCCGTCCCCGTCCGCCCCGTCGGGCGCGGTCGCGGGCGCGAAGCGGACGGCACCCTTGAGTGCGTCGTCCCGCGGCGGAAGCGCCTGGCTGAACGCCTCGTTGACCCAGGACACGAGCGGCTCGGTCGACCGGAAATTCACGCCCAGACTCAACGACTCGAGCTTCAGCTCGCCGAGGCCGTGATCCCGGATCTCAAGGAACAGACCGACCTCGGCATTGCGGAACCGGTAGATCGACTGCATCGGGTCGCCCACCAGGAACAGCGTTCGTCCGTCGTCGGGCTGCCAGCCGGCGGTCAACGCGCGCAGCAGCGCCACCTGGGACTCGGACGTATCCTGGAACTCGTCCACGAGCACGTGCCTGAGCCGCGCATCGAGCGCGAGCGCGGTGTCGGTCGGCGCGTCCGGCGTCCCCAGTGCCTCTCGAGCCGCGCGCGCGAAGCGCGGATAGTCCGCGACGCGGCGTTCCGCGAACACCAGCTCGAGCTCCGCAGCCGCGAGTCGCAGCACCGTGAGAAGTGCGTTCAGCACCCGCCACTCCGCCTCGTCGTAATCCGGAGCCGGCAGGCGGCGCACGGCGTGCAGGTCGCGGCAGAGCGACGGGTAGCGCGAGAGCGCCGCAGCCAGCGCGAGGGCATCCTGCTTCAACACGGCGCCCGCCGGTCCGGGCGGCACCCCGAGCCTGACGTTGTAGGCCCTGCGGGCATCGCCCGCCGCGGTCAGCAGAAACTCCGCGAGCGAACGCCAGCAGGCCAGGTCACGCTGCACCGGCGCCGGTGCGGCTCGAAGACCGGCGCAGCCGGCCAGCGCGGAATCCGCCGATGACCCGAGGTTCGCGGCCGCCTCGCTCGCCAGCGACGCCGCTCGCTCGAGCAGATCCGACGGAAATGCGGCGTGCAGCGCCTGCAGGTGACCGTCCACCAGCGAGCGACGCGCCGCTTCGAGCAGCGAACGCAAGTCGGCCTGCATGCTCGCCTGCGGCTCGCCGGCAGGCAGCACCGGCAGCCAGGACTCCCTGCGCGCCAGCATCTCGACGACGAGGTCCACGAACTGCGACACGCGGTTGTCCACGTGCGCCAGCACTTCCGCAACCGCCTGCGCATGGGACGCTTCCGCGGAAGGGAGATGCTCGAGCAACCCCTCGGCCGCCTGGCGGTAGAGCTCTCGACCGTCCTCGATCACCTCGAGTCCGCCCCCGAGCCCGGAGAGCACCGGCAGGCGGCGGGCGAGCCCGAGGTTGAGCGCGTCGATGGTCTGGATGCGCAGGCGGCCCGGATTCCCGATCAGGTTCCAGCCCCTGGCGCGATCGGCCGCCAGCGCGCGCGACGCGAGCTCGAGAGTGCGCTGCTGCCAGTTCCGGCCCGTCGAGCCGGGCGAGGCCGCCTCGCGCATCGCACCGAGGATCCGGCCGCGCATCTCTGCGGCCGCCTTGCGGGTGAAAGTGATCGCCAGCACCGATTCCGGCTCGCCCACCGTCGCGAGCAGACCGAGGAATCGCTGGCTCAGCAGCTCCGTCTTGCCGGAGCCGGCCGGCGCCTGGACGATGAAGCTGCGACCGACGTCGAGCGCACGCTCCCTCGCCGCCGCATCCGCACGGCCGAGCTCACTCATCGTCGGCGACCGTCGCGCCAGCAGGACTCTCGGCGACCCGGCACAATGCCGGCAGCGGGCAGCGGCGACAGGCCTCGCTCCTGTCGAAGGCGAGCTGCGCGTCGCCGCTGCGGAACTCCGTTGCAAGCGCGGTGAGCCGCTCGCGCCAGGCCGCGATCATCTCGTCCCAGTTCGCGAACTCCCCGAGCGCCCCCTTGCCGTCGAGCGTGGCGAGCCCGGGAAACGCATCATCCGCGCGGGTGACGCCGACGTACCCGGTTCCGCCGCTGCGCACTCTTGCGAACGCGACGGCCGCGACGCGCGCGGCGCCGAGCGCCTCGAGGTACAGCGGCAGCTGCGGAAGACGCGGCCGCTCCCCGGCCCAGGCCCGCAGCTCCGCATCGGCGCCGGTCTTGTAGTCGATCACCGCGAGGCTGCCATCGGCGAGACGGTCCACCCGATCCGGTCGCAGCCGCAGTCGCAGGCCGCCGATCTCCAGCACGACGTCCTCCTCGACCTGCTGCACCTCGAACCCGCTCCGCGCCTCGTCCGCGGCCAGCAGCTCGAGCGTGCGCAGCTCGAGCCATGCAGCTTCGATCGCGAGCAGGCCGCGCCCCACCTCGTCGGCATCCCGAAGCTGCGCAGCGAAGCAATGTTCGATCGCGGCGCGCACCAGCGACCTGCGCTCGGGCACGGTCAGCGCGGTCAGCCGCGCGTGGCTACCGAGGGAGCGCCAGACTTCCGCAAGCGTGTCGTGGACGAGTCGCCCGCGAGTGGCACCGTCGAGTCCCGGCGCAGGGTCCTCGACCGGCTTCGCACCGAGCCGCAGCTCCGCCTGGGCCCGAAACGGGCAGGCCGCCTGCAGTTCCAGCACGCGGGCCCCACCGCGCAGTCCCTCGCTGCCCGACCAGGCGGGCACTCGCCCGTCGGCGAGCCGCTCGAGTGCGGGCCGCCCCTCGAAAAGCGTCGCGGCGGCGTCGGTCGCCGGCCAGCGCGGCACTTCCGCCAGAAACGGGGTCCGGGCGAGCAGTGCGCTCGGCAGCAGCTGCGCGTCGCGGTCGAACTCCGGCACGCTGCAGATGACCTCGGGCGCGCTGCCCGACAGGGCCTCGAGCCGCACGCGCGCCGCTACCTGGGCCAGTGCGGGACTCGCGCCCGGCACCCCGCGTCGCAATTGCCAGCTGCGCGGCAGGAACGGGTCCGGCACCGAGGGTCCCGGCCAGTGATCCGCATCGAGGCCGCAGATCCAGATCCCGTCGAAGCTCATGCCGGCGCATGTCTCGGGGTCGATGACCAGCAACGGCGCGCCCTGCTCCTCCGGCTCGAACAGCACGCGCTGCGCGAGATCGCGCAACGCGCTGAGCGCCGCGTGCCGGGTGAGCGTTCCGAGCACGTCGTCGCTCGCACCGAATTCCGCGAGCAGTCCCTGCCAGCGCTGGCAGCCCTGGTGCTCGCGACTGTCGAGATCCTCGCCGGGCCAACCGGCTGCGCCGAGCAGGTCGTGAAAGCGCTGCGCCCACCCGCTCGGATGATCGCGCGACGGCCAGCGCGCAACCTGCTCCAGACCGCGCCGGATCAGCCCGGCCAGCGTCGGGCAGTCGCGCTGCTCCGCGGCCGTCTCCAGCAGCGACAGCGGGAGACCGGCGCGGCCATGCCGCCGCAGATGCGCGTCGAGCCGGGCACGCGCGACCAGTTCGGTCCGCGCCGCATCGCAGTAGTCGCTGCGCAGCAATCGCTCGCCGCTGGCCGGAAGCTCGGCCCGGGCGAACGACTGCAGCAGCCCCAGCGCCGCGGCCACCGGCGGCTGCGCCGCCAGCGGCCGGGCGCAGGCGAGGTCGAACGAGCCGGTAGCCGGAACGGGCGTGTCGTCCCGCGCCTCAGCGGCCGGGAAAATCCGTTCGAGGCTGCGCCGGACCTGCTCGCGGCGCCGCTTCAGATCGGGCACGACGATCGCCAATCGCCGCCCGCGCGCACCGTCGAGCCTGCTGGCCGCCCAGCGGCCCGCGGCCTCGATCTCCGCGTCCCCGTCGTCGCAGCGGACCTGGCCGACCGAGTCGTGCATTGCCGGCGGGCCACCGAGGCGGATGCCGACCCCTGCCGTGCGGAGCCGCTCGAGGAATGCCTCCTGCTCGGGCGTGTAGGAGTCGAATCCCCGGAAATCCAGCCGCGTGCCGGCCGCCTCCGGACTCACTGCGGCGGCAACCTGTGCAGGATCCATCCATCCGCCGGCGTTCAGCCAGTCGTGGTACGCGAGCACCCAGTCACGGAACGCCAGCCCTTCGCTGCCATCGGCGTCGGCCAGCGCCTCCAGCGGGATCAGGTACTCGTGCAGCAGGCGCCAGGACCGGTATGCGTTGCGCCCCAGCCCCGCCGGCGCCAGCAGTTCCCGCGACGCCGGGTGGCGTCTGACGGTTCGCTCCCACCACATCTCCGCCGTCACGACCGGCAGCCAGCGCCGATCGAGTCGGCCGGCGTCGCGGTCCTGGCGGAACATCTGCTCGACGAGCTCGCTCCAGGTGATGATCGACGCCGTGCGCCAGACCACGAGACCACTCGCCGCGCAGTGCTCGTTCCAGCGCAACTGCAGGTGGCGGGCCAGCCGGCGGGTTGGAACGACTACTGTCCGGCCTGGCTCCAGGTCGTCCATTTCCTGGATTATTTCCAACGATGGCAATTATTTAGAAGACTATTCTCGAACCATTCAATTTCTTGCCGTCCGCTCGACCACCTTGAGGTCGGGCCCGGTCCGGCTCGTCGGCGCGTGTCCGGAAGCGTAGGCCTCGAGGACTTCCTCCATGCGCTGGAACACGTCGGCGAGTGCCTCCGGTTCCGGAAGGTTCGTGATCCGGAAATGATTCCGGTAGGGCACGTTGAAGCTCGAGCCCGGCGCGACCAGCACGTGCTTGTGCTCCAGCAGGTCGAGCGCGAACTGCTGGTCGTCGAACTGCGGCAAGCTGTCCTGCCTGACGCCGACGAAGGCGTACATCGCGCCCATCGGCGGACTGAGCGTCAGGAAGCGGCTGCGCCGCACGGCCTCGAGGATCGCCTTGCGCGACTCGTACAGGCGCCCACCGGATGCGGTCAGGTCCCGGATGCTCTGGTAGCCGCCGATCGCCGTCTGGACGGCCCATTGCCCCGGCACGTTGCTGCACAGGCGCAGCGAACTCAGCAATTCGAGCCCCGCCAGGTACTCGCGCGAGCCCTCCAGGTCGCCGGAGAACGCGGCCCAGCCTACCCGGTAGCCGCAGGCCCGATAGACCTTGGACAGGCCGCTCATCGTGCAGCAGAGCGTCTGCTGGACCAGCGTCGCCATCGGCACGAACTCCGCGCCGTCGTAGCACATGTGATCGTAGATCTCGTCCGCCAGCACCAGCAGGTGATGTTTCTCGGCGATCTGCGCGATCGCCTCGAGAACCTCGCGCGGGTATACCGCGCCGGTCGGGTTGTTCGGGTTGATCACGACGATCGCGCGGGTGCGCTTCGTGATCAGTGACTCCAGTTCCACCGGATCCGGCACGAACCCGTGCTCGGGGCGGCAGGGGTAGTGCACGGCGCGCCCCCGGTTCAGGTTCACCGCAGCGGTCCACAGCGGATAATCCGGACTCGGGACCAGCACTTCCTCGTCCGCCGCGAGCAGTGCCCGCAGCGTCAGGTCGATCAGCTCGCTGACGCCGTTGCCGATGAAGACCTCGTCGGCCGAGGTACCGCGCACGCCGCGGTCCTGCTGCTGCATCACGACGGCCTCGCGAGCCGGGAAGATGCCTTTCTGGTGGCAGTAGCCCTCGGCGGACCTGAGGTTCTCGATCATCGCGAGCCGCATCGTCTCCGGCGTACGGAAGCCGAAGGCTCCCGGGTTGCCGATGTTCAGCGAGATGATGTCGTAGCCCATCCTCTCCATTTCATAGGCGCGCCGCGCCAGCTGGCCACGGATCTCGTAGCGCACGGTTCCCAGGCTCGGGCTCGGTCGGATCTTGCGGGTGGACATGCGTCTGCTCATTGGCCGGCAACGGGTCAATTATGAACCGCCACGACGCTGCAGCCAAAGGACGGCGGTCAGAGAATCACGCCCTGCCGACGCAGCTCGACCAGACTCGACGGCTGCATGCCGAGAAGCTCGCGCAGAACGTCGTCGGTGTCGGCGCCCAGCAGCGGCGGAGCCCGCTCGTGGGCAATCGGCGTGCGCGAGAACCGTAACGGGTTGGCGACCCCTGGGACGCTTCCCGCCAGCGGGTGCGGCAGGTCGACGCGAAGTCCCCGGTGCACGACCTGCGGCTCCGCGAAGACCTGCGCCAGGTCGTTGATCGGGCCGCAGGGCACGCCCGCGGTCCGCAGCAGCTCGAGCCAGGCGCTGGTCGAACGCTCGCGAAGCCGCCCGGCCAGCAGCGGCACGAGCCGGCTGCGGTTCGCGACGCGCTGACGGTTGCTGCCGAGCAGGCAGAGGCAGTCGTCACCGACCATCACC
>CAZKLS010000062.1:0-16134 GCA_964553405.1 uncultured Steroidobacteraceae bacterium
CGCCGGCCGCTGGCGCGCTCAGGCGAGATCGGCCGCCAGCGCGTCGCGGACCGCCGCCGGCAACGGCGACACCGCCTGACGGTAATGGTCGTGATCCATGCCGATCGAGATCGGCGCACCGCCGCGGGCGGCCTCGACCATGGCCGGAGCCAGCTCGAAGCGCAGGAAGTGCACCGAGGAAGTCTTCTCCTCGTTCTCGCGGTCGAGGTCCTCGTCGGCGATGGCGAATACCCGGTCGTGTCCGTCGACCTGCACCCAGCAGCGGTCCTCGATGCCCTTCAGCATCGCGAGTTCGCGCTTGCGCTCGACCGGGTCCGGGTACTCGATCAGCAGCGTGACCTTCCAGTTCGAACCGTCCGGGATCAGCGGGTTGTAGGCCGCGAGCTCGTCGGAGATGCCGTCCGCCTCGAAGATGCGCTCGATCCGCAGCATCTCCTGGACCTGGTACTGGACCGTCATGCGATCCTCGAAACACCAGGTCGCGTTCGGCCCGACCTGCACCGTGCGGACCTTCTTGTGCTCGATCACCTGCGGACGGAACTCCGGCCGCTTCTTCGCATACTGCTCCAGGCTCCAGAGATCCTCCGGACGGAGCTTGCCGGCCTGCCCGGCCTGCGTCGTCGTGTTCACTTGCTGTTCTCCATCGTTCGCGCCCGCACCGCTGATCGTTTCGCGCCGCCGTCCGGGTCAGATTCCATAGGCCAGCCGCAGCAGCTTCAGCGGATGCGTCGGTTCGCGGGCCTCCTCGAGGCCCGACTCGATCTGCCGGCCCGCCATCGGACAGTCGCTCGCGTAGTAATCCGGCGATGCGGACTGGACCCGCTTGAAAACCGGGCGACCGATCTTCATCGACACGGCCCGGTACTGCTTCTTGACCCCGTAGGTCCCGTCGTGACCCGAGCAGCGCTCGATCACCTCGAGCTCGGTGCCCGGCACCAGCGCGAGGGCATCGCGGGTCTTCAGGCCCAGGTTCTGGACCCGCAGGTGGCAGGGCACGTGGTAGCTCACCTTGCCGAGCGAGCGCTTGAAATCGGTCCGCAGCAGGCCGGCCTTGTGGCGCAGCATCAGGTATTCGAACGGATCGAACATCGCTGCGGCGACCTTCCGCACCTGGGCGTCTTCCGGGTACAGCAGCGGCAGCTCCTGCTTGAACATCAGCACGCAGGAAGGGATCGGCGCGACGATGTCCCAGCCCTCGTCGACCAGTGCGGCCAGCGCCGGCACGTTGACGCTCTTCGCCTTCTCGATCGACTCCAGGTCCCCGAGCTCGAGCTTCGGCATGCCACAGCAGCGTTCCTGCGCCGCGACGGTCACCGGTATCCCGTTGTGCCTGAAGACGGCCGCGAGGTCCTCGGTGATGTCCGGCTCGTTGCGGTTGCAGTAACAGGTCGCAAACAGCACGACGCGGCCGCGGGTCTCGTCGCTCGCCTGCGGCGCGGTCGTCGGATTGACGCCGCGCGCAACCCGCCGGCGTCCGGAATTGCTGTGATAGGAGGGAATCGGCGCCTCAGGATCCACGCCCAGCGTCTTCTCGAGCATGCGGCGTCCGAAGCCGCTGCGATTGACGGCATTGACGACGCCCGAGACCACCGGGATGCCGGCCAGCGAGCCTACCGCGTCGGTCGAGGTGAGCAGCTTGTCCCGCATCGGCGTGCCGCCCTTGCGGAACTTGACGGCCTTCGCACGCAGCATCAGGTGCGGGAAGTCGATGTTCCAGGGGTGCGGCGGCACGTACGGACACTTGGTCATGTAGCACATGTCGCAGAGGTAGCAGTGGTCCACCACCTCCCAGTACACCTTGCGCTCGACTGCATCGAGCTCGCCGGTCGAGGATTCGTCGATCGCGTCGAACAGCAGCGGGAACGCATTGCAGAGGCTGAAGCAGCGGCGGCAGCCGTGGCACAGGTCGTAGACGCGCTCGAGCTCCTTGAACAGCGCCTCCTCGTCGTAGAACTCGGCATCGCGCCAGGCGATCGGGTGGCGCGTCGGCGCCTCCAGACTGCCCTCGCGTCCCGCGCTGGTTCGGGTGCCTTCCGCCATCGTCGTCTCCTTGCCTGTGACTGCTACCGGACCCACCTGCGAAAAGGGGCGGTCCCGCGGGAACCGCCCCCTTCCACGATCGGCGATGGCCGGCCGATCAGAGGGCGTCGAGCGCCTTCTGGAAGCGGTTCGCGTGCGAACGCTCGGCCTTGGCCAGCGTCTCGAACCAGTCGGCGATCTCGTCGAATCCCTCGTCGCGGGCAGTCTTCGCCATGCCCGGGTACATGTCCGTGTACTCGTGGGTCTCGCCGGCGATCGAAGCCTTGAGGTTGTCCGAGGTGCCGCCGATCGGCAGGCCGGTGGCCGGATCACCCACGGCCTCGAGGTACTCGAGATGCCCGTGAGCATGCCCGGTCTCGCCCTCGGCCGTGGAGCGGAACACGGCTGCCACGTCATTGAAGCCCTCGACGTCGGCCTTCTGCGCGAAATACAGGTAGCGGCGGTTCGCCTGCGACTCGCCCGCGAAGGCGTCCTTCAGGTTCTGTTCCGTCTTCGTGCCCTTCAGCGTTGCCATGCGTTCCTCCAGCGTTCGTTCGCTCAACTGCGTGTTGTGACAGAAATTTAGACTTAGTCTAACTCAATGGAAAGTTAAAACCCTCGCGACCGATTGTCAACGCTAGCACTGTCCTCTGGCGGCGCCCATTCGGACAGATGGGTATTGCGCATCGCCCGCTGCGTTGACCCGGCTGCCGGGGCTGTGTAACGCTCCCGCGCCGGAGGAACCTTGACGGCAAAGAAGACCAGGACGCCGGATTTCGAGGTGGCGCTCGCCGAGCTCGAGGCCGTGGTCGAACGCCTCGAGCACGGTGAATTGTCGCTCGAGGAATCGCTGAAGCAGTTCGAACGCGGAATCGAGCTCGCCCGCAGCTGCCAGGAATCCTTGAAGCAGGCCGAGCAGAAGGTCGAGATCCTGATGCGCAAGACGCCTGAGGCCGACCCCGAAGCCTTCGAAGAACAAGAGTGAGCGACAGTGAAGCCCGGGACGGCGCGGGCGCGCCGCTGCCCTTCGAGGCGCGATTCCAGGCCTGGCGCCTGCGGGTCGAGGCACAGCTCGAGCAATGGCTGCCTTCGGAATCGACCCCGCCAGCGCGTCTGCACGCCGCCCAGCGCTACAGCGTGCTCGCGCCGGGCAAGCGGATCCGTCCCGCGCTCGTATACGCGACTGCCGAGACGCTGGAGCTGCCGCTCGGACGGGTGGACGCGGCGGCCTGTGCCGTCGAGCTGATCCACGCGTACTCGCTGGTGCACGACGACCTTCCCGCCATGGACGACGACGACCTGCGCCGCGGACGCCCCACCTGCCACCGGGCCTTCGACGAAGCGACGGCGATCCTGGCCGGCGATTCGCTGCAGGTACTGGCCTTCAAGCTGCTGGCTGCCCACCCGGGCGCCCCTGCCGAGGCGGCGGTCCGGGTCCGGCTGATCGAACTGCTCGCCGATGCGAGCGGCACGGCCGGCATGGCCGGGGGACAGGCACTCGACCTGGCCGCCGAGGGCACCCGCCTCGGGGTCACGGAGCTCGAGCAGATCCACTCGATGAAGACCGGCGCACTGATCCGCGCCAGCGTCGCAATGGCTGCTCGCTGCGCGCCCCGGCTCGACCCGGCGCAGGCCGAGGCGCTGGCCGGGTTCGGAGCGACGATCGGGCTGGCATTCCAGGTGCAGGACGACCTGCTAGACGTCGAGGGTGACACGACGGTACTCGGCAAGCGCGCCGGCAGCGACCAGAGCCGTGGCCTGCCCACCTACCCGGTCATCGCCGGCCTGCAGGCAACCCGGGATCGGGTCAGGGTGCTGCACGACGACGCGCGAGCGCGACTGGTCTCCCAGGGCTGGGGCGACAGCCCGCTCGCGGAGCTCTCCGACTGGCTGCTGGGCCGGCGGCACTGAGGGCCACGGCACGGCCGGCGGCGGGTCCGTGTAAACTTCGCGTCGATGTCAGTTCCAGCGCCATATCCCCTGCTCTCGCGCATCGACTCCCCGACCGACCTGCGCCGCCTGCCGCCCGAACAGCTCGGCGCGGTCGCGGGCGAATTGCGTGAGTTCCTGATCCAGACCGTCAGCCAGATGGGCGGGCACTTCGCCGCCGGGCTCGGCACGGTCGAACTCACCGTCGCGCTGCACTATGTCTACGACACGCCTCACGACCGGCTGGTCTGGGACGTCGGGCACCAGGCCTACCCGCACAAGGTGCTGACGGGCAGGCGCGACCGCCTGCGCACGATCAAGCTCAAGGGGGGACTGGCGCCGTTCCCGAGCCCGGCGGAAAGCGAATACGACACTTTCGGCGTCGGGCACTCGAGCACCGCGATCAGCGCCGGCCTGGGGATGGCCCTCGCCGCGGCCCGCGCCGGCGAACGTCGCCGGGTGGTCGCGGTGGTCGGTGACGGCGCGATCAGTGGCGGCCAGGCTTTCGAGGCACTGAACCACGCCGGGTCCCTCGACCTCGACATGCTGGTCGTGCTGAACGACAACGACATGTCCATCTCGGAGAACGTCGGCGCGATGTCCCGGTACCTCGCGCGGATACTCTCGGGCAAGACCTACGCGGCGTTGCGCGAAGGCGGCAAGAAGATCCTGCGCAGCATGCCGACGGTCTGGGAACTCGCCCGGCGCTCGGAGGAGCACGTCAAGGGCATGGTGCTGCCCGGCACGATGTTCGAGGAACTCGGCTTCAACTACATCGGGCCGATCGACGGCCACGACCTCGACGCGCTGGTCAAGACGCTGACGAACCTGCGCGACCTGCCCGGACCGCAGTTCCTGCACGTCGTCACGCGCAAGGGCAAGGGTTACGCGCCGGCCGAGGCGGACCCGATCAAGTGGCACGGACCCGGTCCGTTCGATCCGATGAGCGGGACCATCTTCGGCGAGAAGGCGAGCGGGCCCAGCTACTCACAGGTTTTCGGCCAGTGGCTCTGCGACATCGCGGAGCAGGACCCGCGCGTGGTCGGCATCACGCCTGCGATGCGTGAAGGCTCCGGACTCGTCGAGTTCTCGCGGCGCTTCCCGGAGCGCTACTGCGACGTCGCGATCGCCGAGCAGCATGCGGTCAGCCTCGCCGCGGGCCTGGCCTGCGAGGGTGCCCGGCCGGTCGTCGCGATTTACTCGACGTTCCTGCAGCGAGCCTACGACCAGCTGATCCACGACGTCGCGCTGCAGAACCTGCCCGTGGTCTTCGCGATCGACCGCGGCGGCCTGGTGGGCGGCGACGGCGCGACGCACCAGGGAGCCTTCGACCTGAGCTTCCTGCGCTGCGTGCCGAACATGGTCGTGATGGCCCCGGCCGACGAGAACGAATGCCGCCAGATGCTCTACACGGGCATGACGCTGGACTGCCCGTCGGCGGTCCGCTACCCGCGAGGCCCCGGTCCCGGCGTGCCCATCGAGCACGAGATGCGCGCGCTGCCGGTCGGTCGGGCCGAACTGCGTCGCGAGGGAGGCTCCGGGCTGCTGCTGCTGGCCTTCGGCACGATGCTCGCGCCCTGCGAGCCGATCGCGGACCGTCTCGACGCGACGCTGGTCAACATGCGCTTCGTCAAGCCGCTGGACGTGGAACTGCTGCTCGACCTCGCCCGCCGGCACTCCTGCATCGTGACGCTGGAGGAGAACGTCGTGGCCGGCGGCGCCGGCAGTGCCGTCAGCGAGTGCCTGGCCGGGCACGGCGTCAACCTGGCCGTGCACCACGTCGGCATTCCCGACCGGTTCATCGAACACGGCTCGCGCGAGGACTGCCTCGTGCTCGCCGGCCTGGACGCGGCGAGCATCGAGCGCTCCGTGACGCGCGCCTGGCTCGAGCATGCCCGGCTGCGCGCGGTCCCGGGCGGTCGCCAGACCGCGGTCTAGCGGACCGCTGATGCGCTCCGCCCACCCTGACCGGCACCCGGTGCGCTGGCAAATCCGCAGGACCCGCTGGTCCGAATGAACGACATCACCAAACGAGAAGACCGCAAGATGAGCAGCAGTGCACAGGTCGTCCGCAGCGCCGGCAGCGTCACCTCGATCGAGGACGTGCAGGGTCGCGCGGACTCGCGCCGCATCCCGATCAACAAGGTCGGAATCAAGGACATCTTCCACCCGGTACGGGTCCGCGATCGCTCGGGCGGCGAGCAGCACACGGTCGCGAAGTTCGACATGTACGTCGCGCTGCCGCAGCACTTCAAGGGCACGCACATGTCGCGCTTCGTCGAGGTGCTGCACCAGCACGAGCGCGAGGTGTCGGTCGAGTCCTTCAGGCAGATGCTCGCCGAGATGACCGAGCGGCTGGATGCGACCTCGGGTCACATCGAGATGCGATTTCCCTACTTCGTGATGAAGCACGCCCCGGTGACCGGCGTCGCGAGCCTGGTCAACTACGAGGCCGCGCTGATCGGCGAGATCCACGACGGCGTCGAGCAGATGTGGATCCGCGTGCAGGTCGCGGCGACCAGCCTGTGCCCCTGCTCGAAGCGGATCTCGGACTACGGCGCCCACAACCAGCGCTCGCACATCACGATCACGGCCCGCGTCCGCGAGCACATCTGGATCGAGGAGCTGATCGACGTCGCCGAGCAGGAGGCGTCCTGCGAGGTGTTCGGGATCCTGAAGCGGCCCGACGAGAAGTTCGTGACCGAGCGGGCCTACGACAACCCGAAGTTCGTCGAGGACATCGTCCGCGACGTGGCACTGCGGCTCAACGAGGACGAGCGTGTCCGGGCGTACACGGTCGCGGCCGAGAACTTCGAGTCGATCCACAACCACTCGGCGTATGCGCTGATCGAGCGCGACAAGGACGCCGCCGAAGGCTGACCGGCGCACGCCGGCGCCGGCCCGGGGGTGTCGGATCAACCGCCCGCGGACCGCGAGTGCTCGCCGCGCTGCAGGCGGCCGATCAGCTCGCGCAGGAATACCTTGTGGAAGCGCAGCTGGCAGGACACCGAAGCCTGCTCGAGCAGCGTCGCGGACACCTTCAGCAGCCTGAGCGGCTCCTCGGCCTCGATCACCGTGTCGCGCCGCGATCCTTCCGCGAACGCGGCCTCGCCGAAGCAGCCGCCCGCCTCGACCCGCCCGATCAACTCGCCCCCGCGCCGCACGCAGACGCGACCGGCCACGACGATGTAGAAGCGGTCGTCGGTGTCGCCGGGCCGCAGCACCGGTTCGCCGGGCGCGCACTCGACGTTGCAGCCCGCCTGCATCACTTCCCGTATTTCGCCGTGGGAGAAGTCGTGGAAGAAACTCAGGCGCCTGAGCACCGCGAACTGCTCCTCGTCGTCGATCTGCTGCTGCGCCGCGCGCAAACGCTGGTGGACCCGCGTCAGGTCGGCGGCCAGCTCGGCGCCGTTGCGATAGCGGCGGCCCGGGTCGCGTTCGAGCGCCCGCATCACGACCGCCTCCAGGTCCTCCGGCAGGTCCTCGCGCACCGCGCGTAGCGGCTCCGGGGATCCCTGCACGACCTGCTTGAGCAGCTTGCCGAGCGCACCGGCCCTAAACGGACGCTGCCCGCACAGCATCTCGTAGGTGACGGCGCCGACCGAGTACAGGTCCGAGCGCGAGTCGAGCTCGAGCCCCTGCACCTGCTCCGGGGACATGTAGGCGGGACTGCCCGCGACGCCCTCGAGCCGCGAGATGTCGGAATCGGCGACCAGCGCGATGCCGAAGTCGACGATGCGCACGTCGCCATCCTGCGTCAGCAGGATGTTCGAGGGCTTGATGTCGCGATGCACGACGCCCCTCGAATGCGCGTAGTGCAGCGCCTTCGATACCTTGTAGATGATTCCGACGACACGCTCGACGGGCAGCAGGTTGCCCTCGCGGCAGTAGGCGGAGAGCGTGCGTGCGCCGTGGATGTGCTCGGTCACGACGTAGCGCCGCCCGGCCTCCTCGCCCGCGTCGTAGATCGGCACGATGTTCGGGTGCTGCAGCCGGCCCGCCATGTTCGCCTCGCGCAGGAACATGCGGCGCACGTTGCGGCCCTCCGCGTCGTCGGTCGCGGTCGCGTGATAGAGCTTGATCGCGACGTCGCGGCCGTAGAACGGGTCGTGCGAAAGATAGACGACGCCGGTGCTGCCCCGGCCGACCTCGTGGACGACGTAATACTTGCCGATCCGCTCCGGCGCCGAACTGGTCGGCACGGTCGCGGGTTGCGTCAGGATCTGGCGGGCGGCGTTCTCGGTTTCCGTCACGTTGCGGCGCGAACCAGCATCAGCACGACTGCGGCCATGATTCCGGCCACGACGTCGTCGAGCATAATGCCGGCGCCGCCGCGCATTCCGTGATCGATCTCGCGGATCGGCCAGGGCTTGGCGATGTCGAACAGCCGGAACAGCACGAACGCGAGCGGCGCGCCCCACCACTGCGGTGGCACGGCGAGCATCGTGATCATCATCCCCGCCACCTCGTCCCAGACGATCGCCGGGTGATCGTGCACGCCGAGCCGCCGCGCGCTCTCGCCGCAGATCCAGAACCCCGCGACGGTCACCGCCAGCGTCAGCGCGGCCAGCGCCAGGGCGCCGAGCGGCGCGACGGCCAGCGCGATCGCGAGCCCGACCAGCGATCCGAAGGTCCCGGGCGCGAACGGCGCGAGGCCCGAGCCGAAGCCGAGCGCCAGCAGGTGCACCGGCTCGGCGAGGTGCTTAGGCGTCGGCCTGCGCAGGGCGCGGTCTTCCTCAGGCGAAGTGGTCATAGCCGCTCTTCGGCATGCCGACGCTGCGACCGTCGCGCAGGCAGCGGACGCCACGCCCGTCGCCGATGCGGCCGATCCGGTGCACGCCGCAGGCTCCCCGGAGCCGCTGCAACTGCGCCGCCGACCGGGCGCCGGGCGGCAGCGTGAACAGCAACTCGTAGTCGTCGCCGCCGTGCAGCACGAACTGCTCGATCCGCTCCGGCGGGAAGCGTGCAGCGAGCGCCGGCGAGACGGGCAACTGGTCGAGCTCGAGCGTCGCCGACACGGCACTGGCCCGACAGAGCTTCTCCAGGTCGCCGAGCAGGCCGTCCGAGACGTCCATCGCCGAGCTGGCCAGGCCGCGCAGCACGCGACCGAGCGCGAGGCGTGGCTCGGGAAACAGGAAGCGGCGTACCAGCGGGTCGTCGGTCGAACCCGCGCCGTGCTGCAGCAGCTCGAGTCCGGCCGCCGACTCGCCGGGCCACCCCGAAACGAACAGCTCGTCCCCCGGCCGCGCGCCCGAGCGCCGCAGTGCCTCGCCCGGCGGCACGACCCCGAGCGCAGTCACGCCGAGCACCAGCGGTCCGCGCACCGTATCGCCGCCGACCAACGCGACGCCGTGGCGATCCGCCAGCGCGAGCAGTCCGGTCGCGAAACGCTCGAGCCAGTCCTCGCGGGCCTCCGGCATGCACAGCGACAGCAACGCCCAGGCGGGGTCGGCGCCCATCGCCGCCAGGTCGCTCAGGTTGACCGCGAGACACTGGTGACCGATCGACTCCGGCGGAGCCCCGCTGAGGAAATGGCGGCCCTCGACCAGCGTATCGGTCGCGGCCACCAGGCACTGCCCCGGCGGCAGCTCCAGCAGCGCGGCGTCGTCGCCGACCCCGAGCAGCACGCCCTGCGCCGGGCCCGGGCGGCTGAAGTACCGCTCGATCAGGTCGAATTCGCCGAGCGCCACGGAGACTCCGCTCAATCGTGCGAAGACGGCGCGGACTTCGCCGCGGCCTGCTCGAGCGCACGGGTGCTGCGCGCCGCCCGGTCGAGCACCGCGTTGACGAACTTGTGCCCGTCGGTGGCACCGAAGCGCTTGGTGAGCTCGACCCCCTCGTTGATGACGACCCGGTACGGGATCTCCGGGCGACTCTTCAGCTCGAACAGCCCGATCAGCAGCACGGCATGCTCGACCGGGTCGAGCTGCTGCACAGGCCGGTCCAGCAGCTGCGCGAGCGCGTCGTCGAGCCCGCCGATCTCCTCGAGCACGCCGCCGAGCAGCTCCTGGAAGTAGTCCGGGTCGGCCGAGGCGAACTCCTGCCCGGCCGCATACTGGTTACGCAGCTCCGCCAGGCCCTGGCCGGTCAGCTGGTGCTGGTAAAGCGCCTGCATCGCGAGCTTCCGCGACACGCTGCGGGTGCGCCCGGCTGAGTCGCGTCGACCGGCCATGCCTCAGGCTTCCAGGCGCTTCAGCAGGTTGGCCATCTCCACGGCGCAGAGCGCCGCATCCGCCCCCTTGTTGCCGGCCTTGGTGCCCGAACGCTCGACGGCCTGCTCGATCGTCTCGGTCGTCAGCACGCCGAAGGCGACCGGCACGCCCGTATCCTCAGAGGCCCGCGCCAGTCCGGCCGCGCACTGTCCGGCCACGTGATCGAAGTGCGGGGTCGCGCCGCGGATCACCGCGCCGAGCGCGACGATCGCGTCCGGACGCCGGCTCGCCGCGACCTTGCGCACCGCGAACGGCAGGTCGAACGCGCCCGGCACCCGCACGATCTCGATCTGCTTCTCGCTCGCCCCGTGCCGGAGCAGCGCGTCGACGGCGCCGCGGATCAGGTCCTCGACGATCGTCTCGTTGAAGCGGGCGGCGACGATGGCGATGCGCAGATCGCGCACCAGCAGGTCGCCTCCGAGGCTGCGAATGTTGTCCATCAGTTGAGACCTCAGGTGGATTCGTCCACGTATTCGACCACTTCGAGGCCGAAGGCGGACAGGCCGTGCATCTGTATCGGCGCGCTCAGCACCCGCATCCGGGAGATGCCGAGGTCGCGCAGTATCTGCGCGCCGATGCCGTAGGTCCGCAGGACCCGGGCCCCGATGTGGCGCGGCAGCGGCTCGTGGCCGAGCGTTCCGGTGATCCCCTCGACGATGTCCCGCGGCGTCTCGTGCGGCCGCAGCAGCACGATCACGCCGGACGGCTCCTGCGCGATGCGCTGCAACGCGTTGCGCAGCGTCCAGCCGCCGCTCGCGTCGTGCCTGCCGACCACGTCGCGCAGCGTTTCGACGAGATGCACGCGGACCAGCGGCGCCGCGTCGCCCGCGAGGTCACCCCGCACCAGCGCGAGGTGCACGCTGCTGTGCACGTGATCCTCGTAGCACAGCAGCTCGAAGGGACCGAAGTCGGTCGTGACGGACTGCTCGGCGACCCGCTCGACCGAGCGCTCCTTCTCGAGCCGGTAACGAATCAGGTCGGCGATCGTCCCGATCTTCAGCCCGTGCTCGCGGGAGAAGCGCTCCAGGTCCCGCCGCCGCGCCATCGTCCCGTCCTCGTTGAGGATCTCGACGATCACCGCCGCCGGCTCCAGGCCCGCCAGCCGCACCAGGTCGCAACCCGCCTCCGTGTGACCGGCGCGCGTGAGCACGCCTCCGGGCTGCGCCATCAGCGGGAAGATGTGCCCGGGCTGGCGCAGGTCCTCCGGGCGCGCCTCGCGCGCGACGGCGGCTCGTATCGTCTGCGCCCGGTCGTGCGCCGAGATGCCGGTCGTCACGCCCTCCGCCGCCTCGATCGACACGGTGAAGTTCGTGCGATGGTCGAGGTCCGTCTCGGTGACCATCAGCGGCAGCCGCAGCTGCCGGCAGCGGTCCCGGGTCAGCGTCAGGCAGATCAGGCCGCGGCCGTAGCGGGCCATGAAGTTGATGTCCTCGGGACGCACGTGCTCGGCCGCCATGATCAGGTCGCCTTCGTTCTCGCGCTGCTCGTCATCCATCATGACGACCATGCGACCCCGACGAAGCTCATCGAGGATCTCGTCGATCGAATTAAGATTGCTCATGCAATAACGTCTATAAATAAATGTTTCTT
Source organism: uncultured Steroidobacteraceae bacterium (assembly GCA_964553405.1). Classification (GTDB taxonomy): domain Bacteria; phylum Pseudomonadota; class Gammaproteobacteria; order Steroidobacterales; family Steroidobacteraceae; genus DATIRA01. The sequence goes on from CAZKLS010000062.1 coordinate 11,751, forward strand.
ATCGTTTTTATTCTTGTCCAGGCATCTACGAGCGCCGCGCGGCGACAGTTTAGCAGGGCCCGCGTCTAGTCAGGCGCGCCGAGACGCTCCAGGTACCTCGCGATGATGTCGACCTCGATGTTGACCGCGGTGCCCGGCTGGTAATCGCCGAGGATCGTGACATCGAGCGTGTGCGGCACCAGGTTGACGTCGAAGCGCGACCCCAGGACGCCGTTGACCGTCAGGCTGACGCCGTCGACGCAGACCGAGCCCTTGCGCGCCACGTATTTTGCGAGCGGCGCAGGCACCTCGAACTCGACGCGGACCGAGCGCGCGTCGTCCCGGCGGCCGACGACCCGACCGACGCCGTCGACGTGGCCGGTCACGTAGTGTCCGCCGAGCGGCTGGCCAGCCAGCAGCGCCTTCTCCAGGTTCACCCGGGTACCGGGTTCCCAGCGGCCCAGCGTCGTCATCGCCAGTGTCTCGCGGGAGACGTCGGCCCGGAACGAGCCGGCATCCATGCTGGTCACGGTCAGGCACACGCCGTTCACGGCGATGCTGTCGCCGGCGGTCACGGACTCGAGCGACATGGACGGGGTCTGCACGTCGATCGCAACGTCGCCCGCCTTCGGCTCGATGGCCCGGATCAGGCCCACTGATTGAACGATTCCCGTGAACATCAGTCCTGCCCTCCCCGTTGCGGCCTGAGCGTCAGCCGAAGATCCTCACCCACCTGCCGCACGTCGCGCCACTGGAAGCGCCAGCGCTCGGTCATGTCCTGCAGCTGCGGCAGCGTGGCCAGCGGACGGGCCGTATCGCCGAGCACGGTGGCCGCGAGGTACAGCACCCACTCGTCGACCAGCCCCTGCCGCAGCAGGCTGCCGGCCAGCGTGGGACCCGCCTCGACGAGCACCTCGTTGCACTCGAGCGCGGCGAGCCTCGCGAGTGCCGCGCCGAGATCGAGGCCGCCGTCGCCTTCCGGCAGCGCCTCGAATTGAACGTCCGTGTTCGCTTCAAGGCTCGCGTCCACGCGACTCGCCTCGGCGGTGAACACCAGCGTCGGCGCAGGACCCTGCAACACCTTCGAGCCGCAGGGGATCCGCAGTCCGCGGTCCACGACGACCCTGAGCGGCCGGCGGCCGAGCGTCGCGAGCGATTCGTCACGCACGGTGAGCTCCGGGTCGTCCGCACAGACGGTCCCGGCTCCGGTCAGGATCGCGCTGGAGCGCGCGCGCATGCGCTGCACGTCGGCCCGCGCCGCGGGCCCGGTGATCCAGCGGCTCGCCCCGCTCGCGAGCGCGGTGCGGCCGTCGAGGCTGGCGGCGGTCTTCAGCGTGACCCACGGTCGGCCCCGGCGCATCCGGCTCAGGAAACCGCGATTGAGCTCGACCGCCGCGGGTTCGAGCAGGCCGCACTGCACCTCGACGCCGGCGGCAGCGAGCCTCGCGAGCCCGCCGCCATTCACGCTCGGGTTCGGGTCGCCCGTTGCCGCGACGACCCTGGCGACGCCGGCCGCGATCAGTGCCTCTGCACAGGGCGGCGTGCGCCCGTGGTGCGCGCATGGCTCGAGGCTGACGTAGGCCGTGCTGCCGCGTGCCTCGGTGCCGGCCTGCCGGAGCGCGATCACCTCGGCATGCGCTTCGCCCGTTCGCCGGTGGAAACCCTCGCCCCGCACCTGCCCGTCCCTGACGACCACGCATCCCACGCTCGGGTTGGGCGGCGTCGAGTACAGTCCGCTTGCCGCCAGCTGCAGCGCCCGCGCCATGCTGGCGTGGTCCTCGGCCGAGAATGCGCTCATCGCGGTTCGTCGTCCGGCGCGTTCGAACCCCACAGTGCGAGCTGCAGGTCCTCGACGGAGCGGGGACGGCGGCTGCGCAGGCGCTCGATCTCCTCGCGGAACGCCTCGACGTCCTGGAAGCTGCGGTAAACGGACGCGAACCGCACGTAGGCGACCTCGTCGAGTTGGTGCAGCTCGTCCATGACCAGTTCGCCGATCAGGCGCGAGGGCACTTCGCGCTCGCCGAGCGTGCGCAGCCTGTGGCAGACATGGTTGACCGCGGCATCGACCGCGTCGCTGGAAACCGGCCGCTTCTCCAGCGCCCGCAGCATCCCGGCCCGCAGCTTCGCCTCGTCGAAGGGCTCGCGCATCGCGTCGCTCTTGACGACGCGCGGCATCAACAGTTCCGCCGACTCGAAGGTGGTAAAGCGCTCGCCGCAGTGCAGGCACTCGCGCCTGCGGCGCACCTGCTGCCCCTCGGCCGCGAGGCGCGAATCGATGACTTTCGTTTCCTGGTGCGTGCAGAACGGGCAGTGCATCGCCGCCCTCCAGCCTGCTCGGGCGGCTCAGCCGTATACCGGGAACCGCCGGCAGAGCTCCAGCACCGACTGCCTGGTCCGCTCGAGCACGGCCTCGTCGCCGAGGTCGTCCAGCACGTCGGCCATCCAGCCCGCCAGCAGCTCCACCTCGGCCTCGCGGAAGCCGCGCGTCGTCACGGCCGGCGTGCCGATGCGCAGCCCGCTGGTCACGAACGGCGAGCGCGGGTCGTTCGGCACCGTGTTCTTGTTGACGGTGATGTGCGCGCGGCCGAGCGCAGCGTCTGCGTCCTTGCCGGTGATGCCCTTCTCGATCAGGTCGACCAGGAACAGGTGGTTGTCGGTTCCGCCCGACACGATCCTGTAGCCGCGCTGCTGCATCACGCGCAGCATCGCCCGCGCATTGGCGACGACCTGCTTCTGGTACTCGACGAACTCGGGCTGCATCGCCTCGAGCAGCGCGACCGCCTTGGCGGCGATCACGTGCATCAGCGGCCCGCCCTGGGTTCCGGGGAAGATCAGCGAGTTGAGCTTCTTGGTGATCGCCTCGTTGGCCCTCGCGAGGATCAGGCCGCCGCGCGGGCCGCGCAGCGTCTTGTGCGTGGTGGTCGTCACCACGTCCGCGTGGGCGATCGGGCTCGGGTAGACGCCGGCCGCCACCAGGCCCGCGACGTGCGCCATGTCGACGAGCAGGTAGGCGCCGACTCCGTCGGCGATCGCACGGAACCGGGCCCAGTCCACGATCCTCGAATAGGCCGAGAAGCCGGCGATCACGAGCTTCGGCCGATGCTCGGCTGCCAGGCGCTCGACCTGCGCGTAGTCGATCTCGCCGGTGGCGGGGTCGAGGCCGTACTGCACCGCGTTGAAGATCTTGCCCGAGAAGTTGACCTTGGCGCCGTGCGTCAGGTGCCCGCCGTGGTCGAGGCTCATGCCGAGGATGGTGTCGCCCGGCGAGAGCAACGCCAGGTAGGCGGCGGCGTTGGCCTGCGAGCCCGAGTGCGGCTGCGCGTTCGCGTAATCCGCGCCGAACAACTGTTTGGCGCGGTCTATCGCCAGCTGCTCGGCGATGTCCACGTACTCGCAACCCCCGTAGTAGCGCTTGCCCGGATAGCCCTCGGCGTACTTGTTGGTCAGCACCGAACCCTGCGCCTCGAGCACGCGCGGGCTCGCGTAGTTCTCCGAGGCGATCAGCTCGATGTGATCCTCCTGCCGGCGCCGCTCATGGTCGATGGCGGCGGCGAGCTCGGGGTCGAACCCGGCAATCCTCATGCTGGCGGGAAACATGTCCACTCCACTGTCGGCAATCCGTGATTGTAGCCGATGCGCCCGGCCGGCCGCGCCGCAAACGCCCGGCGGGCACCGCCCCTTCCCGGCCCGCGGCCGGGCCGGCTGCGGTGCGTGCTCCGGGCGCGCCATGGCCGAGCGTGGCGCCGGCAGCGGGCTTGGCCGATAATCCGCCCCCCTCTCAATCATCCGGCAACGGAGCTCCACCGAGCAGGCATGGCCCAGTTCATCTACACAATGAACCGCGTCGGGAAGGTCATCCCCCCGAAGCGGACGATACTCCGCGACATTTCACTCAGCTTCTTTCCGGGCGCGAAGATCGGCGTGCTCGGCCTCAACGGATCGGGCAAGTCCACGCTGCTGCGGATCATGGCGGGCGTGGACCGCGAGTTCGAGGGCGAGGCGCGCCCGCAGCCGGGCATCAAGATCGGCTTCCTGCCCCAGGAGCCGCAACTCGACGAGACGAAGGACGTCCGCGGCAACGTCGAGGAAGCCGTCCAGCACATCAAGGACGCGCTGGCAGGCCTCGACGCGGTGTACGCCGCCTATGCCGAGCCCGATGCCGACTTCGACAAGATCGCCGCGGAACAGGCCCGGCTCGAGGCGCTGATCCAGGCGACCGACGGTCACAACCTCGAACGCACGCTCGAGGTTGCCGCTGACGCGCTGCGCCTGCCGCCCTGGGACGCCGACGTGACGAAGATCTCCGGCGGTGAGCGGCGCCGGGTCGCGCTGTGCCGCCTGCTGCTGTCGAAGCCGGACATGCTGCTGCTCGACGAGCCGACCAACCACCTCGACGCCGAGTCGG
>CAZKLS010000063.1:0-15624 GCA_964553405.1 uncultured Steroidobacteraceae bacterium
AGCGGCCGCCGGCGGCCTCGACGATCACCGCGCAGGCGGCGATGTCGAGGATGTTGACGTCGGACTCGACGACCGCGTCGATCTTGCCGGCGGCGAGCAGGTGATAGTGCAGGAAATCACCGTAGCCCCTGATCCGGTTGAGCCGCGCGACGACGCGGCCCAGCGCCGGCCAGCGCGGACCCGCCGCGAGCGTCTTCAGGTTGCCGGTCGACAACGCCGCCTGCTCGATCGTGTCGATGCTGCTCACGCGTATCGGCTGATCGTTCAGCCAGGCGCCGACACCGGCCTCCGCGCAGGCGAGTTCGCCGTACACCGGCGCCGAGGACACGCCGACGATGAGCCGGCCGCGATGCATCAGCGCGATCTGCGTCGAGAACATCGGGTACTCGCGCACGAACGCCTTGGTGCCGTCGATCGGATCGACCAGCCAGAGAAATTCCGCGTCCAGCGCACTGGAGCCGGTTTCCTCGCCGTAGAAGCCATGGTCCGGGAAGTGCCGGGCCAGTACGGCCCGGATCGCCTTCTCGGCCTCGACGTCGGCCTGCGTGACCGGCGACTTGTCCGCCTTCAGCGTCACCTGGACGTTGCGCTGGTAATAGCGCCGGATCAGGTCCTCGGCGGCGCGAGCCGCTTCCAGTGCGGCGGCGAGGTACGGTGAATGCGCCATGTCACTCGCTGGCTGGGAGCCGATGGGACCCGCATCTTCCATGATCCCGCGCCCGCATGCACGCCGCCGCGCGCCGCCTTGACAGCCAGCGGCGGCTTGCCTACCGTGCGGCCACCGTCAGGTGATCCCGGCCCATGCCCGGGAGAACGGGAAGCCGGTCCGAAGCCGGCGCTGCCCCCGCAACGGTAGTCGAGTCGAGCTCGCATCGGCCGGAGAAGATCCGGCAGCCACTGCGCACGGCGCGGGAAGGCGATGCGGGCGGGGCCCCACGGCCCGCTCGAAAGCCCGGAGACCGGCCTGTCGGATCGTTGCCGAAGCTGCGGTGGGCAGGCGGCGGGACCCGGCGCGCTCGAGAGCCCCGTTCCGCCTGCACCATTCAGGTCGGCCCAGACCTTGCGGGTGCGCACGGGGGTGTCTGTTGCGTAGCGTGTCGATTTTTTCGCTGTGGCTAGCGGGGCCGTTGCTGGCGCTGGCGCAGGCTGTGGCGCATGCCGCCGGGGACGCTTCGACCGAGGAGCGTATCGTCGTCACCGCGACGCGCATTCCCGAGCCGCTCGACGAGGTGCTCGCGCCGGTCGTGCTGATCGACCGGGCGACGATCGAGCGTGCGACCTCGAACGACGTGGCCGAGCTGCTGCGCTTCCATGCCGGCATCGAACTCGGACGCAACGGCGGGCCCGGCCAGACGACTGCGGTCTTCCTGCGCGGCGCCGACAGCAATCACACGCTGGTGCTGGTCGACGGCATACGCATCAACCCGGGCACGATCGGCCTCGCAGCGCTGCAGAACATTTCTCCCGACCTGATCGAACGCATCGAGATCGTCAAGGGACCGCGCTCGGCGCTGTATGGCAGCGACGCGATCGGCGGCGTGATCAACGTGATCACTCGCCGCGGCGCGAGGAACGGCTGGACCGCGGAGCTGGGTTACGGCGACTACGACACGCGCAAGGCCACGCTCGCCGGCGGCCTCGAGGCCGGCGCGACGGACTTCGACTTCGGGCTCTCCTGGCTCGACAGCGACGGCTTCCCGACGCGCAGCTTCGACGACACCGAGCGCGGATTCGAAAACCTGAACGCGAGCGCCCAGCTTCGCGGCGAGATCGGCTCCGCCGGCTTCGCGCTCCGCTACTGGCGCGCCCAGGGCACGACCGAGTACTCCGACTTCTTCCTGACACCGGTCGACCAGGACTTCGAAACCTCCACCGCCGCCGCGGAGCTGCGCTGGCCTGCGGCAGGTTCGCAGGTCGCGCTGCGCTTCAGCCACATGGACGACCAGATCGAGCAGAACCAGTCGGACGATTTCCTGCGCACGCGCCGCGACAGCCTGGACCTGCAGGTGGACGGTCCGGCCGGCGGCCGGCATGCGGTCAGCGCCGGACTGCTGCTGACCCGCGAGAACGCCGCGAGCGAGTCGCTCGGCGAGCGGCTGCGGGTCGAAACGGACACGGTCAACCTGTTCCTGCAGGACCGCATCTCGTCGGCCCGGCACCACGGCCTGCTGGCCCTCGGCTACACGGGGCACGAGACGGCCGGCAGCGCCGTCACCTGGAACCTGGAGTACGGCTATGCCTGGAGCGAACGGCTGACGCTCTACGCGCTCGCCGGCACCGGATTCCGCGCGCCGGATGCGACCGACCGCTACGGGTACGGCGGCAACCCGGACCTCGAGCCCGAGCGCTCGCGCAGCCTGGAAGCCGGCCTGCGAGTTCGCGGCGGAGAGCGGCATGCATTCCGGGTCGCGGCCTTCGAGAACGAAATCCGCGACCTGATCGAATTCGTCACGCTGTCCTACGACCCGTTCCTCGGCCAGAATCGCAACGTCGCCGAGGCGCGTATCCGCGGTATCGAAGCCAGCTACGAGTACCGCCAGGGCGATTGGGGGCTGGCCGTCGAGGCGGTGCTGCAGGATCCCGAGAACCTCGAGACGGGCGAGGATCTGTTCCGACGGGCACGCGAGAGCCTGACGCTGAGCGCGGTCCGAAGCTTAGGTCCCGTGGATCTCGGCCTCGACCTGCTCGCGACGGGCAGCCGCAAGGACTTCGGGTTTCCGCAGGCCGTCACGCTCGACGGCTACGTGCTCGCCAACCTGAACGCGACCTGGCGCATCGGCCCGCGGCTCGAGCTTTCAGGGCGCATCGAGAACCTGCTGGACGAGGACTACGAGCTGGCCCACACCTACAATACGCCGGGTCGCGGCCTGTATCTGTCGTTCCGGTACACGCCGGTCGGCGGCGCGCGTCCCGCCGGCCTCGCCGGGCGAAGCGATTCGCTGCAGCCTGCGCGGCAACCACATTCGCTGGAGATGCGCGGGCAGCCCGCGGCAGGGGAACTGGCATGGGTCACCGACTGACGAAGATCTACACGCGGACCGGTGACGACGGCAGCACCGGGCTCGGAGACGGCACGCGGGTGCAGAAGGAGCACCTGCGCGTGGAGGCCTACGGGACCGTGGACGAAGCGAACAGCGCGATCGGCGTGCTGCTGGCCATTCCCGGCTTGCCCGAGGCCGTCGCCGAGTGCCTGACCAACGTGCAGCACGAGCTGTTCGATCTCGGCGGGGAACTGAGCGTCCCGGGGCACCGCGCGATCACCGAGCGCGACGTGGAGCGCCTGGAGCAGACGCTCGATCAGTTCAACGAGCACCTGCCGCCGCTGAAGGACTTCATCCTGCCCGGCGGCGGCCCCGCAGCGGCCGCCTGCCACGTCGCACGCACCATCACGCGGCGGGCCGAGCGGCGCGTCTGGTCGCTGGCACGGTCCGAGAACGTCGCTGCCGAAGTTCCGAAGTACCTGAACCGGCTGTCGGACCTGCTGTTCGTGCTGGCGCGGGTCCTGGCACGGCACGAGCACGGCTCGGAAGTGCTCTGGCGCCACGACCGGAGGAAGTGAGCCGGCGAGGCCCGCGGGCGCTCAGCGATAGGCGACCCGGGCCGCAGCGAGCGCCTCGCACACCGCGGCGATCCCCTCGATCAGCCTCGGAGTCGCGCGCGAGACCGTGTCGGCGGGCACCGCGTAAATCGTCCCGGCCCTGACCGCCCGCATGCCCTGCCATCTGGACCACGCCCGGCGCGGGTCCGCGATCGTGTCGTCGGTCGTCAGGATGACCTGCGGGTCGCGCGCCAGCACGGACTCCAGCGACACGGCGGGCGCCAGCTGCGGCAGCTCGCCGAACACATTGCGCCCGCCGCAGAGCTCCACGACCTCGCTGATCAGGTGGCGCCCGTTGATCGTGTAGAGGGGCTGGTCGTCGAGCTGCACGAACACGCTGACGACAGGATCGGCCGCATGCCGCTCGCGCAGCGCGTCCACCCCGGCCTCGAAACGGCTCGCGGCCGCACCGGCCTCGGCAGCTCGCCCGGTCAGCTCGCCGATCCGGCGCAGCGCCGCAGCCACGTCCGCCAGCCTGTCGGTCGGCAGCAGCACGACCTCGAGCCCGCTCGCGTCCAGGCGCTGCAGCGTCTGCTCGGGAGTTCCCGACGGCCAGGCGAGCACCAGGTCCGGCTGCAGCGCGACCAGGCGCTCCAGGTCCACGCGCCAGGCGTCGCCGATCCGCTCGATGTCGAGCGCCTGCGCCGGGTAGTCGCTGTAGGCCACCGTCCCGACCAGCGTCTCGCCAGCCCCTGCGGCGAACACGAGCTCGGTGAGATGTGGCGCGAGGCTCACGATGCGCAGCGGCCGCTCCTGAGCGGGCGCAGCCGCGCCCAGCAGCGCGAGCAGCAGCAACAGCCAGCGGCTCACGCCGCGTTGCCGGCCAGCACCAGCAGCGCGATGACCGCCAGCCAGATCCACAGTGCCCGCTGCACGATGCGCCACGCGCCGCGCGCCGTCGCCAGGTCCAGGTCGCCTGCTGCGACGCCCTCCAGGCTCGGCGCCAGCGAGCCGCGCCCGACGCGGGCGAGCAGGTCCTCGCTGCGCTCGAGCACCGTGGCGCTCGCCTGGTCCACGGCCCCCTTCCAGTTGCCGAAAGCGTCCTCGAAGCTGCCGGCCACGGCGTATGAAAGCGCGGTGAACCGGGCGGGCAACCAGGCGAGCACGCCGTGCAGTCCGCGCAACGCGGCCTCGAACGAGCCCTCCGGGATCGTCCCGCCATGCCTGGACGCCTCGAATGCTCCGCGGCGGCGCATCAGGTCGCTGACGCGGAACAGCCACGCGCCGGCCGGGCCGAGCAGCATGAACCAGAAGATCACCCCGAAGATCCGGTTGTTCGCCTGGACGAAGATCGCGTCCTCGAGCGCATCGCGCAGCCCGGCGCCGCGCCCGCTCGCGTCGTGCTCGAGCAACTCGGTCGCGCGGCGTGCCGACTCGCCCGGATCTCCGCTTGCAAGCGCCGCGACGTAGTCGTCCACCTCCTCCTTCAGGTCGCGGGGGCCGAAGGAGATCAACAGGACAGCCACTGCGAACAGCAGCTGCGGCAGGCCGAGCAGATGCGAACCGAGCAGCAGCGAGACGACGCCGACCGGGAGCACGGGCAGCACGACTACTGACAGCGCTGCGAGTTGCCGCCAGTGCCCGGGCCAGCGGCCGAATACCCGGGCAGCCCAGTCGAAATAGCCGTCCAGCCAGCGCGCATCGCGCAGGTGCAGCAGGCCGGTCAGCAAGCGCTCCAGCACCAGGGCCAGCACGAGAGCCAGCACGCTCACCGCGTCGCCACCTCGAGTTCGTAGCGGACCCGCGACCGCAGCAGCGGCCAGTCGAAGGCGATCCCGGGGTCACTCTTGCGGCCCGGCGCGATGTCGCTGTGCCCGACCACTCGCTCCTCGGACAGCAGCGGGTACCTGCGGCAGAGATCCGCGATCAGCCGGGCCAGCACCCGGTACTGCACCGGCTCGTAAGGCTGCGCATCCGTTCCCTCGAGCTCGATGCCGATCGAGAAATCGTTGCATTGCGGCCGGCCTCGCCATTCGGAGCGGCCCGCATGCCAGGCGCGCCGGTCGAATGGCACGTACTGCACGAGCTCGCCGTCGCGTCGCACCAGCAGGTGCGACGACACCCGCAGCCCGGCCAGCTCCTCGAAGAACGGATGGGCCTGCGGCGGCAGGCGGTTGGTGAACAGCGCGTCGATCCAGGGCCCGCCGAACTCCCCGGGCGGAAGGCTGATGCCGTGCACGACCAGCAACTCGACGCCGGCGCCGGCGGGTCGCGCATCGCAGTTCGGCGACGGCAGCTGCCTCGCGCCGCGGACGAGGCCATGATCGACCTCGAGCGAGCGGCCGGCGGCGGCAGGGTCCATTCGCTGGAACATCAGCCCATCATGCCCGCCGCCCGCGGGGCACGCCACACCCGCCCTGGACGCAATCGCGAAACCTGGCCCGGCCCGGGTCAGGATTTGTCTCTCGAGCGACGCGTCGGCGGCGGCACCGGGGACTTGAAGCCGTCGGGCTTCAGGATCAGCACGTCGCAGGGGACCACGTTGACCAGCCGCTCGGCGGTGCTGCCGAACAAGGCCCGCTGCAGCGGCCCACGCACGAACGTGCCCATCACGAGCAGGTCGATGCCGTCGGCGGTCGCCGCTTCGAGCAGGGCGTCCGCGGGGTCGCCCTCCACCACGCGCACTGAGCTCGCGCGCAGCCCGGCACCGGCTGCGAGGTGCTTGAGCAGTGCGCGGGCGCGCTCGCGCTCGGCACGCAACGCCCGGGGCGGAACGCCGAGCGCCCGGAAAGCGGGGTGCAGCGCGTGCACGACCTGCACCGACCCAGAGGCGGCCTCCGCGAGCCGGCCCGCGACTTCGACGATCTTGACGTCGAGCTGCGATTCCCGCTCGCCATGTCCGCCGGGGTCCACCGCCGCGAGCAGGCGCGGCCTGGCGTAGGGAGCGCGCGTGCGCGCGAGCAGCAGCGGCATCGGGCACAGCCGCGCGAGTTCCCAGTCCGTGTGCGAAAGCCCGAGGCGGGAGCGACGCGTGCCGCGATAACGCGGCTCGGCGACCACGAGATCCGCGTGCAGGCCAAGCGCCGCACGAACCACCGCCTCCGGGATGTGCTTCTGCCACTCGACGATGGCGCTCACCGCCACGGTCTCGGTGGACAGCCGGCTGGCGAGCTCGTCCAGGTCGGCCTTGCGCTCGGCGACCAGGCCGTGCCGCGCGCGCATCAGGCCCTTGCTGTCGAGGATCCGCCCGCCGGCCAGCGAAGCCTCGTAGCAGGCGTGATACAGGACGACCTCGGCGCCCAGCAGGTGGGCGAGCTCGACGGCCTTCGGCGCCGCGACCTGCCCCTTGCCCTGCGGGTCGGCAACGGCTGCGAGGATCATGCTGATGTCTGTGTTGCGCCTCATCGGACACCTCCCGAAGTCCCCGGCACTTCCATGTTTCCACCCCGCCGGCGCCCGGTGGAGTCGCACAACTACCTAAGCGGGGTCGCCGGTGCACTAGAATCAGCCGCGTGAACCAGTCGCTTCCCGGACTCCACCCGCTCGCACGTCGGGACCTCCGCGCGGTGTGGCATCCCTGCACTCAGATGAAGGACCACGAGTCGCTGCCGCTGATCCCGATCGAGCGCGGCGAGGGTGTCTGGCTCTATGACTACGACGGCCGGCGCTACCTGGACGCGATCAGCTCCTGGTGGGTGAACCTGTTCGGCCATGCCAATCCCCGCATCGGCGCCGCCGTCGCGGCGCAGCTCGAGTGCCTCGAGCACGTGATGCTGGCGGGCTTCACGCACCGTCCCGCGGTCGAGCTGGCCGAGCGACTGCTCGCGCTCGCGCCGTCCGGCCTCGCGCGCTGCTTCTTCGCCGACAACGGCTCGAGCGCGATCGAGGTCGCGCTGAAGATGAGCTTCCATTACTGGCGCAACAGCGGCCGGAGCGGCAAGCGCCGCTTCGTCACGCTCGCGAACAGCTACCACGGCGAGACGCTCGGCGCGCTGGCGGTGGGCCACGTGGAACTCTATCGCGAGATCTACCGGCCGCTGCTGATGGACGTGATCACGGTGCCGAGCCCGGACTGCTATGGTCGCGAGGACGGCGAGACCTGGGCGGAACACAGCCGGCGCAAGTTCGCCGAGATGGAATCCACGCTGGCGCGACACGCCGACGAGGTCTGCGCGGTCATCGTCGAGCCGCTGGTGCAGTGCGCGGGGGGCATGCGGATGTATCACCCCGAGTACCTGCGCCTGCTCAGGGAAGCCTGCGACCGGCACGGCGTGCACCTGATCGCGGACGAGATTGCGGTCGGCTTCGGACGGACCGGGACGCTGTTCGCCTGCGAGCAGGCCGGAATCACGCCGGACTTCATGTGCCTGTCGAAGGGGCTCACCGGCGGGTACCTGCCGTTGTCGGTGGTACTGACCCGCGAGGACGTCTACGAGGCGTTCTATGACGAGTACACGAGCCTGCGAGGCTTCCTGCACTCGCACAGCTACACGGGCAATCCGCTGGCCTGCGCCGCGGCGCTCGCGACGCTCGGGATTTTCGCCGCGGACGGCGTGATCGAGGCCAACCGCGAGCTCGGGGCGCACCTCGGCCGGCGCTGCGAGGAACTCGCCGAACTGCAGCACGTCGCCGAGGTACGGCGCACGGGCATGATCGCCGCGGTGGAGCTGGCACAAGACGGCGACCGCCGGCGACCCTTCCCGTGGCAGCAGCGACGCGGCCTGCGCGTCTACCGTCACGGCTTGAGGCACGAGGCGCTGCTGCGCCCGATCGGCAACGTCGTCTATTTCATGCCGCCGTACGTGATCGAGCCCGGGCAGATCGACGCGCTGGTCGCGACCGCGCGCGCCGGCATCCTGGAGGCGACGTGCGACTGACCCGCGTGCACGTGCCGGCGCCGCTCGAGGTCGGCATGGAACTCGAACTGCCGGCGGGCGCCGCGCATCATCTCGCGCGAGTGCTGCGACTGGGTCCCGGCGCGACCGTGGTCGCCTTCGACGGTGGCGGCCAGGACCATACCTGCGAGATCGTCGCGGTGGACGGCCGGTCGGTGCGGGCACGGGTGCTCGAGCGGCGTCCCGGGCTCGCGGAATCGCCGCTCGCGATCACGCTGGTGCAGGCCGTCTCGCGTGGCGATCGCATGGACCTGACGCTGCAGAAAGCGGTCGAACTCGGCGTGCGCAGCATCGTGCCGGTGCTCTCCGCCCGCAGCGTCGTCCGGCTGGACCAGCGGCAGGCCGAGGCGAAGCTGCGGCACTGGCGGACGCTGGTCGCGTCTGCCTGTGCCCAGTGCGGCCGCAGCCGGGTGCCCGAGGTGCGGCCGCCCCTCGAGCTGCGCGGCTACCTGGCTCAGTCCGGGCGTGAGGGACAGCGGCTGATGCTGAGCCCGAGCGGTCCATCGTCGCTCGCCGGGCTGTCCACGGTGGGGACGCGGGTCGAGCTGCTGATCGGGCCCGAGGGGGGCTTCGACGATACGGAGATCGAAGCCGCCGGCCGCGCAGGCTTTCGCCCCGTGCGGCTCGGACCGCGCGTGCTGCGCACCGAGACGGCGGGGCTCGTGGCACTCGCGGTGCTGCAGGCGCTCTGGGGCGACCTGCAGTAGTCAGGCGACGCGGGTCTCCTCGGCGATCATCGCCTCGAGAAGCTCGAAGTCCGGGATCAGCGGGTACTCGCTGGCCATGCGCAACTGGCAGGTGACCGGGCAGGGCTCCTCGAACACCCGCGAGTCGTCGAGGTGCAGGACCTCCGGGCTGACCCGCACCAGCTGCGGGAATCCCTGCGTGACCAGCGCGAAGTGCCCGCCGTCCATCAGGCCGGTGATGCCCTGCATCACGACGATCAGCGTGCGCCCGGTGCTGCGCGGCAGGTTGCGGCCACAGGCCGCCTCGAACGAGACGAGCGGCAGGCGCGTGCCGTTCCAGGGAATCGTGCCGAGGTACCAGGGCGGAGCGCCCTCCATCGGCGTCGGCACGACGTAGTTGATCACCTCGGTGACGCAGCCGCGGGGCACCAGCAGGCGCTCCTCGGAAATCGGCACCAGCAGGCAGTAGATCTCGGCTTTCGGTGCGCTCATCGGCGAAACCTCGTCAGCCCCGCTGCCGGCGTCGTGCCAGCACCAGCGGCTCGATCGCGTCGAGCAGCTGGCTTTCCTGGTAGGGCTTGCCCAGGTAGTCGTCGACGCCGAGCTCGATGGCGCGCGCCCGGTGCTTGTCGCCGACCCTCGAGGTGATCATGATGATCGGCACGTCCCCGAGCCGCGCATCGTTGCGGACCTGCGAGGCCACTTCGTAGCCGTCCATCCTCGGCATCTCGATGTCGAGCAGGATCACGTCGGGCGTGTGCTCCTGCAGCAGCGACATCGCCTCCATGCCGTCCCTCGCGGTGATCACCCGCATGCCGTTGCGCTCCAGCAGCCGCTGCGTGACGCGTCGCACCGTGATCGAATCGTCCACCACCAGCGCGAACACGCGGTCGTCCTGCACCGCGCGCTCCGCCGTCTGCGGCGGGCGCACGCGCCATTCCGAACGCACCAGCGCGCCGATGTCGAGGATCACCACGATGCGCCCGTCGCCGAGTATCGTCGCGCCGGCGATGCCGCGGATGCTCGAGATCTGCGGGCCCAGCGGCTTGACCACGATCTCCCGGCTGCCGACCAGCTCGTCGGTCACCAGCGCGCTGGAGTGCTCTCCCGCGCGGACCAGGATCACCGGGACCGCTGCCTCGCCCTCCGGCAGCAGCGACGGCGGGCTGCCGATGAAGCTGCCGAGCTGCTGGAAGCGATAGGCCTGGCCACCGTACTCGAAGGTCGGCTGCTCCTCGGCGAGATGCCGGGCAATCTCCGAGCTCGGCAGCCGCGCGACGCCTTCGACGGTCGCGACCGGCAGCGCGTACAGCTCGTCGTGCACGCGCACGATCAGTGACTGCGTGATCGCCAGCGTGAACGGCAGCCGGACCACGAAGCGCGCCCCGTGACCGGGGAAGGACTCGATGAACAGCGCCCCGCCGAGCTTCTTGACCTCGGTGGAGACGACGTCCATGCCGACGCCGCGTCCGGCCTGCTGCGTGAGCCGGTCGGCCGTGCTGAAGCCCGGCTCGAGCACCAGCTGCAGCGCCTCCTCGTCGGTGAGGTCCCTGTCCGGCGGCAGCAGGCCCATGCGCCTGGCCTTGTCGCGAATCGCGCCGACGTTCAGTCCCGCGCCATCGTCCTCGACCGTGACCACGACCTCGGCGCCCTCGCGCTTGAGCTCGACGCGGATCCGGCCCGTATCCGGCTTGCCGCGTGCCACGCGGTCGGCCGGCGGCTCGATGCCGTGGACCACGGCGTTGCGCAGCATGTGCTCGAGCGGCGGCAGCATGCGCTCGAGCACCTGCCGGTCGAGCTCCCCGGTCGCGCCCTCGACCTCGAGCTCTACTTTCTTGCCCGATTCCTGCGCCGCCTGCCGGACCAGCCGCCCGAGCCGCTGCACGTGGCGCTGGAAGGGCACCATCCGCGTACGCATCAGGCCGTTCTGCAGCTCGGTGATCACGCGGCCCTGCTGCTGCAGCAGGTTCTGCCCTTCCCGGTTCAGGTTGCCGAGCAGTCCCTCGATGCTCGCGACGTCGCTGGCCGACTCCGCGAGCGCCCGCGAGAGCTGCTGGATCGTCGAATAGCGATCGAGTTCCAGCGGGTCGAAGTCCTTGCGGCCCTCGCCGTCCTCCTGGTGACGGAACAGTATCTGCGCCTCGGTCTCCATCTCGAGCTTGCGCAACTGCTCGCGCAGGCGCGTCACCGTGCGCCCGAGTTCCGTCAGGTTGAACTCGATCGAGGTCAGCTGCTGCTCGACGCGGGCGCGGAAGATGCTCGCCTCGCCCGCGTTGTTGAGCAGGTCGTCGAGCAACTCCGCATCGACCCTGGCGAGCTCGTGACGCTCGACCGGGGCGGCAGGCTCGCGTCCCGGCAGTACCGGGTGGAACTCCGGCTCCTTCGGCGGCTCGATGGCCGCGACCTGCTGCGGCGGTTCCGCGACCGGCGCCTCGGGCTCCTCGGCGATGAGCTCGACCAGCGACGGTTCCTCGCCAGGCTCCGGCACCAGCTCCGGCGGCGCCGACAGGACGATCTCCTCGACCGCTTCGATTTCCTCGACCTCGGTCTCGGAGGACGCCTCGACGGGCATCTCCTCCTCGACCGGCTCGAGAGGCTCCGACGGGACCTCGACCGGGGCGGGCTCCTGCGCTGCGGGCGCTGCCGGCAGCGGCGCCTGCGCTGCTGCGGCCTCTTCGGCGGCCTCTTCGGCGGCGCCGGTCGACGGAGCCTCGATGCCGCGCGCCTCGACCGGCACCGACAGCGCACGGACCCGCGCGATCAGCGCCGCGGCGGGCTGCAGCCACTGGCCGCTGCTCGCCTTCTCCCGCATCCGGTGCAGCTCGTCCAGCGAGGCCTGCAACACCTCGAGGCACTCGGGCACGGGCTCGATCTGGCCGGACTCGAGCGAGGCGAGGAACGACTCGATCTCGTGGCTCAGGTCGCCCATCGCACGAATGCCCGCCATCCGGGCACCGCCCTTGACCGTGTGCAGCAGTCGCTTTAGTTCGGTCAGCTGGCGCGTGTCCGCCCGATCCTGCCGCCAGCTCGTCAGCGCGGTTTCCGCCTGCTCGAGCAGCTCGCTGGCCTCCTCGCTGAAGATGGCCGCGATGTCCGCGTCGAACTCCTGCTCGACGGCCTGCGGCACCGACGCCGCCTCCTCGAGCCTCGCCAGCTCCGCGTCGAGGGTCCGCTCCAGCGCCTGCCAGCCGGCCGTGAGCGCATCGTGATTCGGGAAAAAGCCGGTGTCCTCGCCCATGTTCTGCGAAACGGACTCCAGGCCCCGCAGCGTGTCGCCGAGCAGCACGAGACCCTCCGCAGGCAGGCCATGGCCGTTCTCGAAGAGCTTGCGGACGTACCGCTCCATCGGCTCCGCGACCTTGATGCCCTGCCGGACCTTCGCAGTCTTGGCGATGCCGCTCAGCGTGTGGCAGGCGCGGTACAGCGCCTCGCTGACCGGGAATGGCGCCGGGCCGGATTCGCAGCTGGCGAGGAACTCGCGGACCACCGCGATGTGCGCCTCGGTTTCCTTGCGGAAGATCTCCAGCAGCACCGGATCCATCCCGTCCTCGGCGGCCACGGGCTCGGCGGGCGCAACCTCAGCCACCTCGGGCACCTCGGCAGGCGGGGTCTGCACGACCGCGGCCAGCGGAGGCAGAGGCGGCTCGCTGCTCTCGCGGCCGGACAGCGCGTCTGCGCGCGACATCAGGCTCGCCAGGTCCAGCTCCGTCTCGGCGCCGTGTTCGAGTTCGTCGATGAGCTGCGGAATCGCCTGGACGGCCTCGCGGGTGATCGCGACGATCTCGGGCGAACGCGCCAGCGTCTCGCTGATCACCCTGTTGAGCAGGCTCTCGATGCACCAGCAGAACTCGCCGACGCGCTGCGCCCCGACCATGCGGCCGCTGCCCTTCAGCGTGTGGAAGATCCGCCGCAGGTCGCGCAGCGAATTCGCATCCTGCGGATCCTGCTCCCAGCGGGGGAAGAGTTCCTCGAGGTTCGCGGCATTCTCGCGGGCTTCCTCGACGAACAGCTCGAGGAACTCGGGATCGCCAGCCGTCGAGACCGTCGCGGCAGGCGGGGCCGCCTGGACGCTGGCCACGGCAGGCTCCGGCTCGGCGGCCGCCTGCTGCCCGTCACCCGGCGCGTGCAGCGGCACGACCCTGCGCTCGGCAGCCGCGAGGCCGGCGAGGCACGCCTCGGCTGCGTCGAGCAGCTCCTGGGATTCGGGCTGGCCGGCCTGCAGCAGCTCCATGTAGTACTCGACCGCGACGATGGCCTCGGCCAGCTTGTCGAGGCGCGAGGCCTCGAGCGCATCGACGTCCGGCCTGACGATCGTCGCGAGCACGCGCCCGATCTGCTGCATCACTTCCACGGCGCGCTGCCGGCCCAACATCAGCAGCCCCGCCGTGATGCCGCGCACCAGCTGCGGGACCTGGTCGAGCCCCTGCGCTTCCTCCGGCGCCTTGAGCGCTTGCGCGACGGCTTCCTTGATGCGCGCCATGTTGACGGCGCACTCACGCAGCACGGCCGCCTGCACGAGCAGGAATTCCTCGCTGGTCGGCTCGCCCTCCTCCGTCGCGGCCGGTGCGGCGTCGCGGACGATCAGCCGCAGCAGCTGGCCGTCGAGTCCGTCCTCGACCTCGATCAGCGCGGCGGCGATCCCGAGCAGCGCGCCATCCTCCGGCGCCGCGCGATGCTCGACGATCGCCTGCAGCGTCTCGATCTCGCCCTGCACGCGGTCCCGCAGCTGGCCGAGACCGAGCACGCCGAGCGTGTCGCTGATCTTGTGCAGCATCTCGAGCTGGGGCGCGAGCTGCTGCACCTGGGTACCGCCCTGGCGCACGAAGATGTCCAGCACGTCCTTGACGCGCGTGAGGTCCTCGCGGATCGCCGCCGCGACAGTCTTCATCAGCCGGACGCTCGGCGCGGACAGCGTGTCCTCGTCCTCGCCGGCGCGCGCGTCCGCCGGAAGGATGTCCGCCAGCCGGAACGAGCGGCGCACGGCCTCGACCCGCGGCCCGCAGGTGGAGGAGCGCGCGACGTAGAACAGCAGGTTGTTCAGCAGCTCGAGCGGCGGTCGGACCGAGTAACCCGGCTCGCCGAGTTCCTGCAGCCTGCGCAGTTCGCGGTCGACCTGGCCGAGCAGCCGCTTGATCGACACGTTGTTCTCGAGCCCGCCCTGCTCGAGGGCCTCGAGCACGGCGCCGGTCACCCACCAGAGCTGGAACAGCGGCTGCGTCGCGGCATGCGACTCGATCTCGGCCGCGATCCCGGCGAGCGCCTCGAGGTTCGACCCGACCTGCTCGCCGCGGATCCAGCCGAGCAGCGCCAGCTGGAAACGCGGCCTGAGCTTCCTCGCGAGCTCGGCGGTATCGCCCGGTTCCGACTCGGCGGGCGTGCGGGCCGGCTCGTCCGAGCGCAGGTTCAGCATCAGCAGCGTGCCTTCGGACAGCAGCGCTCCCCCGCGTGCCGCGCGCAGGTCGTTCAGCATCGGCAACAGCGCGATCGGAACGTCGCGACCACCCGAGGCCACTCGCTCGACGTAGGCAGGCAGCTGCTCCATCGCCCGCACCAGCGCCTCCAGCCCGTCCTCGTCCAGGCGGCCCTCGCCGCAGTGCTCGCGCAGGTAGCCGGCGACCTGCTCCATTTCCTCGGCGAGCAGCGCGCCGCCATAGACTTCCGCGACGCGCAACGCGCCGCGCACCGCGTGCAGGTGTCCGGCGAAGCTCGCCAGCGCCTCCGTGTCCGAGGTGTTCTCGGCGAAGTGCTCGAGCCGGGCCCTGGCCTCGGCCAACTCGGCCGAGATCTCGCGGACAGCGACCTGCAGGCTCGGATGCTGCCGGGTCGTGGCCAGCACGAATTTTTCTGCGGTACTCACTCGGCCGGTCCCCTGTCCGTCCTCAAGCCGACATTCCGCCGATCCGGCGCAGTCCGTCCGAGGACTCCGCGGTCGGCTCGGCAGGCTTCAGCGACGGGTACTCGCCGGTCACGCTGGACGACGTCCCGCCAGGCAGCCGGAAGCCGGTCACGGACTTGCGCAGCCGCGCGGCCAGTTCGGCGAGCTTGCCGATGGCGTTGGACGTGGCCGACGTGCTCTCGGCCGTCTGGGAGCTGATTTCCCGCAACACCTGCATGTTCCGCGAGATGCTCTGCGAGGTCGTCGCCTGCTGCCGCGCACTGGCCGAGATGTTCTGCACCAGGCTCGCGATCTGGTTCGAGACCTGCTCGATCTCGTCGAGCGCGGCGCCGGCGTTCTCGGCCAGCAGCGCGCCACCGACCACGTCCGTCGTCGTGCGCTCCATCGACACGACGGCCTCGTTGGTGTCCGCCTGGATCGTCCGCACCAGCACCTCGATCTGCTTGGTCGAGTTCGCCGCGCGCTCCGCGAGGCGCTGCACCTCGTCGGCGACCACGGCGAAGCCCCGTCCGGCCTCGCCGGCCATCGAGGCCTGAATCGACGCGTTCAGCGCGAGGATGTTGGTCTGCTCGGCGATGTCGTTGATCAGCTCGACGATGTTGCCGATCT
>CAZKLS010000064.1:0-1143 GCA_964553405.1 uncultured Steroidobacteraceae bacterium
GCGACCTGCGCGTCGAATGAGAAGGCCGCGGACGGTGCGTCGAACTCGACCGGGCAGCCGAGGAGTTCGCGGTACGCGGCAGGCCGGCCCTGGTCGCCGTGGGGGAGCCGGACCGCGACCGGCATGGCGTCGCTGCCGGCACCGAGCTTCAGCAGGCGCAGGATCGCCACCGCCATCGCATCGATCGACTGCGCGGTGGGCATGATGATCCGTTCACCCGGACGCCCCTCGAGTCGCACGACGCTGGCTTCCTCGGCGACCACCATGCGCCCGTTGGTGCTCACGACGTAGCCGTAGCGCTCGATCCGGTGCAGCGCATCGAGCAGCGTGGCGCTGCTCAGGATGCCGAGGCCGAGCGCATGGAACATCGCCGGCCGGACCCGGGCGCCCACCTTGAAACCGAACAGCGGGTCGGCGGTCTCCTCGACCGCGAGCCTCCACAGCTGCTGGATCTTCGAAGCCGGATAGCGCGCGCCGGGCCGGGCCAGCATGGCGAGGTCGATGCCGACGCGGCCGGCCAGCGTCCCGAGCGACAGGCCTTCCTGCTCGAGGGCCTCCTTCATGGCCGTGAGCGTCACGGCCAGCACGGTGGGTTCGTTGAGCATGGCGCCGACCCTGCGGTGGGAGAGCTCCCGCGATGATAAGCACGGTGCCGGCCTCCCCCGCAAGGCGGGGACCGGCGCGCAATTCCGCCGGCGACGGCCAAGAACTCGACCGCCGGGGACAAGATCGGCGGCGGGTCGGGTCCTACAGTACGCCCATGAGCGACGATCCTCAGATCAGCCTTTGTCCGGTCCCGGGCGTGGACGACGAGCAGGCGCCGGGCCACGGGCGGTCGCGTTCCGACCGCGCCCTCTGCGCCAGGGGACGGTATTCAGTAGACGAGCGTTCGCAGGCGCTGCGCCTGCTGCTCGAGGCGCAGCGCAACCAGGCGCGGGTGCAGGCACCCGAGCTGCTGGCCGAGGTCGATCCCGACCGGGTGCTGCTGCTGTGGTTCGCGATCGGGGCGATCGAAATGGTATCCAGGGCCGGGAAGCGGCCCGGCGACCCGGTCGGCGACACGCTGTTCCGCGAGGCCGTGCAGCTGATCTTCGACGACGAGGACCGCGCCGCGCGATCCGCCGCCTCGCGTCCCGCGCGCCC
>CAZKLS010000064.1:1243-15233 GCA_964553405.1 uncultured Steroidobacteraceae bacterium
CGTCACGTCGACCGTCAGCTTGTCCTTGTCCGATTCGCAGGCACCGGCCAGCGCCGGATAGCAGGCCATCGCGATCGAGCCGGCCGCCAGCAGCGGCGCAATCCAGGTCTTCATCTTCGGCATTCTCCTTGTCGATGCTTGGCCCGTCAGCAGCGGGCCGGTTCTTCTTGCCCGCGTCGCGGGCGGGACCCCCGGGGTAGGTATATACGCGATCCGCACGGGCCACGCCATCGCCCGGAGGCCGGGTGGTTGCGCTGGACGCCCAAGTGGAGGTTCCATAGCCCGACGGGAGCGGCAGATGAGTCGGACGAGGCCGCCGGCCTGCCGCGAGGGGGAGAAATGACCAGAACCGCAATACCGATGCTGGACCTGATGTTCTTCCTGACGGAGACCCAGGACAGTCCGCGCCACGTCGGCTCGGTGCTGATACTGCGCCCGCCCCGGTCGCGCGGCAGGAACGTCGTGCAGCAGATCGTCGACGCCTATCTTCGGGCCCGGCCGGTCGAGCCGTTCAACCGCATCCCGGTCTTCCCGAAGATCGGGATGCCACAGTGGGAGCAGGTCGATTCCGTGGACATGCGTCATCACGTGATCCACCTCGCGCTGCCGCCGCCGGGATCGAACGAGCAGCTCCATCGGCTGATCGCCGACCTGCACGCCCCGATGCTCGAGCGGCATCGCCCGGGCTGGAAGATCTACGTGATCGAGGGCCTCGAGGATGGTCGTTTCGCCGTCTATCACAAGGTCCACCACGCGCTGGTGGACGGCGAGTCCGGCATGGCGGTGCTGCGCCGCTCGCTCTCGAGCTCGGCCAGCGACCGGCGCATCCGCACGACGATCGGTGTGCGCATGCCTGCGCGCCCGAGGCCGGTGCCGCACGGCTTCGGAGACCTGCTCGAGCGCGAGGCACGTCGCCTGGCGCGGCGCAGCCTGTCCGTGGGACGTGGTTCGGTACGGCTGATCGAGGACACCGTCGAGGGACTGCGCGGCTTCTCGAAGACGCAGAAGCGGGCGTTCACGGCGCCGGCCACGCCGATGAACGAGCCGATCTACAACTCGCGGGCGATCAGTCACGCGGTATTCGGTCTCGACGAGATGAAGGCGGTGGCCAGGGCCCACGGCGCGACGCTGAACGACGTGGCGCTGTGCATCCTCGACGCGGCGCTCGAGCGCTACCTTTCGGACTGCGGACGCCGGCCCGACCATCCGCTGGTCGCGCTTTGCCCGGTGTCGCTGCGCGACTCCGACGCGAAAGAGGCGACGACGATGGTCTCGGCGATCTGGCCGCCGCTCGGACCGGTCGCGGCGGATCCGGCGCGCCGGCTCGAGGTGATTTCCGCGAACACCCGCACCGAAAAGCAGCAGCTCCGCGGCCTCGGCCGGGACGCGGCCTACGCCTACGCGGTGATGGCGTTCGCGATGTCGGAGACGCTGGTGATCGCGCGCCCGGACATTCTCGGCCTGCGCCCGGCCAACGTGCTGATCTCCAACGTGCGCGGTCCCGAGCAGCAGCTGTACCTGAACGGCGCGCGGCTCGAGGCGCTGTTCCCGGTCTCGACGCTGATCGTCGGCATCGGCCTGAACGTCACGCTGATGTCCTACGCCGGCAAGGTCATCATGGGATTCACCGCCAACGGGTCGGCGCTGCCGGAGGTCGAGAGCCTCGGCCTGTACGCGCAGCAGGCGCTCGATGCGCTCAGGGCGCCCGGTCGCGCCGTCGCCACCGGGCCCAGCCGTAGAGCGCCGCGACGCTCGAAGCCGCGCCGACCCACTGCCAGAGCGGCACGAAAATGAAGACCAGCGCGGACTGCGCATCCATGCTGACGAAGAAGGCGTCGTAGTAGACGACTGCGGCGAACAGCGCCGTCGCGAGGCTGACGAGCAGCAGCAGGACGTCCCGGGTAGGGTTTCGCTGGAACTTCCGGGTCGCGTGCAGCAGGAACACGAACGGCGAGACCACCCACAGGCCGAATCCGACGGCCCAGAGGAAGTTCCCGCCGCTCGAGAGGTCGGCGGCATAGCTCATCAGTCCGAGGCAGCAGGCTGCCGCGGAAACCAGCACGATGCGCGTGACGCGGGTGATCAACGGCTCCTCCGCGCCTGATCAGAGCATGGGTCGCGGGAAGCGTCAAACGAGGGCCTTGCGCGCCATGCCCGCATGCCGCGCGTGGCACGGACCGGTCGTCAGCCGCAGGCTTTCCCGCGCCAACCGCAGGCAGTAGAGTCTCGATGACACTGCGCCGACAGAGGGAAGGCTGATGACGACTGCCGCGGCGAGGAAATTCACGCTGACGGTCAACGGCGGTGCGCGTGCGGTCGAGGCCGAACCGGACATGCCGTTGCTCTGGGTGCTGCGGGACCTGCTCGGGCTCAAGGGCGCCAAGTATTCCTGCGGCATCTCGGTCTGCGGCTCCTGCACCGTGCAGCTCGACGGTGTGCCGGTGCGATCCTGCGTGGTCACGGTCGCCGGTGCGGCCGGCAAGCAGATCCGCACGATCGAAGGACTCGGCGGCCAGCATCCCGTGCAGCGGGCCTGGCTCGAGCTGCAGGTTCCGCAGTGCGGCTACTGCCAGAGCGGCCAGATCATGCAGGCCGTCGCGCTGCTGGAGCGCAACCCGTCGCCCACGCCTGAGGAGGTCCGCTCGGGCATGAACGGCAACCTCTGCCGCTGCGGAACCTACCCGCGGATCGAGGCCGCGGTGCTGCGCGCCGCCGAGCTGATGCGCGGCCCAGCGGAGGACCGGCGATGATCACGCGACGGGAATTCATGTTGTCGAGCGGTGGCCTGGCCGTGGCGCTCAGCGTGCCGCTGCCCGGCCTGGGTGATTCGACGGCGTCGGCCCCGGTCTTCGTGACGGCGTACCTCGAGGTGGCGCCGGACGGAACCGTGACGCTGCATTCCCCCACGACCGAGATGGGGCAGGGAACCCACACCGGCCACGCCGTGATCGTGGCCGACGAGCTGGGCGTCGATCTCGAGCGCGTCCGGGTCACGACGCCCGAGCCTGCGGAGCCGTTCAGGCGCAACGGGCAGATGGGCTCGGGCGGTTCCTGGGGCGTGCGCTTCTGGTTCGAGCCGCTGCACAAGGCCGCCGCACAGGCGCGCGAGATGCTGCTGGCCGCGGCCGCGGCCGAGTGGGCGCTGCCGGTGTCCGAGCTCGCGCTCGAGCGCGGCGAGGTGGTTCACGCCGCAACGGGACGCAGGGCCGGCATCGGCACGTTCGCGGCCGCCGCGGCCGGGGCTGTGCCCCCTGAAGCGCCGCGCCTTCGTGACCGCAGCGAATGGCGTTACTCCGGACGGGATGTACCGCGGATCGATCTCGGGCCCAAGGTGCGCGGCGAGCCCGTGTTCGCGTCCGACGTCGAGAGGCCCGGCATGGTGTACGCCTGCGCGCGGCTGTCCCCGGTCTTCGGCGCCGAGCTCGATTCGTTCGATCGCGACAGCGCGCTCGCGATCCCGGGCGTCATCGACGTGGTTCCGATCCCGGGAGGCGCGGCGGTCGTCGCCTCGAATACCTGGGCGGCCATTCGCGGAGCCGATGCGCTGAAGATCCGCTTCAAGTCCACCGCGCACGACGGGCTCGATTCAGCCGCAATATCGAGCGCGATGCATGCGGCGCTGGGCGCCGAGGCGCGACCGATCGAGGCGCGGGCGGACGGTGACCTCGCGGCTGCATTCGCTGCCGCGGAGCGGGTCGTCGAGGCCGACTACGAGGTCCCGTACCTTTGCCACATGCCGATGGAGCCCTGGACCTGCACGGTCGAGATCGCGCCCGACGGAGAGGTGCACATCTGGGCCCCGGTACAGACCCAGGACCGCAACCGGAACGCGGCTGCCGAGGCCGCAGGACTGCCGCCGGAGAAGATCCGCCTGCACACGACGATGCTGGGGGGCGGCTTCGGGCGGCGGCTCGGCTCCGACGGCATCGCGGCCGCGGTGGTCACGGCCAGGGCCGTCAGGCGGCCGGTGAAGTTTCTCTGGCAGCGCGAGGACGAACTGGGGCAGGGCTGGTACCGCCCGGCGCAGGTGGCGCGGCTCCGGGCCGCGCTCGATGCGGACGGGCGGGTCAGGGGACTGGCCGTGCGCACGGCCGGGCCTTCGCTCGCGAACAGCTTCGGCGCGCGTGGCCTGCCGGAGGGCCAGCTCGACGGTTCCTCGGTGCAGACGATCAGGGAGTCCCGCTACAAGCCCGACGCGTTCCACGTCGAGTGGGTGCGCGTGGACCAGCCCGTGCCGATGGCGCCCTGGCGTTCGGTGGGTGCGACGCAAAACGGCTACTTCCTCGAGTGTTTCATCGACGAGGTGGCGCGGGCCGCAGGCAGGGATCCCTACCAGCTGCGTCGCGAGCTGCTGGCGCACGACGCGCGGGCGTTGAACGTGATCGACACGGCGGCGCGCGCAGCGGGCTGGGATGAGCCGCTGCCGCAGGGCCGGGCGCGGGGCATGGCCTTCGTCGAGAGCTACGGCTCGCTCTGCGCCGAAGTGGCCGAGGTCTCGCTGGCGCAAGGCCGGCCCAGGGTTCACCGCGTCGTCTGCGCACTCGACTGCGGCTCGATCGTGCTGCCCGACGGCGTGCGCTCGCAGATCGAGGGCGGCATCGTGCAGGGCCTGTCGGCCGCGCTCGGCGAAGCGGTCGAGATCAGCGCAGGTGCTGCCGTGAACCGCAACTACGACAGCTACACGATCCTGCGCATGGCGGACTCGCCGACGAAGATCGATTCGGTGATCATTGAATCCGGCGAGGCCATGGGCGGCGTAGGCGAGCCGCCGCTGCCACCGATCGCGCCGGCCGTGGTGAACGCGCTGCATGCGCTGACCGGCAAGCCGTTGCGTAGACTGCCGGTCGCGCTGCACCGCTTCGATTGAATCCGGGCCCGGCTCGCGCGGCCGGGCACCGCCTGTGCTCGATGCGCGCTCGCTTGCGCGCCGGAGTCCGCCGATGTTCCGCTGGTTCGAAAGCCTCGTGTCGCCTTATCCGGAGCGCGAACCCTCGCCCGCTCCGCGGAGCTTCGCGGGCTTCATGTGGGCCTGCAGCGAGGGCATGCGGCCGTTCCTGCTGGCCATGACGCTCTGCACGGCGCTGATCGGCGTGTTCGAGGCGGCGCTGTTCGCGATGCTGGGGCGCATCGTGGACTGGCTCGCGGCCGTCGATCCCGCGGCACTGTGGTCCGAGCACCGGCGAAGCCTGCTGCTGCTGGCCGTCGTGCTGGCCGGCAGCGTGCTGGTCGTTGCGCTGCAGACGATGCTTAAGCACCAGGCGCTGGCGGCCAACTTCCCGATGCGCCTGCGCTGGAACTTCCACCGGCTGATGCTCGGCCAGAGCATGAGCTTCTACCAGGACGAGTTCGCCGGCCGCATCGCCACCAAGGTGATGCAGACGGCACTGGCCGTTCGCGACACCTGGCTGATCATCGCCGACATCCTGGTGTTCGTGATCATCTACTTCGTGACGATGTCGCTGGTCGTCGGCAGCTTCGACGCCTGGGTGCTGGTGCCGTTCCTGCTCTGGCTGACGCTGTACTCGGTGGCGCTCGCGTACTTCGTGCCGCGCCTCGCGCGGGTCGGCGCCGCGCAGGCGGATGCCCGTTCGCTGATGACCGGTCGCGTCACGGATGCCTACACGAACATCGCGACCGTCAAGCTGTTCTCGCACGCGCGCCGCGAAGCCGACTTCGCCCGTTCGGCGATGCAGGAGTTCATGCAGACCGCGTATGCGCAGATGCGGCTCGTCAGCGGCTTCGAGATCGCCAACCAGCTGCTCAGCATGGCGCTGCTCGCGAGCACGGCCGGCGTGACGCTGCTGCTGTGGTCCCGCGGCGAGGTCGGCGTCGGGGCCGTGGCCGCTGCGACCGCGCTGGCGCTGCGCCTGAACGGCATCGCGCACTGGATCATGTGGGAGTTCTCGTCGCTGTTCGAGAACATCGGCACCGTGCAGGACGGCATCGGCATCTTCTCGCGGGCGCGCGCGGTGACGGACCGGCCGGACGCGATCGCGCTCGAGGTGCCGCGGGGCGAGGTCCGCTTCGACGCCGTCAGCTTCGGCTATGGCGGCGAGCGGCCGGTGATCAGCGGTTTCTCGCTGCACATCCGGCCGGGCGAGAAGATCGGACTGGTCGGACGCTCGGGCGCCGGCAAGAGCACGATCGTGAACCTGCTGCTGCGGTTCTACGACGTCGAGAGCGGCCGGATACTGATCGACGGGCAGGACATCTCTGCCGTGACGCAGGACAGCCTGCGGGCGCAGATCGGCATGGTCACGCAGGACACTTCGCTGCTGCATCGCTCGGTGCGCGACAACATCCTCTACGGACGGCCGGACGCCGACGACGCGCAGATGATCGCCGCCGCGCGCCGGGCCGAGGCGCACGATTTCATCGAGGCGCTGTCCGACCCGAGCGGTCGCCGCGCCTACGATGCCCACGTCGGCGAGCGCGGCGTCAAGCTGAGCGGCGGCCAGCGGCAGCGGATCGCAATCGCGCGCGTGATGCTGAAGGACGCGCCGATCCTGCTGCTCGACGAGGCAACCAGCGCGCTCGACAGCGAGGTCGAGGCCGCCATCCAGGGGAGTCTGTACCGGCTGATGGAGGGCAAGACCGTGGTCGCGATCGCCCACCGGCTCTCGACGATCGCCGCGATGGACCGGCTGGTCGTGATGGACCAGGGACGGATCGTCGAAGAGGGAGACCATTCCACGCTGCTGGCCCGGGGCGGCCTGTATGCCCGGCTCTGGGCTCACCAGAGCGGCGGCTTCCTGGGCGAGACGCCGGAACCCGCGCCGGACGCAGGCGACATCGAGGCTTCGCCAGAGGTCGCGCGGCCCGAGCCGCCGCCGCACGGCGTGGACCGCCTCCCGAGGGACGCGGTCGGAACGCCGCATTGATCGTCCTGCGGAGGGGACCGAATGAAACCGACCGAAGCTCTTTTCCAGTCCGACGCCTACCTGCGCGAGTGCAGCGCGCAGGTGACCGGGGCGGATGACGGCGCCGTGGTGCTCGACCGCACCGTGTTCTATCCGACCGGCGGCGGCCAGCCCGGTGACACCGGCGTGCTGCGCGCCGCCGACGGCCGGGAGTGGCAGGTCGTGGACACGCGCAAGGGCGAGGGCGGCAGCATCGTGCACCGGCTTGCGCCCGGCAGCACGGCCCCGCCGCCGTCCACGGCGGTCACTGCATGCATCGACTGGACCCGCCGCTACGCGCACATGCGCATGCACACGGCCCTGCATCTGCTCGGCTCGGTGCTGCGATATGGTGTCACGGGTGGCCAGATCACCGCGACGAAGAGCCGCCTGGACTTCGACACGCAGCAGGAGATCGACCGGGACCGCGTGACCGAAGCAGTCAGCGCACTGGTGGCGGCGAACCATGCTGTCAGGACCCGCTGGATCACCGACGAGGAGCTCGACCGCCAGCCCGAACTCGTGCGGACGATGTCCGTGCAGCCGCCGCGCGGCGTCGGACGGATACGCCTGCTCGAGATCCCGGGCGTGGACCTGCAGCCTTGCGGCGGCACGCACGTCGCCACGACAGCGGAGATCGGCGCGGTAGTCGTCGCCAAGGTGGAAAACAAGGGGCGGCACAACAAGCGGGTCTATCTTCAGTTCGCTTGAGGCGAACCGCCGGTGCGTCGTTGCGCCGGCGATGAACTCGCCAGGGAGAATTCGATGTTGATCTTCAGACAATTGTTCGACGCACAGTCCTCGACCTATACCTACCTGCTGGCGGACACCCGCAGCAGGCAGGCCGTGCTGATCGATCCCGTGTTCGAGCAGGCCCGGCGCGACGCCGCGCTGGTGAAGGAGCTGGGACTGGAACTCGTCTGGACGCTGGAGACTCACGTGCACGCGGACCACGTGACCGGCGCGTGGCTGCTCAAGCAGCGCACCGGCAGCCGCATCGCGCTCGCGGCCCGCAGCGGAGCGAGCGGAGCCGACCGGTTGCTCGAGGACGGCGACCGGGTCGAGTTCGGTGGGCGCTGGCTGGACGTTCGTGCCACGCCGGGCCACACCGACGGCTGCCTGACGTTCGTGCTCGACGACCAGCGCATGGCCTTCACCGGCGACTGCCTGCTGATACGCGGCAGCGGCCGCACGGACTTCCAGCAGGGCGACCCGGCGACGATGTTCCACTCGGTACACGACAGGATCTTCAGCCTCCCCGCGACCTGCCTGCTCTATCCGGCGCACGACTACCGCGGTCTCACGGTAACCAGCGTGGAAGAGGAACGGCGCTTCAACCCCCGCCTCGGCGGAGACGTCGCCGTCGGGGACTTCACTGGCTACATGCAGAACCTCGGGTTGCCGCATCCGAAGCAGATCGACGTGGCGGTTCCGGCGAACCTGCGCTGCGGCCGGCCGGAGTCGGGCGCGGCTGCGGCGGCCGAGGACCCGGGCTGGGCGCCGCTGACCTTCACGTTCGGCGGCTTCTGGGAGATCCAGCCGCACGTGCTCGAGGAAATCCGCCACCGGGTGCAGGTCGTGGACGTGCGCGAGCCGGATGAGTTCTCCGGCCCGCTCGGACACATCGAGGGCGCGGCGCTGATCCCGCTCGGCGCGCTGAAGGCGCGCACGTCGCAACTCGATCCGGGGCAGCCCGTGGTCACGGTCTGCCGGGCCGGCGCCCGGTCGGCACAGGCGGTCGTGATGCTGCAGAAGCAGGGCTTCGGAGACGTCGCGAACCTCGCCGGCGGCATGCTTCGCTGGCGTGCCGAGGGAAACCCGGTCGAGGGGGGCAGCGAGTAGGCGTCCGGTCGCGTGCCGGCGCGCGCCGCAGGACGTCCGTGTCCGTCAGCCGGTCCCTCGCAGCGGCGCGGAGGCCTTGCGCCCCTGGCGGCGCGGTCCGTCGCCGCTAGTGGCGGCAGAGTTCCCCTTTCGCGAACCACCGCGCATAGCCGGTCCGGAAGTCCACCAGCCCGTCGATGCTCAGGTGACCCCAGCCGCCGTCGGTGATGCTGGCCTGCGTGTCGAGCAGGTAGAGCCCGGGCGAGAGTTCCACGAGCCGGGCGTTGTCCGTGGTCGTGAAGGTCCCGTCGGGCCCGGTGAAAGTGTGCGAGGTGGTGGCGAGCATCCCCTTGCCGTTGGGCTTCGATCCCAGCAGCGCGACCGTGACCTGCCGGTCACCGAGGTCACCTACCGTGACGTCACCCAGGTTCGTGTAGGCGATGCCCGCGAAAGATGCAGGCCCGGTCACCATCGTCTCGCCGGTCGCGAAGACCTTCTGGCAGCTGCCGCCCGGGTCCGCCATCGCCGCGGCCGGGGCCCCCAGCATTGCGACGCAGCACGCGGTTGCCGCAAGCACGCTCTGATAGTTTCTTGAAGTCATGATCCCCTCCTGTCGTCGTACGGGTCCGCGGTCCGATGCCGCGAAGTGCGGGTGCAATGCTCGGCCCGCAGGCCGCTCCCCGTCCCGAGGAAGGGCCGATGGTTTTCTGAGGCTTGCCCGGCGTACTGCGTTCCCAGCACGGTCCGCTGGTGTTAGTTTTCGCCGGATCTGACGCGGTTCGGGCAGGTTCCGGTGACAGTCGAGGAAGGATTCAGGATCGGCGATCACGAGGTGCACCCCCGGCAGGGGCGGATCATCGGGCCTCGGGGTGAGTCGCGAATCGAGCCGAAGGCCATGGCGGTGCTGGTCGAACTGGCGCGCGGTGCGCCAGAGCCTCGCTCGCGGGAGCAGATCATCGCCAGCGTCTGGCCCAGGGGCTTCGTCAGTGACGACGTGCTGACCCGCTGCATCGGCCAGCTGAGGCGGGCGCTGGCCGACGACCCCAGGGCACCGAGGTGCCTGGAGACGCTGCCCAAGCTCGGCTATCGGCTGAAGTGCGCGGTCGAGCCGCTGGCTGGCACCGCGACCGTCGCGCCGCCCACCCGACCCGGAATCGAGTCGCTGATCGTGCTGCCGTTCCAGAACCTGTCGGCGGCGTCGGAGGACTTCGTCGCTGATGGCCTGACCGAGCTGCTGATCGCGCGACTCGCCGCGTTCACCGGACTGCGGGTGATTTCGCGGACCACGGCGATGCGATTCAAGGGCGGCACGGCAGGCGTGGCCGAGATAGCAGAGAAAACGGGCAGTGACTGGGTGATCGAAGGCTCGGTGCTGCAGTCGGGGGACCGTATCCAGGTGGTCGCGCAGCTGATCGACGCCCGTACCGACGCGCACGTCTGGGCTGCCGACTACGTCAGGGACCTGCAGGACCTGTTGTCGCTGCAGAACGAGATCGTGGCACGCGTCGCGTCGGCGATCCGGCTGCAGCTCGGTGCCACGGAGCGCCTGCCGGGCAGCGCGCCGTCGCTTTCCCCGCCGGTGATGCGGGATTACCTGAAGGCGAGGCACCTGTTGAGCCGGCGCACGCTCCGCGACCTCACGGAGGCGAGATCGATCCTCGCCTCGGTCACCCGGGCCGCGCCGGACCATGCATCGGGCTGGGCCTCGCTGGCGGAGTCGGAGATGCTGCTGGCGCACTACGGCGCAGCCGGCGTCGAGGAACTGCTGGAAGACTGCGAAAAGCACCTCGAGCGGGCGCTGACGCTGGAGCCGGACCTCGCCATCGGGCTCGCGACGCGCGGTGCGCTGCGCTTTTTCTTCAGGCGGGAATTCGACGGCGCTGCTGCAGACCTGGGGCGGGCGCTGACGCTGCTGCCCAGCTACGCGATGGCGATGCTGTCGCTGGCCAACGTCTGCGCCGTGCGCGGGCATTTCGCGGACGCCAGCGCATGGATGGACCAGGCCCTGCTGGTCGATCCACTGGACGTCGGCATCAACATGAACATGGGCGATCACCTGATATTGCAGCGGCGCTACGAGGACGCGGCCGCAGCGCTGCGCGCGGCCCTGGCGCTGTCACCGCAGCATCGCCCGAGCACGTTCCGCCTGTGCTGGGCGCTGGCGCTGGCCGGCGAGCATGCGGAGGCCCTCGCGCTGCTCGAGCGCCTGCGACGGGAAGGGGCCGACGACCCACAGTGGCACGAGTATGCCGCGCTGGTGGCGGGTCTGCGGGGGGACGCAGCGGCGGCCATGCTGGAATACGAATGGCTCGAGCGGGCCGCGAAGTCGGAGCGGGTGCCGCCGTGGGCGCTGGCGCGCGCGGCCTGTGCCGCGGGCCGGCCGCGGGCGGCGATCGACTGGCTGGAGCAGGCCGCAGGCCGGCGATCGAGCTCGCTGCCGTTCATGCGGGTCACGCCGGCCTTCGACCCGCTGCACGGCGAGCAGCGGTTCGTCGCGCTCGGGCGCGCGCTGGGTCTGCCCGGGCCCGGCGCCGGCGCTGCGGCGGGGCAGCGGGACCCGCAGTCCCCCGAGAGCGGAATCCGCACAAGCCCTGATTGATGCCCGGTAAATGGGCCTACTATATGCCGTTCGAACTCAGGTAGAGCCATGAACAGCAGCAAAGGCGGAAGCGGCTTCGAGATCGTCGCGCGGCAGGATTTCTCCGACGTCACGTTCCTGCTCGAGATCCGGCACCCGATGCTGGCCAAGGCGGCGAGACCGGGCCAGTTCGTGATCGTGATGCCGCACGAGCACGGCGAGCGGATCCCGCTGACGATCGCGGATTTCGACCGGGACAAGGGCACGGTCACGCTGGTGATCCAGGCGGTCGGCAAGACCACGCGGGAGATGCAGCGGGACTGCCAGGTCGGGACCCGGATCGAGAGCCTGGTGGGCCCGATGGGCATCCCGAGCCACATCGGCAAGGCGAAAAAGGTGCTGTGCGTCGGCGGCGGCCTGGGTGTCGCGCCGGTCTACCCGCAGGCCCGGGCCTACAAGGAGAGCGGGGCCTACGTGATCGGCGTGCTCGGTTTCCGTAACCGGGACCTGGTCTTCTGGGAGGACAAGTTCCGGGCCTGCTGCGACGAGCTGATCGTCTGCACCGACGACGGCTCGGCCGGGATCAAGGGCATGGTCACCGAAGGCATCCGCCTGGCCATCGAGAAGCACCCGGACATCGACGAGTGCGTGGCGATCGGCCCGCCGGTGATGATGAAGGGCTGCGCCGAGGCGACCCGACCCCACAAGATCCCCACGATCGTCAGCCTGAACCCGGTGATGGTGGACGGCACGGGCATGTGTGGCGGCTGTCGCGTCAAGATCGGCGACCGGATCAGGTTCGCCTGCGTGGACGGGCCGGATTTCGACGCGCACCTGGTGGATTTCGACGACCTGATGTTCCGCCTGCAGCGCTACAAGGCGACCGAGCGCCAGGCGAACGAGCGATTCAACGAGAACTGCAGGCTGCGCAACCCGGCGCAGGGGGCGGGGGCCGACCCCTCCGGCGCGGCGAGTTGACGAGCGGATCGTGGCAGCATGCGACGCGTCCTGACGCGTCGGGGGCAGGGTACTGATGGCACCGAAGCAGAAGAAGAAGACGATCCGGATGATCCCCCAGGCCCGGACCCCTGCCCACGAGCAGGAGCCCGAGGTGCGGGCACGGAACTTCGAGGAAGTGAATCAGGGCTACCTGATCGAGGACGCGCTGCTCGAGGCCGAGCGCTGCCTGATGTGTCCCGAGCAGCCCTGCGTGGCCGGCTGCCCGGTCGGCATCGCGATCCCCGACTTCATCAAGCGCATCACCGACAAGGACTTCCGCGGCGCGTACGACGTGATCACCGACACGAACCTGCTGCCGGCGGTCTGCGGGCGGGTCTGCCCGCAGGAGAACCAGTGCGAGGGCGTGTGCACGGTCGGTGAGTCGCTCGAGCCGGTCGCGATCGGCCGCCTCGAACGCTACGTCGGCGACATGGCGATCAAGGAGGGCTGGTCCAACGTCCCCTACATCGAGCGCAACGCGTTCCGCGTCGGGATCGTCGGCTCGGGCCCGGCGGGCATGGCCTGCGCGGCGGACATGGCCAAGGCCGGCTGCGAGGTGACGGTGTTCGAGGCCTTCCACGAGGCCGGGGGCGTGCTCAAGTACGGGATCCCGGACTTCCGCCTGCCGAACGGGGTCGTCGACGCGGAGATCGGCAAGCTCGAGAGCCTCGGCATCCGCTTCGAGTGCAACACGCTGGTCGGGCGGTTGTTCACGATCGAGCAGATGGTGGAGGAGATGGGATTCCACGCAGTGTTCATCGGTACCGGTGCAGGCTATCCGAGCTTCATGGGCATCCCGGGCGAGAACCTGAACGGCGTGCTCTCGGCCAACGAGCTGCTGACGCGCTGCAACCTGATGAAGGCCCGCGACTTCCCGAACTACGACACCCCGCTGCAGCCGGGGCGTCGCGTCGCGGTGATCGGCGCGGGCAACACCGCCATGGACGCGATGCGGGTAAGCCTTCGGCTCGGTGCCGAAAAGGTCTACTGCCTGTACCGTCGCAGCCGCAAGGAGGCGCCGGCCCGCGCCGAGGAAGTTCATCACGCCGAGGAGGAGGGCATCGAGTTCCAGTGGCTGGTGAGCCCGGTCGAGCTGCTCGGCGACGATGAGCGCAACGTGCGGGGCGTGCGCTGCGTCCGGATGACGCTCGGCGAGCCCGACGAGTCCGGGCGGCGGCGGCCGGTCCCGGAGCCGGGCAGCGAGTTCGAGATCGAAGCGGACATGGTGGTCTATGCGATCGGCACCAACGCCAACCCGATCATCGGCCAGACGTCCAGGCTGAAGCTCAACAAGTGGGGCTACATCGCGACCGACGAGAACCTCGCTACGTCCATCGCAGGCGTATACGCCGGAGGCGACATCGTGACCGGCGCGGCGACCGTGATCGAGGCGATGGGCGCGGGACGGCGCGCGGCGCGCGCGATGAAAGCTTTCCTCGGCCTGCGCGACAGCGACGTCGTCTACCAGGACCGGCACGCAGGTGCCGATACGACACTTTTCGGCATCCCCCGCTCCGAGCGCGGCTACGCGCGGGTGCGTGTAGCAAGGTGACCCCATGAACGCAGTCGTCGACATCAAGTCGCGCGAGGCCGCCGCAAGGTCGGGCGCCTCGCGCACCTCGGCCAAGAAGGCCCAGACGCTGGCCGAGAACGTGATCGAGATCATGAGCGACTCGGGCGAGGGCGCGCAGAA
>CAZKLS010000065.1:0-15227 GCA_964553405.1 uncultured Steroidobacteraceae bacterium
CCTCCAGCGAAGCCAGCGCATGCGACGGCAGCACCTTGGCTTCCGCAACAAGCCGGCAGAGCCGCAGGTTGTGCACGTTGTTGTGAGGGTGCGCAATGGACAGCCACTCAAAGAACCTGCAGGCGGGGCGCGCCGCAGCGGCTCCATCCGAGCCAGAAGCCACCGGCAGGCCCGCCTGGCGCGGCACGGGAGGAACGACCTCCCCGGGCAGTGCTTCCGATGGTGAAGATAAAGAAACGACTTCCGAAACATCCGTCGCTTCGGAAGTCGCAACGTCCTGTGTGGCCTGTGGCTCAACGCGGCTGCCGCCGCGCGCGACGTCGGTTTGTCCGCCGGAGTCGGCGCCTTCGCGGCACTCCCGGCCGGTTCCTGCGGTTCGCGACGCGCTGCCGGTTGCTGCCGAACTCGGCCCGATCCGGCAGCTCGTCCAGTTCCAGCGCCGTGCAGAGGCGGCGGAACTGCGCGTCGTTGCCGACCGCCACCATGATGTGGCCGTCCGCGGTGCCGAAGGACTGGTAGGGGACGATGTTGGGATGGGCCGTGCCCTGCCGGCCCGGCGGGCGACCCGTCAGCAGGTAGTTCAGGTTCTGGTTGGCGAGCCACGCGACCTGCGAATCGAGCAGCGACAGGTCGACGTACTGGCCCCGGCCCGAGCTCGCGCGCTCGTACAGCGCCGCGAGAATCGCAGTCACCGCATACATTCCGCACATCAGGTCGGCGACCGCGACGCCGACCTTCTGCGGTCCGGCGCCCGGTTCGTCGTCCGCGGGTCCGGTGATGCTCATCAGGCCGCCCATGGCCTGGATCATCGCGTCGTAGCCGATCGCGCCCGCCTGCGGCCCGTCCTGCCCGAATCCGGAGATGGAGAGGTAAACCAGGCGGGAATTCAGCGGTTCCAGATCGCTCCACGCGAGTCCGTGCCGCGCGAGACCGCCGACCTTGAAGTTCTCGACCAGCACGTCGGCCCGGGTGGCCAGTTGCCGGACCAGCGCCTGCCCCTCGGACCTGGCGAAGTCGATGGCCACCGATCGCTTGCCGCGATTCGTGGAAAGGTAGTAAGCCGACTCGGTCGTGTCGTTGCCGGCGGAATCCTTCAGGTAAGGCGGGCCCCAGTGGCGGGTGTCGTCACCACCATCCGGTCGCTCGATCTTGACGACCTCGGCACCGAGGTCGGCCAGCAGCTGCGTCGCCCAGGGGCCCGCGAGGATGCGGGTCAGGTCGAGCACCAGGATCCCTGCCAGCGGCCCGGACATCGCCACTAAGCCTCGCGCATCGGACGACCTGCGCTCAAAGGCCCAGGAAGATGATGCCGAGTCCGCAGACGCTGAGGGCCGCGCCCGCCAGTGCGTGCGAGTATCGGTGCAGCGCGTTGCCGGGCAGCCGGCGAAGTCCGGCCGCCGCGAAGTAAACCACCGAGACCATCGTCGCGATCGTCGCGATCCCGAAGGCCAGCACGACGGCGAGGACCCCGAAGGTGCTCTGCTGGAAAGCCGGGTACATCAGCACCGGGATCAACGGTTCGCAGGGACCGAGCACGAAGATCACGAACAGCGCCCAGGGCGTGATGCTGTTCGCCTTGCCTGCGTCCACGTGCGGGTGCGCATGATCGCCGTGGTGGCCGTGCGAATGGCTGTGCACCAGTCCGCCGGTATGCACGTGCTGATGGTAGTGCGGACGCGAGCGCCATGCCCTGCGCAGCCCCCAGGCCATGTAGGCCAGCCCGAAGCCGGTCAGCAGCCACGCAGCAGCGTCGCCACGCAGGCCCTCGAACCATTCGAGTTTCGACAGCGACACGCCGGCCGCGATGCCGACCATGCCGATCACAACCGAGCCGAGCACGTGTCCGACGCCGCAGAGCGACGTGATCCACAGCGTCCGCCGCGTCGTCCAGTTCCGCGCCGAGGACAAGGCCACGAACGGCAGGTAGTGGTCGGGGCCGAGCAGCGTGTGAATGACGCCGATCGAGGCCGCGGTCATCATCAGGAAGCCGAGGTCGGACTCCATCTATTTCGCTGCCGTGGCAAATCGTGTGACGAAAACGTGGAAAGGTAATCACGCGATCCGGGTGCTGACAAGCACGGCAAAGACCTATGGCCGTGTGGAGATTCGCGCGACCGAGCCCGCGCTCGCCAGCAGTTCCCAGGTATACGGTTCGGCGGGCTCGCGGAACACCTGCTCGATGGGCCCGCTCTCGACCACCCGGCCTGCCTTCAGCACGATCACGTCCTCGCAGACCAGCCTCGCGACCGCGAGATTGTGGGTGATAAACATGACGGCAACTTCAGCATCCACTCGTATCTGGTTGATTAAATTTATTATCTGAGCCTGCACCGATACGTCCAGCGCGCTGGTCGCCTCGTCGCAGATCAGCAGCCTCGGGCTCACCATCGTCGCGCGTGCGATGGCCACGCGCTGGCACTGGCCGCCACTCAACTCATGCGGATAGCGTCCGCGCAGCGAGGTGTCGAGCCCCACCCGCGCGAGCGCTGCGTCGACCGACCCCGCGACGGCAGACCCCACCGTCGCGGCGCTTCGAGCCTCGATCGCCTCGAGCAGCGAATTCTCGACGGTCATGCGCGGATCGAGGCTGCCCACCGGGT
Source organism: uncultured Steroidobacteraceae bacterium (assembly GCA_964553405.1). GTDB lineage: Bacteria > Pseudomonadota > Gammaproteobacteria > Steroidobacterales > Steroidobacteraceae > DATIRA01. The sequence continues at coordinate 2,601 of CAZKLS010000065.1, forward strand.
CCTGGAACACGATCTGCTGCTCACGGCGGATTTCGCGCAGGCGTCGCCGTCCGGCCGCATGGACGGACTCTCCAAACCAGCGCACCTCACCTGCGCTGGGCGCGACGAGTCCGAGAATGGCTCGGGCCAGCGTGGACTTGCCGCTGCCGGACTCCCCGACCACGGCCAGCGACCGCCCCGCTCCGAGCCGGAGGCTCACCCGCTCGAGCGCCGCAGTCCCGCCCGCCCGCGCGCGGCCGCGCCGCGCGGGATAGTCCACGCAGAGCCCGTCGACCTCCAGCATTGGCGGCTTCGTCATGCGGGATCCGAATCGCCGGCGCGATGGCAGGCGACGTCGTGGCTGCCGGGCCGCGGGCGGAGCGCAGGCTGCGTGTCACGGCAGACCGCGAGGCGCTCCGTACAGCGCGGCTCGAACGGGCAACCGGCCTCGATCTCGCCCGGACGCGGCGGCTGCCCTGCGATCCAGGCCAGCGGCTGGCCGGTCGGATCGTCCAGGCGAGGCACTGCGGCCAGCAGGGCCCGCGTATAGGGATGCGCCGGCGCCGCCAGCACCTCGCCCGCGGCACCGACCTCGACCACGCGGCCTGCGTACATGACCGCGAGCTGGTCGGCGATGCCTGCGGCGACCCCCAGGTCATGGGTGATCAGCACGATCGAGAGTCCCTGGTCGCGCAGACCGCGCAGCAGAGCGAGCACCTGCGCCTGGATCGTGACGTCGAGCGCGGTCGTAGGCTCGTCGGCGATCAGCAGCTTCGGGCGCGCCATCAGCGCCATCGCGATCACGGCGCGCTGGCGCATGCCGCCGGAAAACTCGTGCGGGTACTGTGCGATGCGCCGCCGGGGCTCCGGGATACCGACCTGCGCCAGCACTTCGAGCGCCCGCGCTTCGGCCTCGCGCTGCGAGGCGAGACCGTGGGCGGTCAGCACCTCGCTGAGCTGTTCCCCGATCGTCAGCTGCGGAGTCAGCGCGTTCATCGGGTCCTGGAACACGGTCACGAGCCGCGTCCCACGCAGCGCGTTGAGGTCGCGCTCCTTCGCTCCGATCAGCTCGCGCCCTTCGAAGCGGGCCGAGCCGCTGCTCCGGCCGTTCGCCGCCAGCAGGCCGAGGCAGGCGAGGAAGGTCTGGCTCTTGCCGGAGCCCGATTCGCCGACCACGGCGAGGCACTGCCCGGTCCGGATCTCGAGCGAGACCGAGTCAACGGCCCGGATCGGACCTGCCGGCAGGTCGAAATCCACGCAGACACCGCTCAGCTCGAGCAGCGGCACGTCCCGCTCAGCGCTGTCTCGGGTCGAGCGCATCACGCAGCCCGTCTCCCAGGAAATTGAGGCACAAGAGCAGCATCGCGAGCACGCCCGACGGCACGAGCAGCATCCACGGCGAGGACTCCATCTCGAGCGCTCCCTCGGCGACCAGTCGGCCCAGGCTCGTCAGCGGCTCCTGTACGCCGAGACCGAGGAAGCTCAGGAAGCTCTCGAACAGGATCACCTGCGGCACCGTCAGCGTGGCGTACACGACGACCGTCCCGAGCACGTTCGGCACGATGTGCCTCGTTATGACGCGGTGGGCGGGCAGGCCGAGCACGATCGCGGCCTCGACGAACTCGCGGTTGCGAAGCGCGAGCGCCTGCCCGCGAACGATCCGGGCCATCGTCAGCCAGCCGACGGCACCGATGGCGAGGAAGATCAGCACCAGGCTGCGGCCGAAGAACACCGTCAGGATGATGACGAAAAACATGTACGGCAGCGCGTACAGAACGTCCACGAAACGCATCATCCACTCGTCCACCCGCCCGCCGAGATAGCCGGCCGTGGCGCCCCAGAGTACGCCGATCAGCAGGCTGACCGCGGTGGCGCACAGTGCCACCAGCAGCGATACCTGCGTGCCTTTCCAGGTACGCACGAACAGGTCCCGGCCGTTGCTGTCGGTGCCGAGGTAGTGGCCGTTCGAGAGCGAGGGTGGCGAGGCGAGCGGGCTCAGGCTCCAGTCCACCTCGTCGAGCCCGTAGGGACTCGCGAGCGGGCCGAGAAGCGCCAGCAGCACCAGCACGGCCAGCAGGCCCGCGGCGACCAGCGCAGCCCGGTTCTGTCGCAGGCGCCGGCCCGCATCCGCCCAGAGTCCGCCGCGGACCTCCGCCGTCGGCTCAGCCATGCCGGATCCTCGGGTCGAGCCAGCCGTAAAGCATGTCCACGGCGAGGTTCAGCAGCAGTATCAGTGCCGCATAGAAAATCACCATGCCCATCACCAGCGTGTAGTCGCGGTTGATCGCGCCCTGCACGAAATAACGGCCGACGCCCGGCAGGCCGAAAACCTGCTCGACCACCAGCGAGCCCGTGAGCAGCGCCGCTGTCGCGGGGCCGAGAAAACTCAGCACGGGCAGCAGCGTCGGCTTCAGCGCATGACGGCGCAGGATGTAACCCGGCGCGAGTCCCTTCGCACGGGCCGTGCGTATGAACGGCGACTGCAGCACCTCGAGCAGGCTGCCGCGCGCGAGTCGCGCCAGATAGGCGATGAATGGCAGCGCCAGCGTGACGACCGGCAGCACCAGGTATTGCAGGCTGCCGGCCTCCCAGCCCGCGACCGGCAGCCACTGGAGCCTGACGCCGAACACGAGCGCCAGCACCGGCGCGACGACGAAGCTCGGCACCGCGATGCCGACCAGCGCGAGCGCCATGACCGCGTGGTCGACCATCCCGTTCTGGCGCAGCGCAGCCAGCATGCCGAGCGGGATGCCGACCGCGAGCGCCAGCAGCAGCGCGAGGCCGCCGACGGTCAGCGTGACCGGCAGGCCGCGCGCGATCAGTTCCGAGACGCGGAAATCCCGGTACTTGAACGAGGGCCCGAGGTCACCGCGCAGCAGTCCGGCGAGGTAATTGCGAAACTGCACGAGCACCGGCTGGTCCAGCCCGTAGGCCGCCTCGAGGTTGGCATGGATCTCGGGCGGGATGGCCTGTTCCTCGTCGAAGGGTCCGCCCGGCGCGGCCCTCATCAGGAAGAACGCCGCGGTGATGATCACCAGCAACGTCGGGATGGCGCCGAGCAGTCTGCGAGCCGCGAATCGGAGCATCTCGGTCGCGCCGCTCAGTCGCGGTCGAGCAGCTTTCGGAAACCGGCTTCGTCGATCACCCGCACGCCGAGCTCCTGCGCCTTGCCCAGCTTCGAGCCCGGATCGGCACCGACGACCAGCAGCGTCGTCCTGCGCGAGACGGAGTCCGTGACCGTGGCCCCCGCACTGCGTGCCGCCTCGCGCGCCTCGTCGCGGGTCATCGACTCGAGCGTCCCGGTAACGACCAGCGTCTCGCCGGCGAGCGGGCCGTCCGGGCTCGCACGGCGCGCGCTCAATGCGGGCCACTCGATGCCGGCCGCGACCAGCCGCTCGATGACCTTGCGGTTGCGCGGCTCGTCGAAGAAATCCCGCACGTGCGCCGCGACGACCGGCCCGACGTCGGGAACTTCCTCGATCTCCGGTGCGCTGGCCGCGGCGATCCTCGGCAGCTCGCCGAAGTGCTCGGCCAGTGCACGCGCCGTCGCCTCGCCCACGTCGCGAATGCCGAGCGCGAAAAGAAAGCGGGGCAAGGTCGTGCGCTTGCTCTTCTGCAGCGCCCGGACCAGCCTCGCCGCCGACTTCTCGCCCATGCGCTCGAGCGCGGCCAGCTCCTCAGCGGTCAGCGTGTAGAGATCCGCGGGAGTCTCGACCCGCCCGGCCTCGACGAGCTGCTCGATCAGCTTCTCGCCGAGCCCCTCGATGTCCATCGCACGACGCGCAGCGAAATGGCGCAGCGCCTCGCGGCGCTGCGCGCCGCAGACCAGTCCGCCGCTGCAGCGCGCAACGGCTTCGCCTTCGGCGCGGGTCACGTGCGATCCGCAGACCGGGCAGCGCTCCGGCAGGCGGACCGCCGCCGCGTCCCGCGGCCGCAGCTCGGGGATCACCCGTACGACTTCCGGAATCACGTCGCCCGCGCGGCGGATCACCACCGTGTCGCCGATGCGCACGTCCTTGCGTGCGATTTCGTCCATGTTGTGCAGCGTCGCGTTGCTTACCGTCACGCCGCCGACGAACACCGGCTCGAGGCGGGCCACCGGGGTCAGCGCCCCGGTGCGCCCGACCTGGAACCCGACGTCGCGAACGACGGTGGTCTCCTCCTCCGCCGCGAACTTGTGCGCGATCGCCCAGCGTGGAGCGCGCGCCACGTGGCCGAGGTCCTTCTGCCAGTCGAGGCGGTCCACCTTGTAGACGACGCCATCGATGTCGAAGTCGAGCGAGCGCCGCTTGCGGCTCATGCGTTCGTGGTAGTCGAGGCAACCCTTGACGCCGTGGACGACGTCCAGGTCCGGCGCGGTGCGAAGCCCGAGTTCCCGGAGCGCCTCGAGCACGGCGCTGTGAGTCCGCGGCATGGACCATCCGCGGGTCGCGCCGAGTCCGTAGAACAACACGTCCAGCGACCGGCTGGCCGTCACGCCGGGGTCGAGCTGGCGCAGGCTGCCGGCCGCGGCGTTGCGCGGGTTCACGAACGTCTTCTCGCCCTGCCGTTCCGCGCGGCGGTTCAGTTCCTCGAACGAGCTGCGCGTCATGTACACCTCGCCGCGCACCTCGAGCAGCGCAGGCGGGCGGCGGGTATGCAGGCGCAGCGGTGCCGAGCGTACGGCCCGGACGTTGGCCGTGACGTCCTCCCCGCGCGACCCGTCGCCCCGCGTCGCGGCGCGGACCAGCTGGCCGTCCTGGTAGCGGATGCTGATCGCGAGGCCGTCGATCTTCGGTTCGGCCGCGTACACGACTTCCTCGACGTCGAGCCGCTCCCTGATGCGCCGGTCGAAGTCGATCACGTCCTGCTCGCTGAAAGCGTTCTCCAGCGACAGCATCGGCGGGTCGTGCTGGACTTCAGCGAACTCGCGCGAGACCGCGCCACCCACCCTCTGGGTGGGCGAATCGGGAGTCACGAGATCCGGATGCGTGCGCTCGAGCTCCTCGAGCTCGCGCATCAGCGCGTCGAAGCGCGCATCCGGGATCTCCGGATCGTCGAGCACGTAGTAGCGGTAGTTGTGATGCTCGATCTGCTCGCGCAGCTGTTCGATTCGCTTCGAGGCCCCGGCCGCGGCCATGGTTCAGGTTCCGCTCACGGACCCGGGCGGCCCGCGAGTTCGCGCTCGAGCGCGGCCATCTCGTCGCGCAGCCCGGCGGCCCGCTGCGCGCTCAACCAGGCGCCGCGCTCGTCCTGCAGGCTGCCACCGAGCCGGGCGGCAAGGGAGCGCGCGACGGCCAGCATCCGGTCGAAGATCTGCACGGCCGGCAGCGGACCCGGGACGACGGCGAAGACCGCGATGCCCGGGTATGCCCCTTCCCGGATCGTGGCCATGTCGAAGGTCCCCGGCTCGAGCAGGTTGGCCAGGCTGAACAACGGCCGCCCCTGTTCGTCGAGCTTGTGGAAGATGTCGAAACGGCCGAACTCCAGTCCTTCCGCCTCGAGCGCCTCCAGCAGCTGCATGCCGCTGAAACGCGTCGGCAACGGCGCGGTGACCCTCAGCGCGACGATCCTCTGGCGTGGCCGGTCCGACTCGGTCGCCTCGGCCGCGTTCTGTGGAGCAGCAGCGGCGGCCGGTGCCTGGGCCGGTTCCGGCCGGGGCTCGGGCTCCGGTCGGCGGACTGTCGGCGCAGCCGGCGCGGAATGCCCGACCCTGGGGAACCTGGTGGGCTCTTCCTCACCGTCGATTGCAGAGCCCAGCGTCGGTTCGCGACGGGCGACCGGCTCGCGACGCCGCGGACTCGCCGGTCTCGGCCGAACCTCGGCCGCCGCATCCTCATCCGCAGGGTCCGCGGCGCCCGCAGGCATCACCGGCGCTTCAGGCTCGGCGGGCGGCGCGCGGTCCTCGGCGGCAGCGGCTTCCTTGCGCCGCACCGTGTCGCGCAGCGCGTCGGTCATCGCGGCACGCCCGGCATCCGGGGTCGCAGAGCGCCGCGCGGAGCGCCGGCCCCACAGGTAGATTCCGACGAGCAGCAGTGCGCCCGCGATCAGCAGTATCCAGCGCAGCTCGCTCATCTCGGCCGGACGATCATCACACTGCGGCCAGCCGGACCGCTTCGTCGACGTCCACGGCGACGAGCCTCGAGACTCCGGCCTCCTGCATCGTAACGCCGAGCAGCTGGTCCGCGAGTTCCATCGTCGCCTTGTTGTGGGTGACGAACACGAACTGCACGCGGCCGGACATGTCCTTGACGATCTCGCAGAAACGACCGACGTTCGCATCGTCCAGCGGGGCGTCCACCTCGTCGAGCAGGCAGAACGGCGCCGGGTTCAATTCGAAGATCGAGAAGATCAGCGCGACCGCGGTCAGGGCCTTTTCGCCCCCGGAGAGCTGGCTGATCGAGCTGTTACGCTTGCCCGGCGGACGCGCCATGATGCCGACACCCGCATCGAGCACGTCGTCGCCGGTCAACTCCAGGTACGCGTGCCCGCCGCCGAACAGGCGCGGGAACTTGTCCTTCAGACCGGCGTTGACGCGATCGAACGTATCCTGGAAACGGCTGCGGGTCTCGCGGTCGATCTTCCGGATCGCGTCCTCGAGCGTGGCGAGCGCGTCGGTGAGGTCGGCGAACTGGCGGTCGAGGTACTCCTTGCGCTCCGACTGTTCGCGGAATTCGTCGATCGCGGCGAGGTTCACCTGGCCGAGGCGCTCGATCTTGCCGGCCGTATCGGTGAGCCGCTGCTCCCACTCCGCCACGTTCGCTTCCTCGACCAGGCCGGCGGTCACCTCGGCGAGGTCCAGCCGGGTCTGCGCGAACTGCTCCAGCAGCGACTCGCGGCGCACCGTCAGTTCCTGCACCGAGAACCGGGCGTTGTCCAGCAGGTCACGCGCCTCCTGTACCGACGCCTCTGCCGCGACCCGCTGCTGGTCGAGATCCCGCAGCTCCGCGTCCAGCGTCTCCATGCCGGCACGGGCCCGCGCGAGTTCCTCCTCAACCGCGACGCGCCTCTCCAGCGCGCCCTCGAGGCCGCTGCGCAGCTCGGTTTCCGCCTGCTCTCCGGAAGCGAGCTGTGACTCGAGCTCCGCGCTGCGGGCCGCGAACTGCGCCAGCTGCGACTCGAGCCGCGCGATCGCCGCGACCAGCGAGTCGCGCGCCGCGCGCCGCGATTCGACCAGAATCGCGGCCTCGCGGGCCACGTTGCGCTCGCGCTCGGCCCGTTCACGCGCCTCGGCGAGCCGGCTGCGCAACGCGTCGCGCTCCGACTCCAGTGCGCGGCGCCGGTCGTCGAGGTCTGTCATCGCCCCGACGGCCTCCTCGAGACGTCCCCGCGCGGCCTTGCTGCCCGCATTGGCCGTCTCGAGCGCCGCCTCCAGCTCGGCGAGCTCGCCGGTCAGCTGCTCGAGCCTGGCCGAGCGCTGCTCGGCACGGGCGCGCAGTCCGTCGACGTGCGACCGCAGGTCCATGTGAGCCGTGGCTGCGGCGGAAATCCGTGTCTGGCCCTCGGCCAGCCCGTCCTCGAGCTCCTGGATGTGGGTCCTGAGCGCGGCCAGGTCCTGCTCCAGTCCCTCCTGCCGGCGCTGCAGGCGCTCGAGCTCCGCGTGCCCGTCCCTGAGCAGCTGCTCTCGTTCGAGGACGCCCTGGTGCGCGTCCCGGTCGCGGCTGACCCTCAGCCAGTCCGGCCCGATCCAGATGCCGTCGCGCGTCACGACAGACTGTCCCGCGCGCAGCGACGGACGCAGCGCGAGCGCCTCGTCGAGGCTGTCCGCCGCATGGATCCCTTCGAAGAACACGTCGATGCCTGCGGGACCGGCGACGCGGGTCCGCAGCAGGTGCGACGCGGCGGTCTCGTGCGACGGCAGGCGGGCGCCGGCGAAGAAGCTCACCGTCCCTGCCGCGAGGCTGTCGAGCGTCGCGGCCACGTCGTCGATCGAATCCACGCAGACGGCCTCGAGATAGGCGCCGAGCACCGTCTCGACGGCGCGCTCCCAGCCGGACTCGACCGTGAGCTGCTGTGCGAGTCGCGCGTTCGTCCCGAGACCCTGCGAGGAGAGCCAGTCCACGACCTGCCCCTCGCCCTGACCCAGCGCGGCCCGCTGCAGTGCCTCCAGCGAAACGATGCGGCCCTCGAGAGCCTGCGTTTCGCGGCGTGCGGCCAGCGCGGACTCCGCGAGCTCGCGCTCCCGGCCCCGCTGCTGCTGCAGCGCGCCGGCGAGCTGGGCTACGTGTTCCTTGGCCGCCTCGTGCTCGGCGAGAGACCGGGCCGCGGAGCGCTCCGTCTCGGCCAGCGTCGCGGCCACATCGGCCGCCGACAAGGTCGCGTGCTCCTGGCGGGCGCGATCTCTGTGTGTCACCAGGCGGTGCAGCTGGCTGTCGAGTTCCTCGATGCGGGCCCGCTCGGCCTCCGTCGCCGACGACGCCGCACGCAGCGACTGGTTGAACGACTCCCAGCGCTCCTGCCAGCCATGCATCGCCTCCTCCGCGTCACTGAGCGCCGCCGCCGCAGCGTGCTCGCTCTGACGCGCCGACTCGAGGCCCGGCCCGAGCTCTGCGAGCGCCGCCTCGAGCGAGCTCGCCTGCTCACGGTCGCGGGACAGGTGCACGCCGGACTCCTGCTGGCCGCGACCGATCTGCTCGAGTTCCTCGCGCTGGCGCCGCCTGATTTCCCGGGCGTGCTCGATGCCCTGCTCGGCGCGCGATATCTCCGCGCCGATCTCGTAATACCGGCCCTGCACCTCGGAGAGCACTTCGGCCTGTGCGTCGTGCCGCTGGCGGGTCCGTTCGATCGCGGCCTCGACCGAGCGTTGCCCGGCGACCGCTCCCTGCAGCGCGGTGTCCCGCTCCGCAAGGATGCTGCGTCGCGCCCCGGATTCACTGTCCACCTCGCGCAGCCGCAGCGCGAGCAGTTCGCCCTGCAGCGTGCGCTCCTCCTGCTTCAGCGCCTGGTAGCGCCGCGCAGTCGCAGCCTGCCGCTGCAGGTGACGGATCTGCTTCTCCACCTCGTCGCGCAGGTCGCCGAGGCGCGCGAGGTTCTCGCGGGTGTGGCCGATCCGGTTCTCGGTCTCGCGGCGCCGTTCCTTGTACTTCGAGATTCCGGCCGCCTCCTCGAGGAACGCACGCATGTCGTCGGCCCTGGCCTCGATGATGCGCGAGATCATGTTCTGCTCGATGATCGCGTAGCTGCGCGAGCCGAGACCGGTGCCGAGGAAGAGCTGGGTGATGTCCTTGCGGCGGCAGCGCGCCCCGTTCAGGAAATACGACGAGGTGCCGTCGCGGGAGACCAGGCGCTTCAGCGCGACCTCGGCGTAGCCCGCGTACTCGCCGCCCAGCTTGCCGTCCGAGTTGTCGAACACCAGTTCGACCGAGGCGTTGCCGACCGGCTTGCGCGAACTCGAGCCGTTGAAGATCACGTCCGCCATCGAGTCGCTGCGGAGGTTTTTCGCGGAGATTTCTCCCATCACCCAGCGGACCGCGTCGATGATGTTCGACTTGCCGCAGCCGTTCGGTCCGACGACGCCCACGAGGTTGCTCGGGAAGTGGACCATCGTCGGGTCCACGAATGACTTGAAACCGGCCAGCTTGATCTTGGTCAGGCGCATCGCGAGTCCATCGAAGGGGGCGGAAGGAGACAGACCGCGAGTTTAAAAGAAAGTGAACCGGCTCACAGCACCGTCCACCGGGGCCGGGCTCGACCGGGGGGCTCCGCCCGGAAGCGTCCGGAACCGGTGGACCCACGCGCTTCGGTCTGTATAATCCCGCGTCCTCCAAGGAGAGCCCGGAGTAGGAAATGCCCGCCAAGAAACCGTCTGCCAAGGCGACCAAGGCCGCGAAGACAGTTTCTCCGAAACCTGCGGCGCGCACGGCAGCCAAGCCGAAGGCGAAGGCCGCCGCCAAGGCCACCAAGGCCAAGGCCGCGGCGCGACCCAAGGTGGCGAAGACGCCGCGCAAGCCCGCTGCGCCGGCCACGAAGGCCAAGCGCAAGTCGCCGCAGCGCGCGGCCGAGGCCGCCGACGCGTTGCTCGAGGCCGCCGAGGCAGCGGAGGCCGAGGTCGAGGCTCTCGAAGCCGGAATGAGCCTGCTGTCCGGCCCTCGCAATGTGCAGCCCTACGTGGCGCGCAAGGGCGAGGAGTACATGAGCAAGGAGCAGCTCGACCACTTCCGCAACATCCTGCTGACCTGGAAGCAGGACCTGATGCAGGAGGTCGACCGCACGATGCTGCACATGAAGGACGAGGCGGCCAACTTTCCTGATCCGAACGACCGGGCGACCCAGGAGTCGGAATTCAGCCTCGAACTGCGCACGCGCGACCGGGAGCGCAAGCTGATCCGCAAGATCGACGAGGCACTGAAGCGCATCGACGACGGCAGCTACGGCTTCTGCCTCGAAACCGGCGAACCGATCGGCGTGAAGCGGCTAGAGGCGCGGCCGGTGGCGACGCTGAGCGTCGAGGCCCAGGAGAGGCGTGAGCGGCGCGAGAAGCAGTTCGGCGACCGGGACGACTGGTATCGTTGAGCCCGGTGCGCCGTACCGCGGACGGTTTGCACCCTCCCCGACCGGTTCCCTCCATTTCGGTTCACTGGTGGCTGCGCTCGGCAGCTACCTCGACGCACGCGCACACGGCGGCGAGTGGCTGCTGCGCGTAGAGGACCTCGATCCGCCGCGGGAGGTGCCCGGCGCCGCCGATGCGATCATCCGCGAGCTCGACCGGCTCGGGCTCCATTGGGATGGGCCGATCCTGTACCAGAGCGCGAGGTCGGAAGCCTACGCCGCGGCGATCGACCGGCTGGCCGCGACGGGGCTGACCAGCCGCTGCGGCTGCAGCCGCTCGGCGTTGTCGGCCCTGCCCGAGAACCGGGACCGCTCCCGCGGCGACGAGTTGTATCATCCGGCCGGATGCGTGCTGCCCCTGCCGCTGGCGGGCGAGACCCATGCGCTGCGCATGCACGCGCCGGACGATTGGCTCGAATTCCATGATCGCAGCCAGGGCCTGCAGCGCGAGAACCTTGCGCGGAGCGTCGGTGACTTCGTCCTGAAACGTCGCGACGGCCTGTTCGCATACCAGCTCGCGGTGGTCGTCGACGACGCCGCGCAGGGAATCAATCAGGTCGTGCGGGGCGCCGACCTGCTCCCAAGCACGATCCGGCAGATCGCCCTGCAGCGGGCACTGGGACTCACGGAACCCGGATACATGCATCTTCCACTTGCCGTGGGCGCTGATGGGCTTAAGCTTTCGAAGTCGGACGACGCGCCGGGTCTCGAACTCTTGAGGCCGGGCGCCGCGCTGGTCGCCGCGCTGGAGTTCCTGCGCCAGGGGCCGCCCGGCGGGCTGCAACACTCGCAACCTGCCGAGGTGCTCGGGTGGGCCGTCCGGAACTGGCGACCCGAGCGGTTTGCGGGCCGCGTCTCGCAGCGGGTCGACCGACGGGTACTGGGGAGCGAAGAAGGAGCGTCATGACGACCAAGACCAGAGGCAAGAAGGCGAAGAGCACGCAATCCGGCGCATCCGGAAAGGCGGAACCCCGGGTCATCCGCAAGTATCCCAATCGCCGGCTCTACGACACGGTCGAGAGCCGCTACGTGACGCTCGCCGACGTCCGGCGCCTGGTGATCGAGCGCGTGGACTTCGTCGTGCTCGATCGAAAGACGCAGCAGGACATTACGCGCAACATACTGCTGCAGGTGATCGCGGAGCAGGAAGGCACGGGAGGCGAGGCCCTGATGAGCAGGGACTTCCTCTCGCAGGTCATCCGCAGCTACGGGACGGGGCTGCAGGACTTCGTGGGCCGTTACCTGGACGAGAGCATCAAGCACTTCGCCCGGGAGCAGCGCGAGTTGCGCGACAAGTTCAAGAACGTGGTGGGCCTCGATCCGCTCGAATCGGTGACCAACCTCGCGCAGAAGAACTACCAGCGCTGGAGGGCGCTGCAGGAGGAGGTCTTCAGCCGCCTGCCCGGCCCGTGGGGCCGCAGCGAAAAGGACTGATCAGGACGGGGACCGATCTGCCCTCGCCGCAGCGGAGCCAGTCGGTCCCTTCCGATCGCGCTGGATCAGCCCGAGCCGCGGGCGCAGCCGCTACTCCTCGACGTTCCTCATCGACAGCCGGACGCGGCCCTGGCGGTCGACCTCGAGCACCTTGACCCGGACGTTGTCGCCTTCCTTGAGCTTGTCGCTGACGCGCTCGACGCGCTCATCGGAAATCTGCGAGATGTGCACCAGGCCGTCCTTGCCGGGCAGGATCTGCACGAAGGCGCCGAAATCCATCAGCCTGACGACCTTGCCTTCGTAGATCCGCCCGACCTCGACCTCCGACGTGATCAGCTCGATGCGGCGCTGGGCCTCGCGGCCGGCAGTGCCGTTGACCGAGGCGATCTTGACGGTGCCGTCGTTCTCGATGTCGATCGTGGTGCCGGTTTCCTCGGTGATCGCCCGGATCACCGCACCGCCCTTGCCGATCACCTCGCGGATCTTCTCCGGGTCGATCTTCATCGTGATGATGGTCGGCGCCCATTCCGACATCTGCGGTCGCGGCGCGCTGATCACCTTGGCCATTTCGCCGAGGATGTGCAGCCGCGCCCTGTTCGCCTGCTCGAGGGCGACCTTCATGATCTCCGGCGTGATGCCCTCGATCTTGATGTCCATCTGCAGCGCGGTCACGCCGTCGGCCGTGCC
>CAZKLS010000066.1:0-15083 GCA_964553405.1 uncultured Steroidobacteraceae bacterium
GCGATCTTCCTGAGCACCGTCTTGTGCAGCCACATGTTCATCTTGGCGGACTCGGTCATCAGGTCGGCCGGGCAGCCGAGCTCGACCGCGAGTTCCTTCCGCGCGCTGTAGCTGCTGTCGATGTCGAGCAGCTTCAGCAGGTCGACGATCGAGGTCTTCCAGTTCAGTTTCTGCGGATTCTTCGCCGCGAGGTCCTCGAGTTGCGCAACGACGTCGACGACGGCGATCGGCTTCGGCGGCGGCGGGGCGGCCGGCGCGGCCGGTACCGGCGTCTGGACCTGTGCCGGTGGCGGAACAGTCGCGGCTTCGGCCTTCTTGAGGCCGAGCTTTTCCATGATCGAGCTGAAGAAACCCATGTCTACTCCTTGCGCTTGCTGTATTTCCCGGGACTGAACCGCCCCGAACCAATAATTTAGACACAGTGTGCAGCCTGGCGCCAACCGTGGAAAGTCGCGAGCCGGCGCTCGCCCGCCGTTGATCGGTGGCCGTCCACGGCCGCGGCTTCCCGCAACGCTGGTCCCGCGACCGGATCTGGGTTATCAAGGCCGCGCCAGCGCTGCCCGAGATCGGAGTCCCGTCGTGTCCCATCTGCCCTGTGTCGAGCTCGAAACCCGTGAACCGGTCGATGCCTCGGTGATCTGGTTGCACGGCCTCGGCGCCGATGGCCACGACTTCGAGCCGATCGTGCCGGAGCTGCGGCTGCCCGGCGATGCCGCGGTCCGATTCGTATTCCCGCATGCGCCGGTGATTCCCGTCACGATCAACGGCGGCATGCCGATGCGTGCCTGGTACGACATTCTCGAGCTCAGCGTCGAGCGTCACGTGGACAAGGCACAGCTCAGTGCCTCGGCGCGCGCCGTCACGGCGCTGATCGACAGGGAGATCGAGCGCGGCGTCGAGAGCACGCGCATCGTGCTGGCCGGGTTCTCGCAGGGCGGTGCGGTCGCATACGAGGCCGCGCTCCTCTATCCCCGGCCGCTGGCCGGACTGCTCGCGCTGTCTTCGTATTTCGCAACGGCGGGCTCGTTCGTGCCGCACGAGGCCAACGCCGACCTGGCCGTGCTGGTGTGCCACGGCACGCACGACCCGGTCGTGCCGGAGCCGCTGGGGCACAGCAGCTACCAGACTCTGCTCGCGATGGGGCATCCCGCCGAGTACCGGACCTACCCGATCGGCCACGAGGTCTGCCTCGAGGAAATCCAGGACGTGGCCCGCTGGCTCGGCACGCGGTTGCAGTTGTGAACCGCCCGGGTCGAAGCGCGGCGGAGCCGTGATTGCGCCGTGCATCGCCGCCGGAGAGCACGCGACCGCGGATGTCCTGAGGGCGCCGGTCACCAGACCAGGTCGTCAGGCACCTCGAAGCCCTTGTACCAGTCCTCGTTCTCCGTCTGCGCGCCGGTCTGCGACTCGAGCGGGACCAGCGCGTCTGCATGCCGTTCGCGTACCCGGTCGGCCGAGGTCGCGAGCAGGAGCTCGTAGCGTCCGGCGCAGCGTACCAGCAGGACTTCGCCGCGCACGATCTGCCCGCGCAGCGCCGGATCCACCGGCACGCGGCGCACCTTGCCGCCGTCGACGAAGTTGAAATAGTCGTCGCTCTCGGGCTTCGGCAGTCGCAGCTGATCGAGCAGTTGCCTGAGCTCGGCTTCGCGTGCCTTCGCTTCGGCCCGCTGCTGCCGCCGGCGATTGAGCTCGCGGTCGCGCTCGGCCTTGGCCGCGAGTCCCGGGTCCGGCGCCGACTGGGCACGCGCGGCTCGATCCTTCTTCGGGCGCTTGCCTTGCCGGTACTTCTGCTGGCCGGACTCGCGCTCGGCCTGCCGGGCCTGCTTCTCGCTGACGAGGCCGGCCTTCAGCAACTGGTCGCGTAGGGACTCGCTCATGCCCGGCCTCAGCGCGCGAACAGCCGTGACGGGTCGCGAAACGCCTTGAATTCGAGCGCGTTTCCCGATGGGTCATAGAGGAAGAACGTGGCCTGCTCGCCCACCTGGCCGGCGAAGCGGACGTAGGGCTCGATGACGAACTCGGTGCCGCGGCTGCGCAGCCGCGAGGCGAGCGCCTGCCAGTCGTCCCAAGTCAGCACGACCCCGAAATGCGGCACCGGCACGTCCTTGCCGTCCACGGCATTGCGGGTCCGCACGGCCGGCGCAGCACCGCGGTCGAGATGCACGACGAGCTGGTGGCCGAAGAAGTCGAAGTCCACCCAGTGCTCGCTGCTGCGCCCTTCCGCGCAGCCGAACACCTCGCCGTAGAATGCGCGCGCGGCCCCGAGATCCTGCACCGGTATCGCGAGGTGAAAGGGGGCGAGGGCGGGTGACATCGGCGGCTCCGTCGTTGCGCAATCGGCGAGTGAGCCGGCATTGTCCGGCAGGACGCGCGAGGTGACCAGTCTCGACGGTATCCTTTCCGCAATCATGACCACCCGCAGCCAGTCCCGTGTCAGGCGCAGCCCCGTCACGATCGTCAGTGGGGGCCAGACCGGTGTCGATCGCGGGGCGCTGGATGCGGCGCTGGCGCTTGGGGCACCCTGCGGCGGCTGGTGCCCGCAGGGGCGGCTCGCCGAGGACGGGGTCATCGACGCACGCTACCCGCTGCGGGAACTGCCCGGCGGGGGCTACCTCGAGCGGACGCGTCGAAACGTGCTCGACAGCGACGGCACGGTGGTCGTCACCTTCGGCCCGCCCAGTGGCGGCACAGCCCGGACGATCGGGTTCTGCCGGGAATTTGGCCGGCCAGTGCTGGTCATTGATGCGGTCGTGACCGATCCGGCCGCGGCGGCGGGGGAACTCGCGGGTTTCCTCGAGCGCGAGTCGATCCGCAGGCTCAATGTCGCGGGTCCCCGCGCAAGCGGCGAGCCGGGCGCTTATGCTTACGCGCGCGCGCTGGTGAGCGCAGTGCTCGTGCTTCGAAGCGGGGAGGATCGATGACCGTCAATCGCAACGTGGACTTCTACCATGCGCCGCACACGCGCTCCACCGGCGTGCTGACGCTGCTGGAGGAGCTGGGCGCCGAGTACCGGCTGCGGCTGCTCGACATGAAGGCCGCGGAACAGCGTGAAGCCGGGTACCTCGCCGTGAACCCGATGGGCAAGGTGCCGGCGATCGTGCACGACGGCGCGCTGGTGACTGAGCAGGTTGCAGTGTACCTGTACCTTGCGGACCTCTACCCGGAGGCCGGACTCGCGCCCGCGATCGGCGATCCGCTGCGCGGCCCGTACCTGCGCTGGATGGCCTTCTACGGTTCCTGCTTCGAGCCCGCGGTCGTCGATCGCGCGCAGCAGCGTACGCCGGCGCCGGCGTCGATGTCGCCGTACGGCGACTGGGACACCGTGATCAGCGTGCTGAAGGATCAGCTCTCGCCGGGTCCCTGGCTGCTGGGCGAGCGGTTCACGGCGGCCGACGTGCTGTGGGGCACGGCGCTCGCCTGGACCACTTCATTCGGCCTGGTGCCGCTCGACTCGCCGATCCGTGAGTACATCGAGCGCGTCGGCGCGCGACCGGCCTTCCAGCGGGTCCGTGAGCGCGAAGCGGAACTCGCCGCTCTGCAGGCGGCAAAGTGAGCGGTGCCGGGCGCCCGGCGCAGGTCGCGCTCGTCACCGCCCGCGAAGCGCTGCCGCTCGATCAGGACCTCCCGCCGCTCGAGTCGGCGCTCGCCGAATCCGGCGTCGAGGTGTCGACGCCCTGCTGGGACGATCAGGACGTCGACTGGCGCCGGTTCGATCTCGCCGTGCTGCGCTCAACCTGGGACTACGTCGATCGGATCGGCGAGTTTCTCGACTGGGCGGAGCGCTGCGCGCGGCAGACGCGACTGGTGAATCCCCCGGACGTGGTTCGCTGGAACACGGACAAGCACTACCTGGCCGAGCTCGCCGGCCGCCGCGTGCCGGTCGTGCCCACGGCTTTCGTCGAGCCCGGCGCACGGGCCGGCGAGGCGCTCGAGGACTTCCTCGCCGGCCGCGGCGCAGCGATGAGCGCCGGAGTCCGTGGCCCGTTCGCGGAATTCGTCGTGAAGCCGGCGGTCGGCGCGGGATCGAAGGACACCGCGCGTTACCGGCGCACCGAGCGGGCGAGGGCCCTCGGGCACCTCGAGTCGCTGCTGGCCGGGCGCCGCAGCGCGATGCTGCAGCCTTACCTGGATGCCGTGGATGCGCAGGGTGAGACCGCGATCATCTACTTCGGGGGCCGTTACAGTCACGCGATCCGCAAGGGTCCGCTACTCGAACTCGATGCCGGACTGGTCGAGGGCCTGTTCGCGCCGGAAGAGATCACGCCGCGCGAGCCGGAACCCGACGAGCATGCCGTCGCTGCCGCGGCCTACCGTGCATTGCCGTTCGAGGCGCCGGCTTACGCACGCATCGACCTGGTTCGGGACGCCGACGGCGCCCCGCGGGTCCTCGAGCTCGAGCTGACCGAGCCGTCGCTGTTCTTCACGCATGCGCCGGCCTCCGCGCGCCGATTCGCCGACGTGCTGCTCGCGCTGACGGCACGGGGGAGTGGCACGGCCCAATGAAATGGCGTCGACGCTTCGGGCCGGGCTTCCTGGTGGCGGCTGCGTTCATCGGGCCCGGCACGGTCACGACGGCGAGTCTCGCGGGCGCCAGGCAGGGCTATGCGCTCGCATGGGCGATCCTCGCGGCGGTCCTGGCCACGCTGGTGCTGCAGGAGATGGCGGCGCGCCTCGGCTCGGTGGGTCGCATGGGGCTCGGCGAGGCGCTGCGGGCAAGCTTTCCCACGGCCTGGCTGCGCGCCGCGGCGATCGGGCTCGCGCTGGTGGCGATCACCTTCGGCAACGCTGCCTACCAGGCCGGTAACCTGACCGGCGCGGCGCTGGGCATGGAATCGCTCGCGGGCGGTTCGCGGACCACGTGGGCTCTGGCCTGTGCCGCGGTCGCGGCGCTGCTGCTCGGCAGCGGCATCTACCGCGTCGTCGAGTTGGCGCTGATCGCGCTGGTGGGGCTGATGAGTTTCGTATTCGTTGCCACGGCGCTGCTGATCCGGCCCGACCCGGTCGAGCTCGCCGACGCGATACTCCATCCGCGCGTACCGCAAGGATCGGGGCTGCTGGTGCTGGCCCTGGTCGGGACGACGGTCGTGCCGTACAACCTGTTCCTGCACGCCGCGGCCGTGCGTGAGAAATGGCGTGATCGCGGCTCTTCCGAGGCGCTGGGCGAGGCGCGGCTCGACAGCCTCGCCGCCGTGACGTTGGGCGGCGTGATCACGCTGGCGATCCTGTTGACAGCCGTACCGCTGCATCTGGCGTCGCTCGAGGTCGGGGGAGTCGCGGACATGGCGCTGCAACTCGAGCCGCTGCTCGGAACCGCGGCGCGCTGGCTGTTCGCGCTCGGACTGTTCGCTGCCGGGCTCACCTCGGCGATCACTGCGCCGCTGGCCGCAGCCTGGGCCACCTCAGGGCTGCTCGGCTGGAAGGCGGACATGAAGAGCCCGCGCTTCCGGATGGTCTGGATGATCATCATCGCGGTCGGGGCTTTTTTCGCCGCGAGTGGCAGCAGGCCGCTGCAGGCGATCCTGCTCGCGCAGGCGGCGAACGGGCTGCTGTTGCCCGTCGTCGCCGGGTTCCTGCTCTGGGTGATGAACCGGCCAGAGGTCGTCGGAGCGGCGGTGAACCGCTGGCGCTCCAACCTCGCCGGAGCGATCGTCGTGCTGTTCGCGACTGCGCTGGGCCTTTCCGGCGTTTACCGTGCGCTCGGTTGAGCGTCGTCGCAGAAGCGCCCGATGCCGTAAACTCTCCGGCCCCCACGGAGCCGGAGTCCTCAGCATGCACCAGACGTTACTCGCAGTCGGCCTCGCGTTGTTCGCGCTGCCCGCGGCTGCCGAGACCTACGCGCTCAACTGCGGAGAGCTGTTCGACTCGAAGGCGGCGCGCCTGGTCGGCGCGCGAACGATCGTGACGACCGACGGCCGGATCAGCCAGGTCCTGCCTGCGGGGACGCCGGTGCCCGGTGCTATGGCCGTGGACCTGGCCGGCCAGACCTGCATGCCGGGCTGGATCGACCTGCACGTGCACCTGGGCCAGCAGTCGAGCCCGCAGAGCTACACCGAGCGCCTGCGTCTCGACGACGTGGATTTCGCGTTCCGCTCGGTGGGCTACGCGGAGAAGACGCTTCTGGCAGGATTCACGACCGTGCGCGACCTCGGGGGCGAGGTGACGCCGCACCTGCGCGACGCGATCAACCAGGGCTACGTGATCGGCCCGCGCATCTACGCCGCCGGCAAGTCGATCGCGACGACCGGCGGCCATGCCGATCCGCGCAACGGACTGAACTCGGTGCTCGCCTACGCACTCGGCCCAGCGGGCCCGACCGAGGGTGTGATCAACGGGCCGAGCGATGCGCGCCAGGCCGTGCGCCAGCGATACAAGGACGGCTCCGACGTGATCAAGATCACCGCGACCGGCGGTGTGCTCAGCTACGCGAAGAGCGGTGACGCGCCGCAGTTCACGCCGGACGAGGTCAAGGCCGTCGTCGAGACTGCGCGCGACTACGGCTACACCGTCGCGGCACACGCCCATGGCAAGGAGGGCATGAAGCGGGCCGTGGAGGCGGGCGTGACCTCGATAGAGCACGGCACATACATGGACGATGAGATCTTCGCGCTGATGAAGAAGCATGGCACCTGGTACGTGCCGACGATCACGGCCGGCAAGTTCGTCGCCGAGAAGGCCCAGCAGCCGGGGTATTTCCCCGAGATCGTCCGTCCCAAGGCGCTGCGGATCGGCGCCAGGATCTCCGAGACGTTCGCCGCCGCCTACAAGGCCGGCGTCAGGATCGCGTTCGGCACCGACATGGGCGTCGGTCCGCACGGCGACAACGCGCTCGAGTTCGGCTACATGGTCGAGGCGGGAATGCCACCGGCCGCGGCGCTGCAGGCGGCGACCTATTCGGCCGCGCAGGTCCTGGTCGCGGAGGACCTCGGCCAGCTGCAGCCAGGATTTCGCGCCGACGTGGTCGCGGTGCCCGGCAATCCGCTCACCGACATCTCGCTCACGCGCAAGGTCAGCTTCGTGATGAAGGACGGGACGATCTACCTGCGACCATGAGCGCGGCGGCCGGGTTGGCGCGCGGGCGCGTGCGGCCGTCAGCGGCGCTGACGCTCGGCTGCGCGGCGTTGCTGGCGACGGCCTGCGCGATCAACACGTCCCGGGCGGAAGGGGTGCAGGAGATTGCCCGGGCGTTCGCCGAAAGCGACTGGCGGTTCCAGCGATCCGTCAGCAACGCACCTTTCCTGCCGGTTGGCTGGATCGCGGTCACGCAGTACGGCGACACGAAGTTCACCGGAGAGTCGGGCGACCCGGTGCAGGAGTCCTTCAGCCAGCGGACCGTCAGCCAGGCCGCAATGCTGCCGCTGCCGGTCGGTCGTCGCGACGCGTTCGTGTTCGGCGAATGGGTGAGCTGGACCAGCATCGACGTGCGGGGCCCCGGCCGGGACTTCGACGTGCTGTCGCTGGCCTTGCCGATCGGCTGGGGCCGCCAGGTCAACGAGGACTGGCAGGCGGCGGCTTTCTTCGCTCCGCTCGGGCACCATCGCAGCGGTCGCGGCGGACGGTGGGCCTGGGAGTACATGGGTGGCGTGTTCGGCCGATACATGCAGGACGACTACCGCACCTGGATCTTCGGTTTCTTCGCGGACGTCTCGCCCGGCGACGACCTGTACCTTCCATACGCCGGATTGCTCTGGGTGCTGAGCGAGCGTTGGGTGATCTCGGCGCTGATGCCCTGGCCGGCGGTCATCTATGCGCCGAGCAAGGAGTTCTTCATGCGGTTCGGCGTGACACCTGCAGGGGCATCCTGGGGGCGCGAAGACGGCGGGGAGCAGGTGTTCGCCGACCTCGACGGCTGGAACCTCGGGCTGTCGCTGGAACGTCGCCTCAAGGGCAAGCTGTGGCTGCGTGCCGAGGCGGGCATGTCCGGGTTTCGCGGCTTCAGCGTGCAGGGAGATCGGTGGCGGTCGCCGGACACGGAACTCGGCTCGAGTCCGTACGTCGCGCTGGCGCTGAGCCTCCGGCCCAGCTTCTGATCGTTATGTCCAATCGGCCCCTGTGGGGGCCGCCGGAGGTGACATGCTCCGGCTCGCCGGTCGCCGGTAACAAGCACAGACTCGAGGAGTGGCCGTGACATCCGTGTCGTCGAAACTGAAGGCCAGCCTCTTGCTGGCGGTGGTCCCTTTGCTGTCGCTCGCGTTGCCGGGGCATGCGAACGACGGGGTGCCGGACGTCGAGGGCGAGTACCCCGCGGTTGCCGGCTACTACGAGTTTTTCGTATACCTGCCCGAAGGCGAGGACCCGGTGGTCGCCTATGCCGAGGAGTCCTGCACCGCGACGCGGGTCTCCGAGCGCGTCCTGCTCACCGCCGCGCACTGCACGGCGTTCAATTACACCGAGGACATCGGCGTCGCAGGCTACTCGAGCGAGGTCTGGGTCAGCTTCGATGCGGTCGCGACCACGAACGACTTCCGCTGCTACCTGCGCGATTCCGGAGCGCCGTATTCCGCGTATCTGGTCGATGAGTACGCCTGTGACGACGCGGAGCGCAGCACGCCTGCGCCGGTATTCCGCCCCGTCGCGGTGACCGGTCGGAGCGACGGCGTGTCGATAGCGCACGGGCTCACGCACCCCGACTACCTGCGCCCGGCGCTCCGCAAGGACGGGCGGGCCGAGCGCGCCGAGCACAACCTGCAGAACGCGCCGGATGTCGGCGCGCTGATACTCGCGGAGCCCGATCCATCGGCCCCACCGCTGCCGGAGCCGATGCGGATCAGGTCGGTCGGCGAACTGGACGCGGACGATCTGCTCGGCACGCCTGCGGTCGGCGTGGGCTACGGACTCAACTGGGGCAAAACCTTCGGCTCGAGGCCTGCGCCCGGTCTCGGGCCGATGAGCGACCTCGGCGGCGGCAGCGGCGTGCGTCGCATCGCGCGGCTCGGTCCGATCGAGGTGGTCAAGGCCAACGCGTTCTGGCCGCGGCAGAATCCAAAGAAGGGTGACAACACCGTCTGCTTCGGGGACTCGGGCTCGCCGCTCTTCTTGGAGCGGGACGGCCGAGTGGAGCCGGTCATCACGGCCGTGCTTTCCGGCGCGACCAACTGGTGCCAGGGCTCGAAGGACCCTTACTACCGGGTCGACCAGCCGCTCGCGCAGGATTTCATCCAGTGCGTCATTGCAAACCAGCACGACGTGGCGATGGCGTGTCGGCAGTGCGCCGCGGAGGACTATTTCGGTCTCTGCGACGAGCTGTAGGACTCCAACAGAGACAGGAATCTGGTAGGGTCCCGGCTCCGTCCCTGGTGGAGCCCATCATGCGCATCGCGACCCTCGCACTGGTCATCTCGGCTTCTGTGTTGCTCGGCGCCTGCGGCAAGCGACCGGCGCCGGAACCGGCTACGACACAGAGTCCGGTCGTCGCTGCGTCGGAGGTGCGTGCGGACTGGCCGGAGTTCGTGGAGCGTTTCGTTGCGGACTGGCTGGAGGCACACCCGACGATGGCCTTCGCAGCGGGACGCCGCGAGTACGCCGGGCGTTTTCCCGACTGGAGCCGGCAGGGCATCGCGGCTGAGATTGCTCGGCTCGAGGCCGTCGCGTCGCAGGCTCGGGCTTTCGACGCCTCGACGCTCGACGAAGCTCAGGCCCTCGAGCGCGATTACATGCTGGCGGTGATCGATCGCAACCTCTTCTGGCTCGGGCGCGCCGAGTGGCCCTACCGTAACCCGACTTTCTACTTCGACTGGGGGCTGGATTTCCTCTCCCCCGATCCCTACCTGACCAAGCCGTATGCGCCGCTCGAGCAGCGGCTCAGCGACTTCACGCTCTGGCTGACCAACCTGCCTGCGGCCACCGGCCAGATACGCGCCAACCTGCGCACGCCGATGCCGCGCAGCTGGGTCGAGGAGGGTGTCGCGTCGTTCGGCGGCATGGCCAGCTTCCTGCGCGACGATGCTGCGAAAGTCTTCGCGGAGGTCGAGGACGAGGCGCTCCAGGCGGCGTTCAGCGATGCGAACGCGAAAGCGGTCACCGCTCTGCAGGAACTCGCCGACTGGATGGTCTCGCTGCGCGCCTCGGCGACCGAGGATTTTGCGCTCGGACCGGATCTCTTCGCCGAGATGCTGCTGCGCACCGAAGGCGTGGACGTGCCGCTCGAGCGGCTGGAGGCCGCCGGACGCGCCGACCTCGAGCGCAATCTCGTGGCCCTGGACGAGGCCTGCCGGGAATTCGCGCCGGGCGAGGACCGCGCGGGTTGCATGGCGAAGATGAACGCAAACCGTCCCGAAGGGGGCGCGGTCGCGACCGCGCGTGCCCAGCTGGATGTGCTGAAAGCCTTCGTAATCGAGCAGAAGCTGGCCAGCATTCCCTCCGACGATCCCGTCTACGTGGACGAGGCGCCGCCGTACCAGGCCACGAATTTCGCCTACATCATGACCGCGGGCCCGTACGACGTCGGCATGCCCTCGACCTACTACATCGCGCCGCCGGATCCGTCCTGGCCTGTCGAAGAGCAGCAGGCCTACACGCCGGGTGTCGCCGACCTGATGTCGACCTCGGCGCACGAGGTCTGGCCGGGGCACTTCCTGCAGTTCCTGCATTCGAATCGCGCGAGCAGCAGCATCGGTCGGCTGTTCGTCGGGTATGCCTTCGCCGAGGGCTGGGCACACTACACCGAGGAGATGATGTGGGAAGCGGGTCTCTCGGGCGGCCTGCCCGGTGGGCGAGCTGAGTTCCGCGTCGGGCAGATCAACAAGGCGCTGTACCGCAACGCGCGCTTCATCTGCGCGATCGGCCTGCATACGCAGGGCATGAGCGTCGCGGAATGCGAACAGTTATTCCGGACGCAGGCGTTCCAGGACCCCGGCAACGCGCGCCAGCAGGCGGCGCGGGGGACCTACGACCCCGGCTACCTGAACTACACGCTGGGCAAGCTGATGATCCGCAAGCTGCGCGAGGACTGGACGGCCGACCGTGGCGGCCGCGAGTCCTGGGGCGAGTTCCATGACGCCTTCCTGTCCTACGGCGGTCCGCCGATCCCGATGCTGCGCCGCGCGATGCTGGGCGAGCAGGCGGGACCGGCGTTGTGAACGCTCAGTAGATGAGCGTGATCAACGTGTAGCTGACGATACCGACCAGCACCGCCGAGAACAGGCCGACCGCGAGCGGCTTCAGCCCGATGGCGCGCAGTCCCTTCACGCTGGTGCCGAGTCCAACGGCGGCCATCGCGATGGCCAGGCAGTAGGTTGCGATCTTCTTCGTGAAGGAGACGATTTCCTTCCACTGCGCCGGGTCCATGAAGCCGAACGGCCGTTCGCCCATGTCGCCGACCGTGCGCAGCAGGCTCATCGCCGCGAAGCCGAGCACGAACAGCGGGATCATCGTGTACCACTTCGGCGCTTCGCCGCCTTCGCTCGACCTGCGGTGATACAGCACCGCCATCAGCGGGATCACCAGCAGCATGCTCAGGTTGCGGACCAGCTTGGTGACCGTGGCGACGTCCAGCGCCTTCGGGTCGTTGAAGTTCTGCTGGTAGACGAGCCCGGCGCCCGCGACCTGCGCGGTCTCGTGCACCGCGGTGCCGAGGAACATGCCGGACTTGAAGCTGTCGGCAGCGAACACCGAGTGCGCGATGAACGGATAGGCGAGCATCGCCACCACACCGAACAGCGTGATGCAGGCGACCGCATAGCTGGTCTCGTCCTCGTGGGCCCCGATCGTCGGCGACGTGGCGACGATCGCCGTCGCTCCGCAGATGCTCGTGCCGACCGCGATCAGCGTGCCGAGACGCTCCGTGAGCCCGACGCGCTTGCTCACGTAGGTGACGATCCCGAGTGCGGCGAGCACGGTGCCGATGATGATGGGCAGGCTCTTCAGCCCGATCGCACCGGCCTCGACGATGCTGAGGCGGATGCCGAGCAGCACGATGCCGAGCCTGAGGATCCGCACGACCGAGAACTTGATTCCCGGGCGCAGGACCTCCGGCAGCTTGAACAGGTTGTTGACCAGGATGCCGAGCAGGATGGCCATCATGATGCCGCTGATCGCGCCCTTCTGCAGACCCAGCGCCGGCGCGATGATCTCCGCGAGGTACTCGCCCGCGAGCGCGAGCGCCAGGGCCAGCAGGAATCCCCAGATGACGTTCATTGCTATCGTCCCGTAGGTTTTCTTCGGTCAGATGCGGCGGCGATCCCCGCCGCATCATCTAAACGCCGGCGGGAGCAGGATCGCTGCCCGCCGGCCCCGTGCCTCAGCGCTTCCAGCTGTAACCGACCTCGAGCTCGAACTGCTTCATCTTCAACTCGACGGTCTGCGTCGGATCGAAGTTCTGCGGTCCGCGGATCTTCACCTCCGGCGCATACAGGAACGAGACGTTCCACTGGTTGCCGCCCGGCTGCTCCTTCGTGAAGCCGATCGTCCAGTGGTCCTCCATCACGCCGGGCGCCAGGATGTTGAACGTCATCTGGTTCTTCGGGATCGGCTGGTCGGTCGTGCTGTAGCCGAAGCGCAGCGTCCAGTCGTCGCTGACGTCCCAGGCGGCGCCGAACTTGTAGACGGTCATGTCGTCCCAGCCGAAGCCCGCGCCCTTGTTGCCGCCGAGGCAGTACTCGACGTTCACCTGGCAGGTGCCCTCGGTCAGCCCCTGGATGCCGTTGCTGACCGCCGGGACGTCGCTGTACTTGATCTCCTGCACGTCGAACATCAGCGCCAGAGTGTCCATCGGGCGCAGTGCGACGCCGACGGTCCAGGTCGAGGGCATGTCGAAACTGCCGCCCTCGGCGAACAGGTCCGAGTAGTCGCCGAAGTCGGACATCGACATCTTGGTCGTGTAGGCGGCGGCGAGGCTGAACATCTCGACCGGCGTCCACTGGAAACCGATCGAGCCGCCGTAGCCGTAGGACATGTCGTGGCCGTTGTCCGACAGGTTCTTCGGCATCGCCGGCATGCCCGTTTCCTGCATGCTCTTCATGAAGGTCTTCGTGAACGGCGCGAAGTTGCCGACACCGCGCGCCTCGAAGCGCTGGATCGCGAAGACCGCAGAGACGCCGAGCGAGAACTGGTCCGAGAACCTGCGCGCGTAGCTCAGGTTCAGGAAGCCCTGCATCAGGTCCACGCCGGCCGTGCCGTCGCCGAACGTGCCGGGCAGCGTGACTGCGCCGCCCGAGCCGGGTCCGCCGAAGAACGGATCGTAGGTGACCGTGCCGCCTTCCCACTTCGTGTTCATGCCGCCGCGGCCGTAGAAGGCGAGGGCGAGATGGTCGGCGTCCGTCAGCGCCCACTTCGCGCCCACATAAGGCACGAAGAACAGCTCGTTCTTGCTGCTCTCCTTGTTCGGTCCGATGGTCAGCAGGCACTGGCCCGGCGCGAAGCAGGCACCCGGTGCCTGGCTGGGCGTCGTCCGGTAGTCCCGCATCGGGCTGAACAGGCCGAGCCCGGCGTCGATGCTGTCGCCGACGAACGCGATGCCGGCGGGATTCGTCGCGAGCACCAGCAGTTCGTCCGGATTGGCGCTGCCTGCGCCCGCCTGGGCCTTCATCTTCGTGCCCAGCCCGTGCGTGTAGTAACCGTTGGTCGCCGATGCACTGCCAGTCGCGAGCGCCAGGGCCACTGCCAGCCCGAGAATCGTCCGCCCACTCCTACCGTTCATAAAGCCCCCGTGTGCCAAGTTGCGGCCAGGCAACTGATGAATTAGATGGTTCTGAATTATCCGCCCGGCCTGAGAAGCTGCGCCTCCGGATTTGCCGCAGGCGACACGCAGAAAGACGACCGTTGCCAGGAAGCAACGGTCGTCGCGAGCCGATGCATCAGGTTCAGGCCTTGCGCTTCAGGACGAAGCGGAAGACGTTGCCATCCTGGGTCGATTCGAGCAGCTCGTGCCCGGTCGTGCGGCTGAAGGCCTGGAAGTCCTTGACCGCGCCGGGATCGGTGGCGAGCACCTCCAGCGTGGCGCCCGCGGGCATCGCGGTGATGGCCTTCTTGGCCTTCAGGATCGGAAGCGGGCAGTTCAAGCCCTTCGCGTCGAGAGTCTGGTCAGCCATGCTCGTGCCTCAGATGAAAAGGTTGATGTCCGATTGCGTCGCGACCTCGATGTAGGTCGCTGCGCCGCCGAGCTCTATGCCGGGGATCATGTCGTCGAGCGTGTACTCGAACAGGTCCATGGTCATCTGGCAGGCGATCATCCGCACCTCGGATTCCAGCGCGAGTTCGCGCAGTTCGGGGATCGACGCCACGCCCTTCTTCTTCATCATGTCCTTCATCATCACCGTCGCGCCCGAGTCCACGAACGGGATCATCGACATGAAGTTCGGCATGCCCATGTGCATGCCCGCCATCGGCATCTTCATCGCCGGGTTGCCGAGCGGCGTCATCTTCAGGTCGAGATCCTTCAGCAGCAGGGACAGGCCGTAGAACGTGAAGAACAGCGTCACGTTCAGCCCCATCGCCGCAGCGGTCGTCGAGAGAATGAACGGAGGGTAGGCCCAGTCGAGCGACCCCTTCGTGACGATGATGGACATGCTCTTTTCGCCGGAATCGTCGCTCATGTTCGAGACCCCCTCTGTCTCGCAGTCGCCCGAATCGGCGGGAAATTAACAGAGAACACTTTATTAGAAAAGTCGAATAAATTACGCTCGGGTAGTGGGAAATACGAGGCATTCGCAGCCCGGCTTGCCGCAGCGCAGCACCACGCCGCCCGCGCCGCGACACGCGCCGGCGTTGTTCGTCGGCAGCGAGTTCTGCCGGCGGCCGGGCTTCGGGCGACAGCATCCGCTGTCCATTCCAAGGGTCCAAACGGTGCTCGAGCTCTGCGAGCTGCTCGGCTGGCTGCCGGACGGGGCCTACCGCGAGAGTCGCTGCGCGAGCCGTGCCGAGCTGTGCGAGTTCCACGACGCGGACTACGTCGAGTCGCTGTCGCGTTGCGTCGCCGCCGGCACGGTGGACCCCGGGACTCGCGAGCGCTACGGCTTCGGCACGCTCGAGAACCCCATCTTCGAGTCGCTGTTCGAGCGGGCGGCGGCGCAGGTCGGCGGTTCGCTGCTCGCCGCCGAGCTCGCGCTCGAGGGACGCATCGTCTTTCACCCGGCCGGCGGCACGCACCA
>CAZKLS010000067.1:0-14911 GCA_964553405.1 uncultured Steroidobacteraceae bacterium
CGTGGCCCCACATGAACATGGCCTTGATCGGCGCCTTCTGCGCGATGTTCTCGGCGGGCTCGAGCACGCCGTCGATCCAGCGGGACACGGTGATGCCGCGCAGGAACATCGACGGCGTCATGTCCTTGCCTTCCTCGTAGCTCGCCTGGTCGAAGCGGGACTTGATCCAGTCGAAGTCCAGGTCCCAGACGCGGCTCCAGTGCTTCCAGGCACCTTCGTTGAGGCTGTAGTAGCCCGGCAGCGTATCGGCGAGCACGCCCAAGTCGGTCGCGCCCTGCACGTTGTCGTGGCCGCGGAAGATGTTCGCGCCGCCACCGGCCGTGCCGATGTTGCCGAGTGCGAGCTGCAGCACGCAGTAGGCGCGGGTGTTGTTGTTGCCGATCGTGTGCTGCGTGCCGCCCATGCACCAGACGATCGTGCCGGGCTTGTTCTCGGCCATCGTCTGCGCCGCACGCCTGACGTCCTCGGGCGGGACGCCGGTGACGTCCTGCACGACCTCGGGCGTCCACTTGGCGACCTCTTTGCGGATCTCGTCCATCCCGAACACGCGCTGGCGGATGTACTCCTTGTCCTCCCAGCCGTTCTCGAAGATGTGCCACAACAGGCCCCAGATCAGCGGTACGTCCGTGCCCGAGCGGATCCGGATGAACTGGTCGGCATGCGCCGCGGTGCGCGTGAAGCGCGGATCCACGACGATCAGCTTGCCGCCGTTCTCCTTGCCGCGCAGCACGTGCTGCATCGCGACCGGGTGCGCCTCGGCGGCGTTGCTGCCGATGAAGAACATCGCCTTGCAGAGGTGCATGTCGTTGTAGGAGTTGGTCATCGCGCCGTAGCCCCAGGTGTTCGCGACACCTGCGACCGTGGTGGAGTGACAGATGCGCGCCTGGTGGTCGACGTTGTTCGTGCCCCACATGGCCGCGAACTTGCGGTACAGGTAGGCCTGCTCGTTCGAGAACTTGGCCGAGCCGAGCCAGTACACCGAGTCCGGGCTGTGCTGCTCACGGATCTGCAGCAGCTTGTCGCCGATCTCGTCGATCGCCTGGTCCCAGGAGATGCGCTCCCACTTTCCGCCGGACTTCTTCATCGGGTACTTGAGGCGCTTGTCGCCGTGGCCGTGCTCGCGGACCGAGGCGCCCTTCGCGCAGTGCCCGCCGAGGTTGAACGGCGAGTCGAAATCCGGCTCCTGCCCGGTCCAGACACCGTCCTGGACCTCGGCGATGACGCCGCAGCCCACCGAACAGTGCGTGCAGACGGTGCGCTTCGTGACGATCTCGCCACCGGCCGCGTTCGCCGCAGCGGCGTCCGCGCGCTTCATCATCCGCATCGAAATGGTCGAGGCCACCGCCGCGCCGCCCGCGGCGAGGCCCGTGCGCCTGAGGAAAGCACGACGGTCGAGCGTACGCCCGAACAAGCCGCCTGCCGCGGCCGTCGCTTCAGAACCGTCGAGGTTTCGCTTCTTGACCAGCTTCATCGCCGAGTCTCCTAGATGTCGTCAATCGGATCGGGGGCCGGTGTACCGGCCCCTCAGAAACGCGCCTTGTCGTAATACTTCGCCACGTGCGGCGTGACCCGGTAGCCCGGACGTCGTCCGGTCTGGTCCGCGCGCGGCAGTGTCTCCGCGGTACTGGTGGCGGCCTGCGAGGCGCCGGCGGCCGCAACGAGGCCACCTGCAGCCGCGAGACCCTTCAGGAAGCTGCGCCTGTCAGCCTTTCGGTCGCGGAGATCTTCGTTCATCGCTCTAGTCCTGTTGGTCATGAGGGTTTGACAGCGCCGGCCGCCGGGATCGATATCCGGAATGCCTGCGACTCGATTTCCATGAAACGCTCGCCCAGGTAGCCGACCGCACGATACAGGCGCGCCGAGGAAGCCTGCTGCAGGTCGCGGAAGAAACGCGCCATCCACGGTTCCATGTGGCGCGCGAAGAAACTGTGCTGCTGCTCGAGCGTGGCGGGCTGCTCGGCGGTGATCAGCAGGGCCATCGTGTCGCACAGGGCCGCCGCATGGTCCTCCGGCTCGCAGACCCCCTGCTGGCGTTCGATCCCGAGCGCCCGCAGGTCGCCACGCAGCAATGCGAGCGGCAGTTCCATCAGGAAGCCCGTCAGGTACCAGGACGCATAAGGGACGACCTCGCCCCGGCCGAGCCCGATGAAAAGCTGCTGGTATTCGTCGGCGAGATCGCCGGGTTCGCTGCGGCTGGCCGCGAGCGCGAGCATCTGCCAGGCCGCCGAGAGTTCGCTGTCGTCGTCGGACGCCGGGCTGATCTGGCGCAGCGCCTCGAGCACTGTCGGCTCGGGAGGTCCGGCCAGCAGGTTGCCGAGCAGCGCATAGAGATCCGCGCGCACGCGATCCTCTTCCGCTGGCGCGTTCACCGCCGCAGGGCCGGCAGAACTGGGCCGAATGCTGTCTTCCAGAGGCACTTTACGCAGCTGATCCTCCAACTGAGGGTGAATTAAGGCAAATTCCAGGCCAAGATTTCCGGGCCCAACGCCCGGCTAGATCTATTCGGATCCGCCATTCAGCCTGGTTCAGCGCCAAAATGGCGACATTTTGTCCATCCATACCGACAGAATAGACCGCCGACGCATCAGCGACCCTTGCGGGCCTCGGCGGTGAACATGTCCCGCACCCGGCAGTCCTCGCACATCTGCAGCCGCCGGCGTGCGGCGTCGTCCTGGAACATCCAGTGACCCTCGAGCTTGCGGCTGACCTTCTCGAGCATCGCACGCGTCGTGAAAGGCTTGCCGCAGGCAATGCAGCAGACCGGCTGCTCCTCGTGCAGCACCCTGGGCCGCTCCCGCAGTTCCGCGTCGTAGAGGAAGCGCGGCTGCAACCGCACGGCATCCTCCGGGCAGGTTCGCTCGCAGAGCCCGCACTGCACGCAGTTCCACTCCCGGAAGTTCAGCTGCGGCAGGCCACGACCGTCCTGCAGCGCGTGGGTCGGGCAGGCCGAGACGCAACTCATGCAGAGCGTGCACGCCGCCGCCTCGACCTTGACCTCACCGAAGGGAGCTCCCGCCGGTAAATTGACACTGCGTTTGCCCGGGCTTGCCTGCGCCTGCAGGTGCTGCAGCGCGAGCCGGAGCGTGCCGCGCTTGTCCGCCGGAGGCGCGGCAAAGGACGCCGGTGTCCGCGACGGGTTCCGCGGCCGGGCCGCCACGGCCTGCAGCGCGAGCGCCGGCTGGTCGCCGTTGACCAGCCCGACGCAGCGCTCGTCGAATCCCATGCCGGCGAGAATGGTCCGCGCGGTCAGCAGCTGGTCCTGCAGCGCCTCGAGCACCTGCGGCGGAGTGCGGTCACAGGCAAGCAGCCAGACCGCTTCCGCGCCGTAGGCGAGGCAGGCGAGCCAGGCGTCCATGCCGACGGAGCCGATCTCCTCGACTTCGACCGGCAGCACGTGCTCCGGCATCGAGGCGGCGAGATCCGCGGCCAGCCCTGCCGCAGAGGCTCCGTCGTAGAACAGCAGCGCGCCCGCTCCGCCGCCGGCCGCACGGTAGTCGGCCAGCAGCCTGCGCAGTGCGTCGAGCAGGTCCCGCGCCATCGGAAACGCGTAGGTCATCGCACCGCTGGGACAGGCGGTCGCGCAGACGCCGCCGCCCTGGCAGAGGTAGGGGTTGACCCGCACGGTCTCGCCCGAGGATACGATCGCCTCGGCGGGACAGGCCTCGATGCACCGGGTACAGCCCTGCTTGCCGTTGCGCCCGTGGGCGCAGATCTCGGGGTTGTAGTTGAAGTACTTCGGCTTCTCGAACTCGCCGCGCATCTCCGGCAGCACTTCGATCACCTGCTCGCGCTGCGCCTCGTCGGCACCCGGCGAGTAGTAGCCGAGAGGCTTCATCGCCTGCTGCAGCACCGGCGTCCGGCCGAGGTCGACCACCAGGTCGAAGCGCTCGACCGGCGGCGTGACCATCTGGCCGAGCATTCGCTCACCGGCGCCTGAGACGAGCTTGACCTCGAAGTCCCCGAGCGCTCCGGCGATCACCGGCCGGCCACCGCGGACGGTCCGGATACCCTCGACGATGCCGGCCTCCTCGGGCGGCCCGTCCGAGCTCGCGGCGACGATGCAGTCGATTTCACCCGCCACCCTGTGCGCGAAGTCCAGCGCTTCGCGCTCCTCGCCGATGACCAGGCAGCGGCCGTGCGACACGAAACCGACGATTCCGGCAGGCTCTGCCTCGTCGAGCTTCAAGCCGGCCAGCGCGGCGGCCCGTGCGCGCCCGTCGGCGCCGGACTCAGGCAGGTCCGCGATCTTCATCGGTCACCTGTTCTGCCGGCGGGTCTGCGACGGGCGGCGCGAGCTCTGCGCGGGCGTCCGCCGGCTCCGCCTTCGCGGCGGACCTCGCGTCCCGTGAGGCGGCCTCCTCGAGCTGAGCGAGGGCCTGTTTCGCGGCCCGCTCGACCTGATGACGCATGTCGGCGGTCACGATGCCGCCCAACGGCGCGAATTGCGTGAAGTCGTCGCAATAATCATCGAGGCCGTCGCAGATGTTGAATTTCGGGCTGCGGAACAGCCGGCGAAGTGCCTGGCGCCGCAGCGACTCATCGACCTCGGGCGACAGGAAGGCGCTGTAATCGGAGTCGTCGCCGAGCTCGTCGAGGCTGGGCAGCACCGGCGGCCGCACTTGCGCCTCGGCACCCGGCTCACCATCGGCTCCGGGGCCCGGCTCGGCGACGCCCGCAGCGGACTCCTGCTTGCGCTCGGGCGCCTCGGCCTTGAGCCGCGACCAGCGCTGCAGGAAGGACTCATCGCCCGCCTCCGGGCGCGACGGCGCTCGCTTGCTCATCAGTCTGACTGCGCCGACCAGTTTTCCCGCTTGCGCTTGCGGCGCAGCTGCGGAACGTTGTGCTCGACGACGAACTTCTCGAGCTGCTGGTAGACCTCGGGAGGAATCGGGACCGCGAAGACCCGCTCGTCCCCCTCGACTCCTGAACAGGCCTCGTTCTGGTCCGCCGTGACCAGCCTCGGGACCACCCAGCCCTGCTCGTCCTCGGCGCACAGCACGAACAACGCGGGTTGCCGGCCGGTCAGGTTGACCCAGTAGCTGTCCGCCGCGTCCCGGTACAACTCGAGCCGCAGCCCGCCCCACAGCAGGTGCTCCTCCTCATCTCCGCTGTGGACCGGCACGCCGCGGGACTCGGCACCCGGAACGTGCTCGCCGCAAACCACTCCGACGGCACGCCAGCTCGGGACGCGCCAGCCGCTGCCCGAGACGGTCTTGCGCCCCATCACGACGGCGACCGGCAGACTGATTCTCGGAGCACCTGGCATTTTTCTCGGCGGCCTCCAGCGTGGACCGTACGGGATGCGTCTCATTCTGCACCACCTGGCCGGGGTTGATGCAATCGGTAATGCAGCCAGCCCCTTTTCGAACCGCTTTTTCGGGCGGAGACGGAACGGATCTTGCAGACCACTGCGACGGACGACCGCGCGGGACAACGGGTCCGGACCGCAGAAGGGACGACGTGATGAATCACGAGAAGCAGGCGACATCGGGGAACGGGCGCGCAACTCAGGACGAGCTGCCGCGCTTCATGAACGTCCGGCAGGTGGCGAGCTACCTGCAGCTCAACGAAAAGAAGGTCTATTCACTGGTCAACGAGGGCCGCATTCCGGCGACGCGGCTGACCGGCAAGTGGCTCTTCCCGCGAGAACTGCTGGACCAGTGGCTGCTCGAGTCCAGCCACGGGGGCCTGCTCACCGACCGCCTCGTGATCGCGGGCAGTGACGACCCGCTGCTGCAGCGGGTGATCTCGCTGATGACGGCCGAGCTGCAGGGGTCGGCGCTGGTCAGCTACTCACCCACCGGCACGCAGCTTGGCCTGGAGCTGCTCGCACGCCGCCGCGCCGACCTCTGCGCGCTGCACTGGGGACCGGATCGTGAGAGCCTGCAGCGTCACCCGGCACTGCTGCGACAGTTCCCCCAGCACCGCGACTGGATCCTGGTCCGGATGTGCCGCAGGGAACAGGGACTGATCATGGCCCCGGGGCTGTGGAATGCGGACACTCGCATCGATCAGCTGTTCAGCTCGCAGACGCGCTGGGCGAGCCGGCAGGAAGGCGCGGGATCGCAGCGCTTCCTGCGGGAAATCGCCGCCCAGCATCACGTCGATCTCGGCGACCGGCGCATCACCGCGCGGGCTTACACCGAGCGCGACGCCGCCGCCGCGATCGCGATGGGGCAGGCGGACGTCGCGCCCGGCATACGCGCGGCAGCCGGCGAATTCGGGCTGGAATTCCGTGCGATCGGCTGGGAAGCGCTCGATCTCGCGCTGGCGCGGGGCATCTTCTTCCGCGCGCTGTTCCGCCGCCTGATGGACCTGCTGCGCGGCGCCGAATGCCAGCGACAGGCGCAACTGCTCGGCGGCTACGATCTCGAGGATTCGGGCACGCTGGTCTGGACGCCCTGAGGCGTCACTTCAGCGTCAGCTGGTGCTCGATCGTGTGACGCAGGCCGACGCCCGGCACCTCCAGCACCATCCTGGCCTGCAGCGGCTCCGCCGTTTCGAGCCGGCCGCTCGAGAGCGCCTCACGTACGGCATTCTCGATCTCGATCTGCGAGGTGATGCCGACCTTCTTCAGGAACTTGCGGATCTCGCCGGTGAACTTCTCTTCGTCGAATGTCTGCGCGCTCATCAGTTGCGTTCTCCTCAGCCTATGCCGTTGAAATCAGTCGGTGTCTGACGGTCTCTGGCCACCGGGCCCGAGGCGACGCTCGAGCGTCTTGCGCGACACGCCGAGCTCGCGTGCCGCGGCGGTCCGGTTGCCGCCGTGCGACTCGAGCACGCGCTCGATGTGCGCCTGCTTGACCTGCTCCAGCGTCCAGTCGACCGGGTAGCCCTTGGGCTGCGCGTCGAATCCCGTCTCGAGGCCCGCCTCCGGAATATCGGTCTGCGGCAGCGAGCCCATCAGAATCGTGCGCTCGACGAGGTTGCGCAGCTCGCGCACGTTGCCAGGCCAGGACCGTCGGCGAAGTTGATCGAGCTGCGAGTCGTCCAGCTGCACGGGATCCATGCCGAACTCCCCGGCGACGCGGCCCATCAGGTACTCGACCAGCGCGGCAATGTCCTCGGGTCGCTCGCGCAGCCCGGGCAGTGCGATGTGCACGACATTGAGCCGGTAGTAGAGGTCCTCGCGGAAACTCCGGTTGCGGACTCGATCGCGCAGTCCCGGCTGCGCGGAAGCGACGATCCGCACGTCGATGGGCAGTTCCCGGTCCGCCCCGACCGGACGGATCGCGCCCTCCTCCAGCACGCGCAGCAGCTTGACCTGCAGGTCGCTGCGCATCTCGCTGACCTCGTCGAGGAACAAGGTGCCCCCGCGCGCCGCGACGAACAGGCCCTCGCGCAGCTGGTGCGCCCCGGTGAAGGCGCCCTTGGAATGGCCGAAGAGCTCCGATTCCATCAGTTCCGGCGGAATCGCACCGCAGTTCACCGGCACGAAGGGGCCCCGACGACCGCTTTCGCTGTGCAGCAGCCGGGCGACCAGTTCCTTGCCGGTGCCCGTCTGTCCCTCGATCAGCACCGTCGCGGGCGTCGGCGCGACCCGGCGGACGATCTCGCGCACCCGGCTGATCGGCTCGCTTTCGCCGATCAGCTCGGTGGCCGAGCGTCGCGCCCCGCGACGGACCCGAGCCGCCGGCGGGCCGGCGCGCGCCCGATCCCCCGCCGGTTCCTCGAGCAGCCGGCGCAGCGAGCGAGCATCGAGCGGAGCAGGCAGAAAGCCCTGTGCCCCGGCGCCGCGCGTGGCCGACTCCAGCTCGGGCCGGTTCTCGCCGGTCGCGATGATGCGTGGCGGATCCGCGGAGTCCTGCAGCGTCGCGATCCAGGCGACCGCGGGATCCTGCTCGGAAGGGCATTCGACGATGATCAGGTCGAAATGGCAGCGGGGCAGCAGGCGTTCCGCCGCGGCGAAGTCCTCGACCACCTCGAGCACCGCCAGGTCGGCGGCCATCGCCCGCCGCAGGCGCCCATCGTCGACGGCGCCGCGACCGACGACCAGCACGGCGCAGCCGGGCCCCGAGGCGCTCGCCTGCCCATCACCGGGCCCGTCGTGTCGATCGAACCACGCCATTCGGTCCCCTGCCCGCGATGACTGCACGATCGCGGATCCTGACAGACGCCGGCTCGAGCGACAAGTTGTCCTAACCGGGCGGCATCTGAGAGTCATTTTGTCGCAGCCTGACTGAACTCGAGCGGGCTTCCCGGCAAAACAGGCGACAGCGTCGCCACCTGAGGGCAGAATCCGTCGCGATGAAATCGCCGGAAGCACGCGAGGCGGCACCGCTCGCCGACGTCACCGCAGTCGTTCTGGCCGGCGGCCTCGGCCGCCGCATGGGCGGCGAGGACAAGGGCCTGGTGCAGCTCGCCGGACGACCGATGGTCGAGTTCGTGCTCGACGCACTGCGACCCCAGGTCGGACGGGTGCTGATCAATGCGAATCGAAACCTCGAGCGCTATGCCGCGTACGGCAACGACGTCATCGCCGACCGGCACGCAGGCTTCCTCGGGCCACTTGCCGGCGTGCTGAGCGGGCTCGAGGCAACGGACAGCCGGTTCCTGCTGACGGCGCCTTGCGATGCTCCGCTCGTCGCCCACGACGTTGCGGCCCGGCTGCGCCGGGCGTGCGTCGAATCGGGCGCGGACCTCGCCGTGGCCAGCGACGGGACGCGGCTCCAGCCGGTGTTCATGCTGCTCGAAGGCCGTCTCCGGCCCGGGCTCGAGGCGTTCCTCAGGGGTGGCGGACGCAAGATCGACGCATGGTTCGAGGACCTTGACTGCGCCGTGGCCGACCTGAGCGACTGCCCGGAGTGCTTCATCAACATCAACGACCCCGGCGAGCGCGAGCGCGCCGAGGCCCTGCTGCTTTCCCGCCCCGGGGCCTCTCGGTAGCATGGCGAGCCCTGGCGGACGAATCATGAAAGACGCAAGCCGAACTTCCCTGCCTGCCGACGTCGACCCCTGCGACAGCCCGGGCCACGATCACGTTCTCGAGCTGGCCGAGGCCCGCAACAGAATCCTTGCAGCCATCCGTCCCGTCAGCGAGCGGCAAAGCGTCGCGCTGATGGCTGGACTCGGGCGCGTGCTCGCGACCGACGTGCACTCCGGCGTCGACGTGCCCTCGCACCGGAATTCCGCGATGGACGGCTACGCGGTCGCCGCCGGCGAGCTGCCGGCGGAGGGCAGCCGGAGCTTCCCGGTCGCCGGCACGTCCTGGGCCGGCAGGCCCTTCGAGGGAAGCGTCGGTCCGGGCCAGTGCGTGCGGATCATGACCGGCGCGACGCTGCCGGAGGGCACCGACACGGTGGTGATGCAGGAGCACGTCACGGCCGTGGACGGCCAGGCTGTCATCGGCGCCGGTCACAAGCCGGGCCAGAACGTGCGCGAGGCCGGCGAGGACATCCGCAGCGGCGAACTGGCGGTCGCGGCCGGAACCCTGCTCAGCCCCGCCCACCTCGGCCTGCTCGCCTCGCTGGGCGTCGGCGAGGTCGAAGTGTTCAGGCGTCCGCGAGTGGCGATCTTCTCTACCGGCGACGAGCTGCGCGGAATTGGCGAGGAGCTCGCCCCTGGCCAGATCTACGACAGCAACCGTTACAGCCTGAACGGCATGCTGTCGCGCCTCGGTCTCGAGGTGCTGGATCTCGGCGTGGTCAGGGACCGGCGCGAGGACACGCGCCGTGCCTTCGAAGACGCCGCCTCGCGTGCCGACGCCATCGTCACCTCGGGCGGCGTGTCGGTCGGCGAGGCGGACTACGTCACCGAGACGCTCGAGCGCTACGGCGAGATCGGTTTCTGGAAGGTGGCGATGAAGCCGGGCAAGCCGATCGCCTTCGGTCGGGTCCAGCAGGCCTATTTCTTCGGCCTGCCCGGCAATCCGGTCTCGGTGATGGTCACCTTCTACCAGCTGGTGCAGCCCGCGCTGCGCGCGCTGACCGGCGAGGCCAATGCGGAGCCGCCGGTGCTGCTGCGTGCGACCTGCCGGTCGAAGCTGCGCAAGAAGCCGGGCCGGCTCGAGTTCCAGCGCGGTGTCCTCGAGCGCGACGCGTCGGGCGCCTACGTCGTGCGCAGCACCGGGCACCAGGGCGCGGGCGTGCTGCGCTCGATGGGCGAGGCGAACTGTTTCATCATCCTGCCCCGCGACCAGGGCACCGTCGATCCGGGAACCGAGGTCGACGTGCAACCGTTCGCCGGACTGGTCTAGACGCAACCGCCGGCGACCCGAAGGAGCAGAGGCATGTCCTACGCGCATGGTGGCGGAGAACGCGCATTCCAGCCGATCGGCATCGCCGTGCTGACGGTGTCGGACTCGCGCGACGAGCAGAGCGACAAGTCCGGAAGGCTGCTCGCGGAACGGCTGACCGCAGCAGGCCATCGGCTCGCGGACAAGCGCATCGTGCCCGACGACATCTACAGGATCCGGGCGGTCGTCTCGGCCTGGATCGCCGACCCCGACGTCGATGCGATCATCACGACGGGCGGGACCGGCGTGACCGGCCGCGACGGAACGCCCGAGGCTGTCCAGCCCTTGCTGGACAAGACGATCGACGG
This sequence comes from uncultured Steroidobacteraceae bacterium, assembly GCA_964553405.1. GTDB lineage: Bacteria > Pseudomonadota > Gammaproteobacteria > Steroidobacterales > Steroidobacteraceae > DATIRA01. Next base: position 10,543 of record CAZKLS010000067.1, read on the forward strand.
CTTCGGCGAGATGTTCCGCTACATCTCCCACGCCCAGATCAAGACCTCGACGCTGCAGTCGCGGGCGCTGGCCGGCGTAGCGAACGGCACCTACGTCTTCTGCGTCCCGGGCTCCTCCGGCGCCTGCGCAACCGCCTGGGACGAACTCATCGCGGCCCAGCTCGATTACCGCACCCGGCCCTGCAACCTCGTCGAACTGATGCCGAGGCTGAAGGAAAAATGAGCCCGCACGGGCGGTCCCTGCGTACCGCGACATGCTGATCGTAGGGACCGAGAAGGGCCTGTTCCGGCTGCACCAGCACGCGGGCAGCGGGCGATGGCGGCTCGCGGGCCCGGAGCTCGCGGGCTACAGGATCCTGCACGTGACGGCGACTCCCGGTCAGCCCGGCGAACTGCTCGCGGCGAGCGATCACGCCGTCTGGGGCTCGCACATCTACCGCAGCGGCAACGGCGGCGCGTCCTGGGACAGCCTCGATGCAACGCCGCAGCATCCGCCCGGCCGGCACGCGCATGCGCTGAACTCGATCTGGCAACTCGCCTGGTCGGCGGACGGCAGCCGCCTGTACGCCGGCATCGACCCGGCCGGGCTGTTCCTGAGCGAGGACCACGGCCGGACCTGGCAGGACGTACCCTCGCTGAACGAACACGGCACGCGGCGCAGCTGGGAACCCTCGCGCGGACTGTTCGCGATGCACTCGATATGCATCGACCGCACCGATCCGCAGCGAATGCTGGTATCGGTGTCCGCGGGCGGCACCTACCGCAGCGAGGACGGCGGCCGGAGCTGGGAACCTGCGAACGCCGGCGTGCGCGCCGGCAACCTGCCGGATCCCTACCCCGTCGCCGGCCACAACGTGCATCGAGTCGTGATGCACCCGGCGGACGGGCGCCGGGTCTACCGCCAGTGCTACAGCGGGACCTACCGCAGCGACGACGGCGGCCGCAGCTGGACGGAAATCACCCGCGGCCTGCCGAGCGACTTCGGCTATGCGATCGCCTGCGACCCGGCGGACCCGGACACGGTCTTCCAGATCCCGGAAATGAGCTCGCACATGCGCACGACCGTGGACGGCAAGCTGCGCGTCTACCGCAGTCGCGACGCCGGGCTCGGCTGGGAGTCCGCATCCGGCGGGCTGCCGCAGCAGCACGTCTACGTCACGGTGCTGCGGGAGGCCATGGACACGGACCCGGAACGACCCGGTTGCGTCGCATTTGGAACCTCGTCCGGGCACCTGTTCGTCAGTCGCGACGCGGGCGACTGCTGGGAAGCGGCCGCGGAGTTCCTGCCGCGAATCCTCTGCGTGCGGTTCGTGCCCGACTGACCCGCGGCGAATGACCCGCGGCGCTTCACTGCTGGATCTGCTCGATGCCCGCGCCGGCATCGTCTGTGCGGTCGGCGCCGGCGGAAAGAAGAGCCTGCTTCGGCACCTCGCGACCGCGCACCCGGGCCGCGTGGCGATCACCTCGACCGTGTTCACGACCTACTTCCAGGAGCGGCTCGGCTTCGCGGTCGTCGTCGGCGAAGAGGCGCAGTTGCCGGCGGCCGTCGCCGCGGTCGAGCCGGGCCGCAGCGTCGCCTATGCCTGCCCGACCGGTACGCCCGCGCGACGCGCCGGTGTCGATCCGCAAACGGTCGGGCGAATCCACCGCGAGGGTGGTTTTGCTGCCACCTTCGTCAAGGCGGACGGTGCCCGGATGCGCCTCGTCAAGGCGCCAGCCGGCAATGAGCCGCTGCTGGTGCCGGGAACGGCGACTGTCGTGCCGATCCTCTCGGCGCTCGCGATCGGCGAGCCGCTGACCAGCCGATTGGCGCACCGGATCGAGTGTTGCGAACGCGTCGCCGGACTGCGCGAAAACGAGCTGATCGATCCGGTTGCGTTCGCGAGGCTGCTGGTGGGTCCACAGGGGCTGATGAAGGGCACCGAGGGCTTGCGGGTCGTGCCGCTGATCAACATGGTCGATGACTCCGGGCGCGAGGAGCTGGCCCGGGCGGCGGCCGAGATCGCGCTCGAATCGTCGAACCGCATCGAGCGCATCGTGCTGGCCTGCCTGGCCCGGCCCGCCGACCCGCTGGTCGCGGTGATCGAGCGCTGAGATCGGGCAGCGGCGCCGCGCGATGCCCGCCGACGACTACAATCGGGCCATGTCCGAAGTTACGGTAAAAATCCCGGCGGCACTGCGCGAGTTCACGACGGGCGAGGCCGAGCTGCGCGTCGCGGCGACGACGGTTCGCGAGGCGCTCGAGGTGGCCTGCGAAATGCACCCGCGACTGCTGCAACGGCTCACCACCTCGGACGGCGAACTGCGGCCGTTCGTGAACGTGTTCGTCGGGCGCGACAACGTCCGCGATCTGCAGGGCCTCGCGACCACGCTGCGCGGCGGGGAGATCCTGAGCATCCTGCCCGCCGTCGCGGGCGGTTGAAGTCGGACGGGCACGCTGCATCACGCGTGCGGCGCAGCCCGCGCGGCGCAGAGCGGTCTCAGAGCTTCTCCAGCAGGCGTTCGTAGATCTCGTAGTCGTTGATCGAGAAGCAGCAGAAGATCACTTTCTCTATCGAGCTCGGCCTCCCGGTGAACTCCCGCACGGACTCGATCGCCACCTGCGCGGCGAGCTCGGTGGGATACCCGTAGGCGCCGGTGCTGATCGAGGGGAACGCGATGCTGGCGAGCCCGTGCCCGGCCGCGAGCGCGAGCGAGCGGGAGTAGCACGACGCGAGCAGGCGGGGTTCGTCGTGGGTGCCGCCACGCCACACCGGCCCCACGGTATGGATGACGTGGCGGGCCGGCAGCGAGTGGCCGCCGGTGATCTTCGCGTCGCCGGTCGCGCAGCCGCCGAGCGCGCGGCACTCCTCGAGCAGGCCGGGCCCGGCCCGTCGATGAATGGCACCGTCCACGCCACCGCCGCCGAGCAACTCGCGGTTGGCCGCGTTGACGATCGCGTCCACCTCGAGCGTCGTGATGTCGCCCATCACGGCCGTGATCTCTGCTTCAGCCATGTCGATCTCCGTTGAAGCTTCCAGGCGTCGGCGGCAACGCACAGCGGTTATGCTACCGACTGGCGTGCGCTACGGCGAACCGCGGCCGATGAGGAACGATTGAACACGAGGACCGCAACGCTGGTGCTTGGCCCGGTGGCCGGGGCCCTGCTCGGCCTCGCGCTCGCGGCGGCGGGACTCGATCCGAAGATCTGCTGGACCGCGGCGATCACGTTGACGACCGCAGTGTGGTGGGTGTTCGAGAGCATCCCGATCCCCGCAGCCTCGCTGCTGCCGTTCGCCGCCTTCCCGCTCGCGGGCGTGCTGACGCACCAGCAGGCGGCAGCGGCGCTCGGCAACACGGTGATCCTGCTGCTGATGGCGGCCTTCATGCTCTCGAAGGCGATCGAGAAGTCCGGGCTGCACGAGCGCTTCGCGCTCGGCATGATCCGGCTGGTGGGCGGCAACGGCGGCGCGCGGCTGGTGCTGGCATTCATGCTGACGGCGGCGCTGATCTCGATGTGGATCTCGAACTCCGCCACGGCGCTGATGCTGACGCCGATGGCGCTGGCGCTGCTGCGTCGCAGCCGCGATCCGCGCCTTGCGACGCCGCTGCTGCTCGGCATCGCCTATGGCGCGTCGATCGGTGGGACCGGGACGCTGATCGGCACGCCGCCCAATGTCATATTCGCCGGGGTCTTCGAGCAGGCGACCGGCTCGGAGTACGGATTCCTGCGCTGGATGCAGACCGGGCTCGTCGTCGTGGCGCTGGCGATACCGGCCGCGGCGGCCTGGCTCACGCGCGGGCTGCGCAACGCCGAACCGCTCGAGATCATGCGGGCCGGTGATTGGCGCAGCCCCGAGAGTCGCGTGCTGGTGGTTTTCGGCCTGACGATCCTCGCCTGGATCACGCGCTCCGACCCCTATGGCGGCTGGTCCGCGGCGCTGGGCATCACCGGCGCCGCGGACTCCACCGTGGCGCTGGCGGCCGTCGTCGTCATGTTCCTGGTGCCGGACGGCGAACGGGGACGGCTGCTCGACTGGGAGACGGCCGTGCACATTCCCTGGGGCATGCTGCTGCTGTTCGCCGGCGGCATATGCATCGCCACCGCGTTCACCGAGAGCGGGCTCGCGCAGCTGATCGGCAACGGACTCGCCGGTCTGTCGGTCCTGCCGCCTTTCCTGCTGGTGCTGGCGATCTGCGTCAGCGTGACCTTCCTGACCGAGATCACCTCCAACACGGCCACGGCGACGCTGCTGATGCCGGTGCTGGCCGCTGCAGCGGTCGGAGTCGAGGTGCCGCCGCAACTGCTGATGATTCCCGCTGCCATTTCCGCTTCCTGCGCCTTCATGCTGCCGGTCGCCACCGCGCCGAACGCGATCGTCTACGCGAC
>CAZKLS010000068.1:0-10600 GCA_964553405.1 uncultured Steroidobacteraceae bacterium
ACGATCTCGAACTCCTCGTCGATCTGCATCGCGACGCCGGGCGCCAGGGCCCCGGCGGCGACGCTCAGACGCGGCTGGCCATAACGCTGTCGGGCCTGGCTGGGAGAAGCGGCCTCGAGATCGCCGATATCGGCTGCGGGACGGGCGCCTCGACGCTCGTGCTGGCGAAGGAACTCGACGCCTCGGTGAGCGCAGTGGATTTCGTGCCGGAGTTCATTCGCCGGCTCGCTGTCGACGCGAAACGAGCCAGCCTCCGCGGACGGATCGAGACACTGGTGGCATCGATGGAATCCCTGCCTTTCGAAGATGCGTCTCTCGACGCGATCTGGTCGGAAGGCGCGATCTACAACATCGGGTTCGTGAACGGCATCCGGGCCTGGCGTCGTTTCCTGAAGCCTGGCGGCATACTGGCCGTATCCGAGCTTACGTGGCTGACGCAAACGAGACCCGCAGAGCTCGAGCAGCACTGGACGCGCGAATACTCAGAAGTGGATGTCGCATCGGCGAAAATCGCCGTGCTGGAGCAAAGCGGCTTCTGCCCCATCGGCTACTTCGTTCTTCCCGAGCAATGCTGGCTGGACAACTACTACCGCCCGCTGCAGGCCCGCTTCGCGGATTTCCTGTCGCGTCATGGCAACTCGGAAGCCGCGGCCGCCATCGTGGCCGCCGAGCAGCACGAGATTGCGCTCTACGAACGGTATTCGGCATTCATCGGTTACGGCTATTACCTCGCGCGAAGGACCGCCGACTGATACACCGACGGTCGCGCGATGGCGCGGTGGACCGTGGAGGTTCCGGCCCCGCGTTTCGGCACCCAGCCGGGATCTAGAGGATCGGTGCCATCAGCCGCGCCAGCCTGACACCGAAGCGCCAGTACCAGGGCCGCTCCCGGTAGTCCTCGGGGCGAATCAAGCGGCTGTGGGCCAAGTCCTGCTCGAACATCGCCGCGACCTCGCTCGCGAACCCCGCGTCGTACACAACCGCTGCGACCTCGAAGTTGAGCCGGAACGACCTGTTGTCGAAGTTGTGCGTGCCGATGGACACGGTCTGGTCGTCGACGACCATCACCTTCTGGTGCATGAATCCGGGCTCGAACGCGTAGAACTTGACGGCCGATTTCTCCAGCTGCTCCATGTAGTAGTACGCGGCCAGCTGCGGCAGCAGGCTGTCGCCCTTGCCGGGCACGATCACCCTGACGTCGACGCCACGCAAGGTCGCCAGCATCATCGCCTTGATGATCGCGTCGTCCGGGACGAAATAAGGAGCGGTAATCCAGATCCGCTCCCGGGCCGAGTTCAGCGCGTGCACGAAGAACATGCCCGCGGTCTCCAGCGGATCCGCGGGCCCGGTCGCGACCACGACGGCCGGCACGTCCGAGTCCGGTGCAGGCTGCGCGATCCAGTTCAATTCCAGCAGCTCGCGCTGCGCCCAGAGCCAGTCGAACGCGAACACGCCCTGAGCCTGTATGGCGATCGGGCCGTCGAGGCGCACGTGCGTGTCGCGCCAGGGGCTGAAGTCCGGGTCGAGTCCGAGGTACTCGTCGCCGACGTTGTGTCCCCCGATCCAGGCGGTCCTGCCATCGACGACGACGATCTTGCGATGGTTGCGGAAGTTGAGCTGGAACCGGTTCCGGGCTCCTTGCGTCGTATTGAAGTGAGAGTAGCGGACGCCTGCCGCCTCGAGGTCCTGCTTGTACTCCCGCGTGATGTCCGTGCCGATTTCGTCGTACAGGAAATAGACGTCCACGCCGGCACGCGCCCGCTCGATCATCGCCTCCTTGAGCCGTCGACCGAGGCCGTCGTCGTGGACGATGTAGAACTGCACGAGTACGTAGTCCTCGGCCGCGCGGATCCCCGACAGGATGCTGTCGAATGTGGCCTCGCCATCGACCAGCAGCTCGGCCCGGTTGCCTGCGACGAGACGCGTACTGGACAGACCGCGCAGCGCGTCCCAGGCCGGCATCGGCCGATCGAACTCGACGGCGGCGGCGCTCATGTTGGCGTAGACGCGCGTAAAGAGCTGGTCGAACTCCTGCTGGACCTCCTGCTGGGCATCGAGGTATCCCTCGAACTTGCTGCGGCCGAAGACCCAGTACGCAGGCACGCTGACGACCGGCGCGGCCACCAGGCCCAGCGACCAGGCGATGGCTCCCTGGGCCGTGCGCGTTGACATGATCGCGTCCACCGCGGAGACGAGGCCGAGGAACTGGAACACGAGGTAGGTCCAGAGCAGCACTTTACGGATGCGCCCGCGACGTGGCTTTCCGGTGGGCTCGGGATTGACGGAGGAGGCACCCGCTGCAGCGCGTTGCTGGTCCTTGGCTGATTCCATGGTTTCTTCAGCCATGGCGCGCGCCCTCGAGCAGCTGCTCCGCCAACTGGCAGGCGGCCTCGACGATCAGCGGTGTGAGTTCGCCGGCCGCTTCGCCGCGCGTGTTTGCCCAGCCCACGTAGGACAGCGCCCGGGCCATCATCAGCACCGGCAGCATCGCCAGGTGCTCGTCCGGAAGCGCGCGGTGACGCCGATACCCGTCGATCATGCCGCCGAGCGCGATCTCGAAGCTCGGGCGGCCGAGGTGCCCGAACATCGCCGTCGCGAAGTCGTACAGGTGCCAGCCGTAGCCCGTGTCGTCCCAGTCGATCAGCCGCAACTGCTCGCCGTCGTAGAACAGGTTCTCCGGCAGCAGGTCGCCGTGCACGAGACCGTAGCGGTCGGCGCCCTTGCCGAACTGTGCGAGCGCAGCCGCGGTGACCTCCCGCGCGCGATGCAGCAACTCGAGCTGCCCGGGCGAGAGGACCTCGAGATCCCAGTAGCGGCCGCAGATCGCACCGGTTTCGCCGAAGAATCCCTGCTCGTCCCAGGCAAAGCGCGTGAAGCCCTCCGGTTTCGGCCATGCAAGGCCGTGCTGGTGGATCAGCGCAGCCTGCTCGCCGGCCAGCGTGTAGACGTGGAAGATCTCCTGGTCCCCGAGCGCGACGCCCTGCTCCACGCTGCCGATGGCCTGCCCCGGAACCCAGGCCAGCAGGTCCACCTGACGCCCCTCGGGCACGGCCTGCGTGCCCACCTTCGCAAAGCTCGAGCCGTCGCGACAGCGGATCGTATCGGTGGTCGCGACACCCGCGGCGCGCAGCGACTCGAGCCACTCGAGCTCCGAGCGCAGCGCCGCGTCGCTGTGATAGCCGGGACGGTGAACCCGCATCGCATACCGGGTTCCGTCGGGCCCGGTCACCTTGAAGACGACGTTCTCGCGATGCTTCATCAGCTCGAGCCGGCTGCCGGCGAGACCCCAGTGACCGAGGGCCTGGCCGGCCAGCTCGGTGATACGGTCCAGGTACACGCTCGCCTCCTTCATTTCGTCTTTGCTCACCGTAGTACGCCCGCATGCACGTCGCGGAGCGCGTCCTCGAAGCGCCCGAGGGCCTCGTCGCAGTAGGCCCGATCGATCAGCAGGCCCGGCTTGAACTGCAGCACCGAGCGCTCGAAGCCCGCGAACATCGCCCAGATTCCGTGCCGGTACAGCGCGCCGGTCATCCGCATGCCGCCGTCCGGCGCGTCGAACTCGAGCCCCATCACGAGCCCCTGCTGGCGGATGTCCTTGAAGAACGGATAGCGTGCGCGGAGACCGTCGAGCCCGGCCCTGAGATGACTCGCGATCGAGGCGACGTTCTGGAGCGTTTCCGCGTCGGCGCACAGCTCGAGCGCCCGGCAGCCGACCGCGCAGCCCGGCTCGGCGCCGCCGAAGGTCGACACGTACCCCCACCCGTCCTGCTCGAGCCAGCTGCCGACCTTGCCGGACAGCACCGCGGCCGACACCGGGTAGAGACCGCCGGAGAGCCCCTTGCCCGTCACCAGCACATCGGGCTCGACGCCCCAGCAATCGACGCCCCACAACCGGCCGGTGCGGCCGAGCCCGGTCTGCACCTCGTCGGCGATGTACAGCGCGCCGTGGCGCTCGCACAGCGCGCGCACGCCCGGCAGGTAACCGGGCTCGGGTATCGGAAAGCCGCTGGTGGCCGGAATCGTCTCCATCAGCACCGCGGCCACCTCGCCGTCGCCGAGCGCGCGCTCGATCGCGGTGAGGTCGTTGAACGGCACCCGCAGGAACTCTTCGGGATAGTCGCTCAGGAAATCCGCCGCGGCCGAGTCGTCCCCGGCTGCGCCGGACAGTCCGGAGCGCCCGTGATAGCCACGCTCCAGCGCCACGATCCTGCGGCGCTTCGTGTAGCGACGCGCCGACTTGATCGCGACGTCCACCGCCTCGGCTCCGCTCGGCGTGAACACCGTGTACTGCAGTCCGGTCGCGGCGGCCAGCCGCTCAGCCAGCTCGGCCCGCGCCGGATTCGCGAAGTGATGGTTGCCGACGTCGGCGAATTCCAGCGTATCGAGCAGCACCTGCAGCAGGTCCGGATGGCGGTGCCCGAGGCTGTAGGTGCCGCCGTTCAGGTGGAAGTCCATGAACTCGCGGCCGTCCACGTCCCAGAACCGATAGCCCTCGCGGCGGCCGATCACCAGCTCCACGCCCAGCGCCGCCAGCCGCTCGATACGATCGGGGAACAGGTGCCTGCGCGCGCGCTCGAGCACCCGCGCCTTGTCCGCCCGGCCGGCCGGCGCACCGGCGCGATCCGCCGCCGTCATGTCACTCACGGTTCGTCCGCCTGCCGCCATGTCGCTCTCCCCGGCCGGTCACACCCGGCGCGCCGATCCTCGCCATAACCATCGGGCCCGATCGGGGCGGCGCTGTCAAATGCCGCGGTCCGGGCGAACTGGATCCGCGAGCGCACCGGCCTCGAATCGGTCTGGTGTACCTTACTCGCCCCGACCGCCCCGCAAGCCCGCAACATGGACTCCATCACCCAGATCGCGCTCGGCGCCGCCGTCGGCACCGCGGTGCTCGGCCGCAAGGTCGGCGCCCGCGCCGCGCTGTGGGGCGCCGTCTGCGGCACCTTGCCGGACCTGGACGTACTCGTGTCCTACGGCGACCCGGTCCGCGACTTCACCTATCACCGCGCGGAGAGCCATTCGCTGTTCTGGCTGACGCTGGCATCGCCGCCGCTCGCGCTGCTGATCGCGCGACTGAACCGCACGAGCGGCGCGGGCTTCCGGCAGTGGCTCGCGCTGGTCTGGCTCGCGCTGGTCACGCACCCCTTGCTCGATGCGTTCACCGTGTACGGTACGCAGCTGCTGCTGCCCTTCTCCGATTATCCCGTTGGCATCGGCAGCATCTTCATCATCGACCCGATGTACACGTTGCCGCTCGTCATCGGAGTGCTCGGCGCGCTGTGGATGCGGCGGAGGGATCCCCGGCGCGCGCTGCGCTGGAACGCCGTGGGACTCGCAGTGAGCAGCGCGTACCTGGTGTGGACCGTCGCTGCCCAGGCCCACGTCGAGGGCGTCGTGCACCGCTCCCTGGCCGCCGGCCCGATATCGGACGGCCGCGTACTGGTGACACCGAGCCCGTTCAACAGCCTGCTGTGGCGCATCGTCGTGATGGACGACGAGAGCTACCACGAGGGATACCGCTCGCTGCTCGACCGCGGCGACGCGGTCGCTCTCGCGAGGCATCGCAGCGAAGCGCGGCTGCTCGCGCCGCTGCAACACGACTGGGCCGTGCGGCGACTCGCCTGGTTCTCGAAGGGCTTCTACGGGGTCCGACGGACAGGCGCCGACGACAGGTTCGCGACCGGATCCCCGAGCACGGTCGGGCAACTGCTCGGGCTGGTCGAGACCGCGGCGGCCGGAGACGGTTCCGCGGCTCTCGAGCAGCCGATCGTGATGACGGATCTGCGGATGGGCCAGACGCCCTTCTTCGTGTTCTCCTTCCTCGTGGCAGACCTTCGCGCCGGTGACGTCGTCGCGGTCCCGAGCCTGCAGCTGCCGACCGAACGGCCCCCGGTGCGAGCGGCGCTCGCGTGGCTGGGCCGCAGGATACTCGACGAGCAGGCGGGTCCACCGCCGGGCGGCGGGTAGCCTCCCCGGTCGGCGATCGCGGCCGCCTGGGGGACGATCCGGCGCCTTGCGCGAGCCCGACCTCAGGCCGCAGCGTGCGGTGCGTCGAAGCGCTCGAGCTGGACCGGCGTCCCGTTCAGGACCGCGTTGCCGGTGAGCTCGTCGATGGCCTGGTCGTCGGTCAGGTCGTTGATGCTCGCCCCGGCATGCTGCGCGGCGATCGACAGGCGGATGCCCTCGCGATCGTGGCCCCAGCCGTGCGGCAGGCACACGACCCCCGGCATCACGTCGTCCGAGATCTCCAGGTCCACGATCAGCTCGCCGACCCGGGAGCGCAGCCGCACGCGGTCCCCGTCCGCGAGCCCGCGCGACCCGGCATCGCGCGGGTTCACCAGCAGCGTGCAGCGCGGCTTGCCTTTCACGAGCCGATGGCTGTTGTGCAGCCAGCTGTTGTTGCTGCGCACGTGCCGCCGCCCGATCAGCACCAGCTCGGGCACGGGCTGCCCGAGGACGCGGCCTGCGCGCTCGAGGTCCGCGAGGAACAGGTCCTGCGCCAGCTGGATTCGACCGTCGCGGGTCGCGAGCCGGCCGAGCAGGTTCGGCGCGAGCGGCCCGAGGTCCACGCCGTGCGGCGCGTCGATCAGCTTGCGCAGGCTCAGGCCCTGCGGTCTGCGGTCCTCGGCCTCGAGCTGCCGGCGCAGCTTGCCGAGCCCGGGCAGCGAGGCGAGCAGGCGCACGAAACCGCGGTTTTCCATGCCGTAGCGGCCGCTGCGCAGCAACAGGTCGAGCGCACGGTCGGGCCCGAGCCTCGCGACGAGTCCCCGGCCGGCGCCACCGTCCGTCGATGCTGCGAGCCTGCGGCTCAACTCGACCAGTATCTCGTGGTCGTGCAGCGCGCCGGCGGGCTTGTCGAACAGCGGCGGCGAGTACTTCGCGAAGTTCCGGACCGCGAACGAGGCGAGCGCCACGTCGTAGTGGCTGCGCTCGAGCGGACTCGTCGGCGGCAGGATCAGCTGCGCGTGCCGGCTGGTCTCGTTCAGGTACATGTCCACCGAGACCATGAAGTCGAGCTGCCCGAGCGCCTGGTCCAGCTGCCGGCCGTTCGGCGTCGAGAGCACCGGGTTACCCGCGAACGTGATCAGCGCGCGGACCTGGCCCTCCCCGGGTGTCGCGATCTCCTCGGCGAGCGCGGCCACCGGCAGTTCGCTGCTGAATTCCGGAAGCTGCCGCACGCGCGAGCGATGCCGGTCGCGGTGTCCGCGCGAACCGTAAGCGGCGCTCAGGTCCACCGCGGGCTCCGCGAACATCATGCCGCCTTCCGCGTCGAGGTGCCGCGTCAGCGCGTTCAGGCAGTAGATCAGCCACATCACCAGCCCGCCGAACTCCTGAGTGCAGGCCCCGACGCGGCCGTACACCAGCGCGCGCGGCTCACGGGCGATCTCGAGCGCGAGTTGCTCGATCCGCGCCGCCGGAATACCCGTCCGCACGGCGAGCGCAGCGAAATCGAAGCGAGCCACGGCGGCCTCGAGCCGGTCCAGGCCGTCGATCCGGCCAGCCAGGTGCCCGAGGTCCACGGCGCCGGCCTCGAGCACCTTCTTCGTCAGCGCGAGCAGCAGGAACACGTCCGTGCCGGGCCGGATCGCCAGGTGTTCGTCGGCGATCAGCGCGGTCTCGGTGCGTCGCGGGTCGACGACGACGAGGCGCCCGCCGCGCGCCTGCAGCGCCTCCACCCGCCGCTCGAAGCCGGGCGCGCCCATGATCGAGCCGCCGGACGCCACCGGGTTGCCGCCGATGCAGACGAACAACTGCGTCCGGTCCACGTCCGGCACCGGCATCAGGAACTGGTGCCCGAACAGCGCCCACGAGGCCACCATGTGCGGCAGCTGGTCCACGCTGGTGGCCGAATAGAAGTTGCGGCTGCCGACGGCGCGGATGAAGTCGCCGATCGTCAGCATGGCGCCCAGGTTGTGCGCCGTCGGGTTGCCGACGTACACGGCGATCGCGTCCGCGCCGTGCGCTGCGCGGATCGCGCCGATGCGGGTCCCGATCTCGGCGAACGCGTCCTGCCAGGACACCTGCTCCCAGCCTTTGGCGGTCCTGCGGACGGGCTGGCGCAGCCGGTCAGGATCCTCGTGCAGGTCCTTCAGCGCCACCGCCTTGGGGCAGATGTGTCCACGGCTGAACACATCCTGCTTGTCCGGCTTGATCGACAGCACCTGGCCGTCCCGGTGCTCGACCACGATCCCGCACATCGCCTCGCAGATCGAGCAGGTCCGGTGATGCAGTCGCGACTCGGCCATGGCACGCGGCTCAGCGAGCGGCGCTAGCTGCGCCGACGCCTGAGGGCGAGCAGCCCCAGCAGCAGCAGCACGGCCGGCGCGCTCGAACCGCCACCGGAGTTGTTGTTCTTCTTGCGGCCGCAGTTGGTGACGCCGTCGACCGTGTCGCCGGCCAGGCTGAGGCGATACAGCGTCCCCTGGCCGCAGTTGCCGCCGTTCTCGGTCGTGCCGACGAAAACCGCATCCGACAGCTGCAGCATCGCGCCCGCGGGGTTCGCCCCCTGCGTGGCGTCGAAGGCGTGCAGCACCTCGAAGCCGGTTCCATCGCGGGCGATCGAGAAGATCACGCCGAGGCCGAGCACGGCGCCGGCCTCGTTCGTGCCGCCGGAGTTGGTCGTGCCGTACAGCCGCCCGTCGCTCGCGAGCAACAGCGCCCCGGCCGGGCGGGATCCGCTCGACTCGTCGAAGTCGTGCAGCGTCGTGAAGCTCGAGCCGTCCGGAGCGATCGCGAAGACCGTGCCGTTCCCCGTCGCGCCGCCCTGGCTCGCCACGCCGTACAGCAGGGAATCCCCGCCGTCCGTGAGCCCGACCAGCGGCGCCGCGCCGTCCACGTTGACCGGCAGGCTGGTTTCATCGGGCGCCGTGGCCGTGCTGAAGGCGTGCACGACCTCGAAACCGGAGCCGTCGTGCCGGAGCCGGAAGACGGTGCCGCGCCCGTTCTCGCCGCCGCCGAAAGCCGTGCCGTACAGGTACCCGTCCGCGCCCTCGAGCAGGCTGCCGGCCGGGCTGTGTCCGTCGTCGTTGGTGGCGATTTCGGCACCGGCCTCGGACGTGATCGGCCCGAATTCGTGCAGCACCTCGAACGCCGTGCCGTCGCGGCTCAGGCGATAGATCGTCCCGGTACCGTTGCCGCCGCCCTGGCGCGCGGTGCCGTACAGGAAGCCGTCGCTGCCCTCGATCAGCGTGGCGTCTGGATAGACTCCATCCGGATTAATGAGCCCGGTGATCGAGTTGGTTCCCGTCGTCGGTGCGAACGTGTAAAGCGTCGTGAACCCGCTGCCGTCTGCAAGCACGCTGAACACCGTGCCGAACGTACCGGCATTCGCGACGGCTCCGAAGGTCGTCGTCCCGTAGAAGCGCCCGTCGCTGCCGAGCAGGAGCCCCGCCTGCGGGCTCACGCCGTCCTGTTCCCCGAGCTGGTACAGCGTGCTGACCGCGGAGCCGTCCGGCTCGGCGCGATAGATCAGTCCCGCCGCGCCGAAGACCGTGACGCGGGCCGTGCCGTACAGCGCACCGTCGGGTCCGAGGATCGCCGGCGCCGTCGTCTCCGACGCGGCGAAGGCGACGAGGGTCGAGACCGCGGGCGTCGCCGTCTGGCCGGACGCGGCCAGCGGCAGCAACGCGACAGCCAGCGCGAGCGAACCGATCGCCCGGCGCGGGCAGCAAATGGACTGGAACAGCGAGCGTTGCTTGGCCGGCATCGAGATGGAGACTCCTGGAGCGGCCGCGGGGACCGGTATTGTGTGAAGCGCGAATTCTGCCGGAAACCGCCGGTTCCTGCATGGTCGCCCGGGCCCCGTCGCAGCCCGATACAATGCCGCGACCCAGGGCCCGCCAGTCTCCCCTCACGTGATCCAGCTGCGAAATCTGACGCTCGCCAGGGGTGGGCGACCACTGCTCGCGAACGTCACGCTTCAGCTGCATGGCGGCTGGCGGGTCGGCCTCGTCGGGGCGAACGGCACCGGCAAGAGCAGCCTGCTCTCGCTGCTCGCCGGCGTGCTTCACCCCGAGGCCGGCGACGCGATCGTTCCGTCGCAGTGGCGGATCGCGTGGCTGGAGCAGGAAGTGCCGGCGCTCGCCCAGCCGGCCATCGAGTACGTGCTGGACGGCGACCGGGAGTTGCGCTCGGTGCAGGCCGCGCTGGCGGACGCCGAGGCGCGACACGACGGCGCGGCCATCGCCGAGCTGCATGGTCGCCTCGAGGCGCTCGACGGCTACACGGCCCCCTCCCGGGCCGCGACGCTGATGGCGGGCCTGGGCTTCGCGCGCGGTGACGAGAACCGGGCTGTGGCCGCGTTCTCGGGCGGCTGGCGCATGCGATTGAACCTGGCGCGGGTGATGATGAGCCGCGCCGACCTGCTGCTGCTCGACGAACCGACCAACCACCTGGACCTGGACGCGATCGTCTGGTTCGAGCGATGGCTGGCCGGTTATCCCGGCACGCTGCTGCTCGTATCCCACGACCGCGAAGTGCTGGACGCCTGCATCACCCACGTGGCTTACCTCGAGGGCGGCGGGCTGACGCTGTTCACCGGCAACTACTCGTCGTTCGAGGAGCAGCGGGCCGCGCGGCTCGCCACGCAGCAGGCGCTGTT
>CAZKLS010000068.1:10622-14848 GCA_964553405.1 uncultured Steroidobacteraceae bacterium
AGCGCTTCGTGGCCCGCTTCCGCGCCAAGGCCAGCAAGGCGCGCCAGGCCCAGAGCCGGCTCAAGGCGCTCGACCGCCTCGAACGCGTGGCCCCGGCCCACGTGGATACGCCGTTCGACTTCGAGATCCCGGCGCCCGAACGCGCGCCGGATCCGCTGCTGGTGCTCGAGGCGGCCGCGGCCGGCTACGCGCAGCCGCCGGTCCTCGACGAGGTCACGCTCAGCATCCGCGCCGGTGCCCGAATCGGCCTGCTCGGACCCAACGGCGCCGGCAAGTCGACGCTGGTCCGCAGCCTGGCCGGCGAACTGCCGCTGCAGGGCGGTCGGCGAATCGAGGGACAGGGCCTCGAGCTCGGCTACTTCGCGCAGCACCAGCTCGAGCAGCTCGACCTGCACGAGTCGCCGCTCTGGCACCTGGCGCGGGATGAGCCCGCGACCCGCGAGCAGGAGCTCCGCACCTACCTGGGCCACTTCGACTTCGGCGGCGAACGGGCGGATGCGCCGGTGTCGACCTGCTCGGGAGGCGAGCGGTCCCGCCTCGCGCTGGCGCGCCTGGTCCGACGGCGGCCGAACCTGCTGCTGCTGGACGAGCCGACCAACCACCTGGACCTGGAGATGCGGCACGCGCTGACGCGTGCGTTGACCGGCTACGAGGGCAGCGTGGTTCTCGTCTCGCACGACCGGTCGCTGCTGCGCACGGTCTGCGATGAATTCCTGATCGTCGCCGACGGCCGCGTCCGCCGCTTCGACGGCGGCGTCGAGGAATACCTCGAATGGCTGGCCGCCCGCCGCGCCGGTGAGCGCGAGGATCCCGAGGACCAGCCGGTCATGCAGGCGCGGCAGCAGCGCAGGGACGAACGAGAGGCGCGAGAGCGCCGCCGACAGGAAACGCTGCGGCGCAGACGCCCGCTGTTGCGCGAGACCGGACAACTCGAGGCCCGGATCTCGGCGATGGAACAGGAGAAACGAAAGCTCGACGAGCAGCTCGGTGACGCCGGGTTCTACGCCGGCAGCGATCCGGAGACCGTGCGCTCGGCCTCGCAGCGCTGCGGGGAACTGGCGACCCTGCTCGCCGCGGCGGAGGCGCGCTGGCTCGAGGTGCAGGAGGAGCTCGAGGCGATCGGCGAGCCCTGATCAGATGCGGATGACGACCTTGCCGCGCGCCCGACGCTGCTCCAGCGCGGCGAAGGCGGCGGCGAAGTCCTCGAGCGCATGCACTTCACCGACGACCGGCCGGATGCGGCCGGCCTCGACCAGGCGCCAGAGTTCCGCGGCGTTCTCCGCCTGCACGCGCGGTTCGCGCTGGCTGAAGCTCCCCCAGTACACGCCGACGATGGACGCGCCCTTCAGCAGCGGCAGGTTCAACGAAACGCTGGGGATCTCTCCGCTGGCGAATCCGATGACCAGGTACCGGCCCTTCCAGGCGAGGCTGCGCAATGCGGGCTCGGCGAGCGCTCCGCCGACCGGGTCGTAGACGACGTCCACGCCCTGCCCGCCGGTGATCTCCTTGACCCGGCTGCGCAGGTCCTCCCGCGAGTAGTTGATCAGCTCGGCCGCACCGAGCGACCTGGCGAGCTCGAGCTTCTCGTCGCTGCTCGCCGCTGCGATGACCCGGGCGTCCATTGCGCGACCGAGCTCCACCGCGCTGGTTCCGACCCCGCCTCCGGCGCCGAGCACCAGCAGCGACTCGCCGGGGCGAAGCTCCGCACGCTGGCGCAGCGCGTGCATCGAGGTGAAGTAGGTCACGCAGATCCCGGACGCGGACTCGAAGTCGAGCGCCTCGGGGGCCCGGAAAAGATGCGACTCGCGCGCCACGAGGCGCTCGGCCAGCGCCTGCCCGGTGGCGCCGACGACCCGGTCGCCGGCCTGGAAGCGCCGCACGCCTTCGCCGACGGATGCGACCACGCCCGAGAACTCGATACCGGGAATGAACGGCAGCTCCGGGCGCTCCTGGTACAGGCCCCGCGTCATCAGCAGGTCGGGGAAGTTCAGCGCCACGGCCCGGACGTCCACCAGCACCTCGCCTGCCGAGGGCGCGGGCTCCGGCCAGTCCGCCCGAAACTCCAGTCCGTCAATCCCGTTCAGTTCCCTGCAGATCACCGCGCGCATCGTCGCCCCCCGTTCTGAGCGGCCCGTGGGCCGCGGATTCCTCCAGCAATACGGTCTGCCGGCTGTCCACACCAGGACCACTGTCGGGTCCGGAGCCCCATTCGGCCAGGGCCAGCGCCTCCGAGAGCTGCTGATGGTAACCGCCAGGACCCAGCAGCTCGAGGATTCCGGCCCGTGCGAGCTTGCCGTGGACCCGCGCGTTCGCCTCGCAAAGCAGCACGCGGACGCCGCGTTTCTGCAGGTCACGGATCGCCTCCTCGAGGCTCTGCAGTCCCGTGATGTCCATGAACGGCACGCGTTTCAGCCGGAACACCAGCAGCTTCGGGTCCGTGTGCGTCTGCGCCAGCGCCCGCTCGAAATTGTCCACCGCGCCGAAGAAGAACGGGCCGTCGATGCCGTACACCATCACGCCGGGAGGCAGCGTGACGCGGCCCCTGCGCGCCAGCTCGTTGTCGAGCTCTCCACCGGCCAGCGGCTGGACTTCGACCGTCGAAGCCATGCGGTGCAGGAACTGGAACATCGCGAGGATCACGCCGACGTTGACGGCCACCACGAGATCGGCGAACACGGTCAGCAGGAACGTGATCAGCAGGATCACGACGTCGGCCCGTGGCGCACGCCGCACCATGCCGGCGAAATGACGGACCTCGCTCATGTTCCAGGCGACCACGAACAGCACCGCGGCGAGCGCCGCCAGCGGCACGTTCTGCGCGAGCGGCGCCAGCGCGATCAGCACGAGCACCAGCACGCCCGCGTGCGCGATCCCCGCCAGCGGACCGGTGCCGCCGTTCCTGACGTTGGTCGCGGTGCGCGCGATCGCGCCGGTGGCGGCGAAGCCGCCGAACAGCGGCGCCGCGACGTTCGCGACGCCCTGGCCGATCAGTTCCTGGTTCGAGTCGTGGCGGGTGCCGGCCATGCCATCCGCCACGACGGCCGAGAGCAGCGATTCGATCGCACCGAGCATCGCGATCGTGAATGCCGGGCCGAGCAGCTCGATGACCCGCGGTGCGGTGACTTCGGGAAACCCGAGGCTCGGCAATCCGCGCGGGATGCCGCCGAACTCGGTGCCGATCGTCGCGACACCCTCGAACTGGAAAAACGACTGCAGCAGCGTCGCGACGATCATCGCGACCAGCGGGCCCGGCACGCGGCGCAGCTGCGGGACACGCGGTGTCAGCACCACGGCGGCGAGACTCAGCACGGCGATCGCGGTGGTCGCGAGGTGCGCCTGCGGCATGGCCGCGACCAGGCTCCAGACCTTCTCGTGGAAATGCTCCCCGCCCGCGGCCGGCAGGCCGAGGAAGTACCGCCACTGCCCGACGAAGATGATCAGGCCGATGCCGGCCGTGAACCCGGTGATCACCGGATCCGGTATGAAGCGGATGATGCCGCCGAGGCGCGCGAAGCCGAGCGCGAGCAGGATCAGCCCGGCCATCAGCGTCGCGATCTGCAGGCCGTCGATGCCGTGCTTCGCGGTGACGCCGGCGAGGATCACGACGAAGGCGCCGGTGGGGCCGGCGATCTGCAGGCGGCTGCCGCCGAACACCGACACGGCGACTCCGGCGACGATGGCCGTGTAGAGGCCCTGCTCCGGCTTCGCGCCGGAGGCGATCGCGAAGGCCATCGCGAGCGGCAGCGCGACGACACCGACGACGACCCCGGCCACCAGGTTGGGCAGCCAGTGCCGGCGCCCGAGCAGCCCGGCACGCCAGGCTTCCTTGATCGCGATCATGCGCTGGGTGCAGTGCTCAGGTCGCCTCGGATGCGCCGCGCGGCGGCTCCGTCAACTGCGTTCTGGCGCCCGGTGCACCATGTCGGTGATCCGGATCGCCGTCTCGAGCGCCCGCAAGCCGTCCTCGCCGCCGACCACCGGCGGCAGGCCTTCACGGATGGAGTGCAGGAACGCCTCGATCTCCATCCGCAACGCGTCGCCCTGCTCGTAGCTTCGTTCCTCGATCACGACCTGACCCGGCGCCGCCGCGGCGCCGACCGGTGGCTTGCGCACGATCGTCAGCACCTTCTGCTGCAGGTCGATCGAAATATAGGCGTCGTCCTGGAACAGCCGCAGCTTGCGCTCCGCCTTCATGCTGACCCGGCTCGCGGTCGTGTTCGCCACGC
>CAZKLS010000069.1:0-14753 GCA_964553405.1 uncultured Steroidobacteraceae bacterium
CCCTGCCCGGTTTCCCGGGCGTAGATCGCGAGCACCGCGTCGATCGGCACGCGCACGTCCATCGGCGTGCCGCCGAACCTGCCGCTGAACGCGACCCCCGCCTCGTCCATGCGCAGCCCGGCCGTGGCCTGCCAGCTGATGTTCAGGATGATCTTGCCGTCGCTGACGTAGGCGCGAGGCACCTCGACCGCCTCGGCGCCCGCGTCCACGACCAGGTGCGGCGTGCAGTTGCTGTCGCTGATCCACTCGTGCATCGCGCGCAGCAGGTAGGGCTTGCGCGGCTTCAACCGCGCATCTCCCGCTCCTGCTCGCTCAGGCTGGCCTGGAACGAGGGCCGCGCGAAGGCCCGGTCGCAGTAGCGGGCGATCGCCTGCGCCTCGGCGGGCAGGTCGATGCCCCAGTGTCCGAGCCGCCAGAGGATCGGCGTGACCGCGGCGTCGAGCAGCGAGAACTGGTCGGCCAGGAACCAGGGCTTGACGCGGAAGATCGGCTCCGAGGCGAGCAGGCTCTCCTGCAGGATCTTGCGCTGGCGCTGCGCCTCGCGGCCGTCGCCGCGCTCGAGTGCCTCGGCGCAGCCGTACCAGTCGTTCTCGATCCGGTGCAGCGCGATGCGGGCCTGCGCCTTCGCGACCGGGTCGCTCGGGAACATGGCCGGATGCGGGAAGCGCTCGTCGAGGTACTCGCCGATGATGCCCGGCTGGTAGACCACGAGGTCGCGGTCCACCAGCGTCGGCACCGACTGGTAGGGGTTGAGGTCGAGCAGGTCCTCGGGCGGATGCCCCGGAACGACCTCCACCACGCGCACCTGGAGACCTTTCTCCTCGAGCACGATCCGGACGCGATGGCTGCCCGGATCATCGCGGCGGGAGTAGAGGGTCAGCACGCCCTGGCGGTCGTCGTCTTCATGGTGTCTGCAGCCCGGCAGCCCCGCCTACTTGACGTCCTTCCAGAATTCCTTCTTCAGCGCCCAGGCGATCAGCGTGAAGACGATCAGGAAGGCGATGACCGGGAAGCCCAGCGACCGGCGCTGCATCTGCGCCGGCTCGGCGATGTACTCGAGGAAGTTGACCGTGTCGCGCACGAACTCGTCGAACTCCTCGGTCGTCATCGAGCCGGGAGAGGCCAGCGCGAACTCCTTGAAGTGCTTCTGCGCGACGCCCTGCTCGTCCATCTCCCCTTCCCAGACCGCCTCCTGGTAGCCCTGCAGCGTCCAGAGCACGTGCGGCATCGCCGTGCCGGGCAGTGCCAGGTTGTTTACGCCGGTCGCCTTGGCGGGGTCGAGGTAGAACGACTTCAGGAACGTGTAGACGTAGTCGGTGCCGCGGCTGCGCGCGATCAGCGTCAGGTCGGGCGGCTGGACGCCGAACCAGCGCTTCGCGTCGTCGGCGTTCATCGCGCTGCGCATCGTGTCGTGCGGGCGCTCGCCGGTGAACATCAGGTTCTCGACCAGCTGTTCCTCGGTGAGCCCGATGTCGGCGGCGAGCCGGTTGTAGCGGACGTACTGCGCAGAGTGGCAGCCCAGGCAGTAGTTGACGAAATTCGCCGCGCCGCGCTGCAGCGAGGCCGTGTTCGTCACGTCGTTGTTCGCGTGCTCGAGGTGGGCGCCACCGCCGGCGGCCAGCGCCGCCAGCGGGATCGTCGCAGCGAGCAGGGCCAGGAGCTTAGTGCGCATGGTACGTGACCCTCGTCGGCACGGGCTTCGTCCGGTCGATGCTCGAATACCAGGGCATCAGCAGGAAGAACGCGAAGTAGACGGCGGTGAACAACCGCGCAAGATTCGTGTACAGCGGCGTCGGCGGCTGCAGCCCGAGGAAACCCAGCGCGACGAAGCTGATCGCGAAGGCGATCAGGAAGAACTTGAAGATCGGCCCGCGATAGCGGATCGACTTCACCTTGCCGCGATCGAGCCAGGGCAGGAAGAACAGGATCATCACGGCCGCGCCCATCAGCGCGACGCCCATCAGCTTGTTCGGCACCGCGCGCAGGATCGCGTAGAACGGCGTGAAGTACCACACCGGCGCGATGTGCGGCGGGGTCTGCAGCGGGTTGGCCGGCTCGAAGTTGGCGTACTCGAGGAAGTAGCCGCCCATGGTCGGCGCGTAGAAGATCACCAGGCTGAACAGGATCAGGAACACGCCGACGCCGATCAGGTCCTTGACCGTGTAGTACGGGTGGAAGGCGATGCCGTCGAGCGGGATGCCGTCCGGCCCCTTCACTTTCTTGATCTCGACGCCGTCGGGGTTGTTCGAGCCGACCTCGTGCAGCGCGATGAGGTGCGCGATCACGAGGAACACCAGCGCCAGCGGCAGCGCGATGACGTGCAGCGCGAAGAAGCGGTTCAGCGTGATGTCCGAGATGTAGAAGTCACCGCGGATCCACTCCACCAGGCCGCTGCCGATGACCGGCAGGGTGCCGAACAGCGACACGATCACCTGCGCGCCCCAGTAGGACATGTTGCCCCAGGGGAGCAGGTAGCCGAAGAAGGCCTCGCCCATCAGCACCAGGTAGATGACCATGCCGAAGATCCACAGCAGCTCGCGCGGCTTGCGGTAGCTGCCGTAGAGCATGGCGCGGAACATGTGCAGGTAGACGACCAGGAAGAACGCCGAGGCGCCGGTCGAGTGCAGGTAGCGGATCAGCCAGCCCCACTCGACGTCGCGCATGATGTACTCGACCGAGGCGAAGGCCTCCTGCGCCGAGGGCTTGTAGTTCATCGTCAGGAAGATGCCGGTGACGATCTGCAGCACCAGCACCAGCAGCGACAGCGAGCCGAAGAAGTACCAGAAGTTCATGTTCTTCGGCGCGTAGTACTCCGAGACCTGCTCCTTCCAGAGCTTGGTCATCGGGAACCGGTCGTCGATCCAGGCCGTCAGCGCGGCGAGGCGTCCGCCGCCGGACTTGATGCTCTGGCTAGTGCTGGCCATCAGGCGCTCCTCGTGTCAGAGCCGATCAGGATGCGGGTGTCGCTGACGAACTGGTACGGCGGCACCGGCAGGTTGGTCGGGGCGGGAACGTCCTTGAAGACGCGGCCTGACATGTCGAACTTCGAGCCGTGGCAGGGGCAGAAGAACCCGCCCGCCCAGCCGGCTTCGACCGTCGCGTCGCCCGGCGTGAACTTCTCGAGCGGCGCGCAGCCGAGGTGGGTGCAGACGCCGACCAGCACCAGGATCTCGGGCTTCACCGCGCGGTCGCGGTTGCGCGCGTATTCGGGCTGCTCGGACTCGTTGGAGTCCGGGTCACGGAGCCGGTCCTCCACGCCCGTCAGCGTGCCCAGCATCTGCGGCGTGCGGTTGACGATGAAGATCGCCTTGCCGCGCCACTCGACCTTCACCATTCCGCCCGGCTCGAGCTTGCTTATGTCCACTTCGACCGGCGCGCCGAGGGCCTTGGCCCGTGCGCTAGGCTTCCACGAGGCGAGGAAAGGCACGGCGGCGAAGGCCGCCCCGACCGCCCCGACGGCAACGGTGGCAACGGTCAGGAAATGACGCCTGCCCGCATCGACTTCTTCGGTCATCCAGCACTCCCTTCGACTTGCGGCCCGTGCTGCGCCCGGTGGCGGCCGCGCCGGTCGGTCCAGGACAATGAACTCCGCCTCGGAGCAGCCCCGAGGGCCCTGCCGGGCAGCAGCAAAGTATACACTGCAGCGCAGTAAAAACCTGAGACCGGTCTGCTCCTCGTCGCCGGGGATCGGGGCCCCGGCGAAACAGGCCGGGTCTCAGCGCCGGGCCGCGACCCGCCGGATCTGCGCCCCGAGGCCCTGGAGCTTCTCCTCGATGCACTCGTAGCCACGGTCGATGTGGTAGATCCGCTCGACCTCGGTCGTGCCCTCGGCCACCAGGCCCGCCAGCACCAGGCTGGCCGAGGCCCGCAGGTCCGTCGCCATGACCGGGGCGGCCGTGAGCTTCGGCACGCCCTTGATGATGGCGGTATTGCCCTCCAGGCGGATCTCCGCACCCATGCGCCGCATCTCCAGCATGTGCATGAAGCGGTTCTCGAAGATGGTCTCGATGATCGTGCCGACGCCGTCGGCCACGGTGTTCAGCGCGGCGAACTGGGCCTGCATGTCGGTCGGGAAGCCCGGGTAGGCCGCGGTGCGGATGTCCACCGCGCGCGGCCGCCGGCCGTGCATGTCGAGCTCGACGAAGTTCTCGCCGCGGGTCACGGTCCCGCCGGCCTCCTCGAGCTTCGCCAGCACCGCGTCGAGGTGCTCGGCGCGGGCCCCTCGGGCACGCACCCGCCCGCCGGTGATCGCGGCTGCGACCAGGTAGGTGCCGGCCTCGACCCGGTCCGGCAGCACGTCGTAGCTCGTCCCGGCCAGCGACTCGACGCCCTCGATCACGATCGTGTCGGTGCCGTGCCCGGTGATCCGGGCCCCCATCGCGTTCAGGAACTGCGCCAGGTCCACGATCTCGGGCTCCCGGGCCGCGTTCTCGAGGATGGTCCGGCCCTCGGCCAGGGCCGCCGCCATCATCAGGTTCTCGGTCCCGGTGACGGTCACTGTCTCGAGTACGATCCGCGCGCCCTTGAGCCGCCCTGCCCGGGCCTTGATGTAGCCGTTCTCGATGTGCACGTCGGCGCCCATCGCCTGCAGGCCGGCGACGTGGATGTTCACCGGTCGGGCGCCGATCGCGCAGCCGCCGGGCAGCGACACGTCGGCGGTGCCGTAGCGCGCGACCAGCGGGCCGAGCACCAGGATGGCGGCCCGCATCGTCTTGACGAGCTCGTACGGGGCGAAGGTCTCGCGGGTCGTCGTCGGATCGACCTCGATGCGCATCCGCTCGTCCACCGTGACCCCGGCGCCCATGCGCCCGAGCAGCTCGATCATCGTCGTGACGTCGTGCAGGTGGGGAACGTTGCCGACCGTCACCGGCCCGTCGGCGAGCAGCGCACCGGCCAGTATCGGCAGCGTCGCGTTCTTCGCACCGGAGATGCGCACGTCCCCGTCCAGGGGCACGCCGCCGCGGATCTGGAGCTTGTCCAAAGCGGTCCCGCCTCAGGAACCGGCCGGCCCGCCCTGGGCCTCGCGCCACTCGTCCGGCGTATACGCCGCCATGGACAGCGCGTGGATCTCGCGTCCCATCCGCGCGCCGAGCGCAGCGTAGACCAGCTGGTGACGCTGCAGCGACCGCTTGCCCTCGAACTGCCCGGAGACGACCACGGCCTCGAAGTGGGTGTCGTCGTCGGTGATGACCCGCACCTGCGCATCCGGCAGCGCGTCCTTGATCAGCTGGGTAACCTCGTCGGCTTTCATCTCGAGACCTGCTCCTGGTCGGGGGCTGGCAAGTGTAACCCGGCAGGACCCGCCTCAAGCGGCGACCCGCCGACCCGGGGCGGGCGCTATCATGCAGGCTCGAAGGTGGGGAAACGGACCCATGGCGGCAGCGCCCGACAGCGACGAAGCCTTGATCGACCGCGGCCGGCGGGTGCTGGAAGCCGAGGCCGGGGCCGTGACGGCGCTGGTGGCGCGCCTCGGCGCCGATTTCGCCCGCGCCTGCAGGCTGATGCTGGCCTGCGAGGGCCGGATCGTCGTGACCGGGATGGGCAAGTCGGGGCACATCGGCAACAAGATCGCCGCGACGCTCGCGAGCACCGGCAGCCCCGCCTTCTTCGTCCACCCCGCCGAGGCCGTGCACGGCGACATCGGCATGATCACCGCGAAGGACCTGGTGTTCGCCTTGTCGAACTCGGGCGAGACTGGCGAGCTGCTGACGATCCTGCCGGTGATCAAGCGGCTGGACGTCCCGCTGATCGCACTGACCGGGAAGACCTCCTCGACGCTGGCCCGCTACGCCGAGGTCATGCTCGACGTCAGCGTCGAGGCCGAGGCCTGCCCGCTCAACCTCGCACCGACGACCAGCACGACCGCGATGCTCGCGATGGGCGACGCGCTGGCCGTGGCGGTGCTCGAGGCCCGGGGCTTCACCGAGGAGGACTTCGCGCGCTCCCACCCGGGTGGCGCGCTCGGGCGACGGCTGCTGCTGCACGTCGAGGACGTGATGCGGCGCGGCGAGGACCTGCCGGCGGTCGGTCCCGAGACGCTGCTGCGCGAGGGCCTGCTGGAGATGAGCCGCAAGGGGCTCGGCATGACCACGATCGTCGATCCGGGCGGCCGGGTGCTCGGCGTGTTCACCGACGGCGACCTGCGCCGGGCGCTGGACGGGCAGCTCGACGTGCACGCGACGCGGATGAACGAGGTGATGACCCGTGGCGGCAAGGTCGCGAAGCCGCGGATGCTGGCGGCCGAGGCCGTGCACCTGATGGAGACGTTCAGGATCACGGCGCTGCCGGTCGTCGACGACGAGGGACGGCTGGTCGGCGCGCTGAACGTGCACGACCTGCTGCGCGCGGGAGTCATGTAGCGATGGACGCGCTGCTCGAGAAAGCCCGTCGGATCCGGCTGCTGGTGCTCGACGTCGACGGCGTGCTGACCGACGGTCGGCTGTATTTCACCGCGGACGGCGAGCAGCTGAAGGTCTTCGACGTCCGCGACGGCTACGGCCTCGTGGCGCTGCAGCGTGCCGGCGTCGCGGTCGCGATCATCTCCGGACGCGAATCGGACGCGGTGCGCAGGCGCGCGGCGGAACTCGGGATCACGCGGGTCAGCCAGGGCGTGCAGGACAAGGCGGCGCAGCTCGATTCGCTGCTCGAGGAACTCGGCGTCGAGCCGCCGGCGGTGGCCTGCGTCGGCGACGACGTCCCGGACCTGCCGATGCTGCGCCGGGCCGGACTCGCGATCGCGGTCGCGGACGCGCACCCGTTGGTGCAGGCCGAGACTCACTGGACGACGAGCCAGCCGGGCGGACGCGGCGCGGTGCGTGAAGCATGCGATCTGCTGCTGAGCGCAAGAGCCGGCTGAGGCGCCGGGTGATCGGCACCGCCGCGGCCCTGGCAGGCGCGGTGATGCTGTATCGCCTGCTGCTCGGGGGAGGCACCGACCCGATCGAGGTCACCACGCCGGAGCAGCGGCGGGGCTACTACGTGAACGACGCGATCCTGACCGAGACCGGGGTGGACGGGCGCCCGCGGATCGTCGTCCAGGCCGGGACCATCGAGCAGCAGGTCGCGGACCGCAGCGTGATCCTCTCGCGCCTCGAGCTCGACTATCGCACCGAGGCCGCCGGCACCTGGAAAGTGACGGCCGATCGCGGCCGGATGCCCGCGGACCAGACCTCGCTGCAGCTGGAGGGCAACGTCACGGTCCGCGGCGGCGAGCCCGGCGGGCCGGTCGCGATCATCCGCAGCGAGCAGCTCGCCTACGACACCGGCGCGAGCGTGATCCAGACGCCCGACCCGGTCACGGTGGTCTTCGGGCAGCACGAGCTGAACGGTCGCGGCCTGCGGGTCGATTTGAACGCGCGGACGCTACGGCTAGAATCCAACGTCAATGGCCGGTTCCTTCCATAGCCGGGCGCGCGGGCGGGCCGCGGGCCTCGTCCTCTGTTGCGCAGTCGCGACGCTCCCGCTCGCCGCGGCCGGCCAGACCAGACAGATCGGCAGCCGCGACCTGCCGATCAATCTCGAGGCCGCGTCCTCGGACTTCGACTACAAGAACAACGCGCTGCTGTTCCGTCGCGTCAAGATCACCCAGGGCGAACTGCAGGTCGAGGCGCAGGAAGCGCGCGCGACGGGACTCAATTTCGAGAACTCCGAATGGCTGCTGTCGGGTTCGGTCCGGATCGTGGTGCCGGACGGCCGGCTCGACTCGAACCAGGCCAACGTGACGTTCCGCGACAACGACATCGTTCTCGCGGTGATCCGCGGCAAGCCGGCGCGCTTCGAGCAACGGCTCGAGGACAGCGGGCAACTCGCCCGGGGCGAGGCCGGGACGATCGAGTACAACGTCAAGGCCGGGACCGTGCGCCTGAGCGGCGGCGCCTGGTTGAGCGACGGCAGCAACGAGATCCGCGGCGACACGCTCGTCTACGACATCGGCGCCGAGCGCGTTGTCGCGAACCCGGACGAGAAGGACCCGGGCGGCGTGCGCATCACGATCAACCCGAACCGGCCGCAGGAGGCGCCGGGGCCGGGCAAGAAACCCGCTCCCGGCGGGGAGAGCGAGCCGTGAGCCGCCTGCGCGCCGAGTCCCTCGGCAAGACGTACAAGTCGCGGAAGGTCGTCTCCGGGCTGTCGCTCGAGGTCAGCTCGGGCGAGGTCGTCGGGCTGCTCGGCCCGAACGGCGCCGGCAAGACCACGGCCTTCTACATGATCGTCGGGCTGGTTCCATGCGACGAAGGCCGGATCTGGCTCGACGAGCGGGAACTCACGCGGCTCCCGATGCACCGCCGGGCGCGCCTCGGGCTCGGCTACCTGCCCCAGGAAGCCTCGGTATTCCGCAAGCTGTCGGTCGAGGACAACATCCTCGCGATACTGGAGCTGCGCGAGGACCTCGACGAGGACGGCCGCCAGGCGGCGCTCGAGTCGCTGCTCGAGGAACTGCACATCGGGCACATCCGGACGGGCCTCGGCATGAGCCTGTCCGGCGGCGAGCGCCGGCGCGTCGAGATCGCCCGGGCACTGGCGGCGGAACCGAGGTTCATACTGCTCGACGAGCCGTTCGCCGGCGTCGATCCGATCTCGGTGGACGACATCCAGCGCATCATCCGGCACCTCAGCTCGCGGAACATCGGCGTCCTGATCACCGACCACAATGTCCGTGAAACGCTCGGCATATGCGGCCGCGCCTACATCGTCAGTGCGGGAAGTGTGATCGCCGCCGGATCCGCGGAGGAGATTCTTGCCAATCCCGAGGTCCGTGAGGTCTACTTGGGTCAGGACTTCCGACTCTGAGCGGGAGGTCGAATCCCGGCGCGACTGGTGCCTGCGGGGCCGCGACCCGCTCCCTGGAGTAGTCTGAGCGGAAAACGATGCTCAAGCCCGCCCTGCACCTGAAGATCGGTCAGCAGCTGACGATGACGCCGCAGCTGCAGCAGGCGATCAAGCTGCTGCAGCTGCCGATCCTCGAGCTGCAGGCACAGGTGCAGCAGGCGCTCGAGTCGAACGTGATGCTGGAGGCCGAGGAGGACGAGACCGTCGAGGTCACCTCCCTGGAGGCGAGCGCGGCCGAGACGAGCGAAGACGAGAACTCCCCGCAGGAGGAGGAAATCGTCGTCGAGATGGAGGACCCCTGGGCCGATTCGGTTCCGACCGGCGGCGAGGGGCGTGCCCAGGACGACGACGACCGGCCGCTCGAGTTCGCCGACGAACGCAACCTCGACCTGCACCAGCACCTGATCTGGCAGCTCGAGATCAGCAAGCTCGACCCGCGCGAGCTGTGGATCGGCGAGGCGATCGTCGACGCGCTGAACGACGACGGCTACCTGACCGAGACCACCGACGCGATCGCGCGCAGCCTCTGCGTCGACCTGCCCGTGACGCAGGAGGACGTCGAGCGCGTGCTCACGTTCGTGCAGACGCTGGACCCGGCCGGCGCCGGCGCGCGCGACCTCGCCGAGTGCCTCAGGCTGCAGCTCGAGCAGCTCGATCCCGACACGCCCGGTCTCGAGCTCGCGCTCGCGATCGCGGCCGAGAACCTGCAGGAGGTCGCGGACCGGGACCTCGGCACGCTGGGGCGCAAGTTCGGCGCGGACGAGGAGACGCTGCACGTCGCGCTGGCGCTGATCCGCGGCTGCAACCCCAGGCCGGGCGCCTCGTTCACGACCGGGCAGCCCGAGTACCTGGTGCCGGACGTGTTCGTGAAGCGACGCGACCACGGCTGGTCCGTGGAAGTGAACCCGGCCGCGATGCCGCGACTGCGCGTCAACCAGACCTACGCGAGCCTGGTGTCGCGCGCCGCCGACTACGCGACGCTGCGCGCCCAGCTGCAGGAGGCCCGCTGGCTGGTGCGCAGCCTGGAGATCCGCCACGAGACGCTGCTGAAGGTCGCCCGCGCGATCGTGCAGCGCCAGTCCTCGTTCCTGGAACAGGGCGAGGAAGCGATGCAGCCGATGATCCTGCGCGACATCGCCGACGCGGTCTCGATGCACGAGTCGACGATCTCGCGGGTGACCACCGGCAAGTACATGCACACGCCGCGCGGCATCTTCGAGTTCCGGTACTTCTTCTCGAGCCACGTGACCGGCGAGGACGGCGAGGACGTCTCCTCGGTGGCGATCCGCGCGCGGATCCGCAAGCTGATCTCCGACGAAGTACCGGACAAGCCCTACAGCGACGCACAGCTCGCCCAGGTGCTCGCGGGCGAGGGCGTCAAGGTCGCACGCCGGACCGTCGCGAAGTACCGCGAGGCGATGGGACTCGGGTCTTCGAGCGAGCGCCGCCACGCCTCGGCGCGCGCCGAAGCCTGAGGCGGACGAAAAAATGCACGAATTCAGGAGGAGCGCGAGATGCAACTGCAGCTGAGCGGACACCACGTCGAAATCACACCTGCGCTGCGCAGCTACGTCGAGAAGAAACTCGGCCGGATCGTCGAGCGCTTCGAGCGGCTGATCGACGTGCAGTGCATCCTCTCGGTGGAGAAGCTCCGGCACAAGGCCGAGTCCACCGTGCGCGTCAGCGGCCGCGCGATCCACGCGGACGCGGTGGACGAGGACATGTACGCCGCGATCGACGCGATGGTCGACAAGCTGCAGCGGCGGGTGCGCAAGCAGAAGGAGCGCGCCCGCGACCACCACGCCCCCGAGGCCCAGAAGCGCGGGGCGGCGGTCGCGCAGTGACGCATGAGGCTGGTCATCCTCAGCGGCCTGTCCGGCTCAGGCAAGAGCGTCGCGCTGCACATGCTCGAGGACCTGGGCTATTACTGCGTCGACAACATTCCGGCCGGCCTGCTGCAGGGTTTCATCGCCTACACGGTGCGCACCAGTGAGGCTGCCTACCGCCTGACCGCCGTCGGCGTCGACGCCCGCAACAGGCCCGAGGACCTCGCCGGCGTGCCGGGACTGGTCGAAGAGCTGCGTCGCAGCGGCATCGGATGCGAGCTCGTGTTCCTGCGCGCGGACAGCGAGGTGCTGCTGAAGCGGTTCAGCGAGACGCGCCGCAGGCATCCGCTGAGCCGCAGCGGGCTCGGCCTCACCGAGGCGCTCGAGCAGGAGCAGCGGCTGCTCGAGCCGCTCGCGAGCGCCGCCGACCTGACCGTGGACACCTCGCGGCTCTCGGTGCACGAACTGCGCGAGCTGATCCGCGAACGCGTCGCCGAGCACGGCGATTCCGGTCCGTCGCTGCTGTTCGAGTCGTTCGCGTACCGCAACGGGGTCCCCGACGACGCGGACTTCGTGTTCGACGCCCGCGCCCTGCCGAACCCCTACTGGGAACCGGCCCTGCGCGAGCTGACCGGGCGCGACGCGGCGGTGCTGCGCTTCATGGAGGGGCACGAGGACGTCGCGGCCTTCCTGCAGGACCTGACCGGCCTGCTCGAGCGGTGGCTGCCCTCGCTGGTTCGCTCGAACCGCAGCTACCTGACCGTCGCGGTGGGCTGCACCGGCGGGCAGCACCGCTCCGTCTACCTGGCCGAGCAGCTGGCCCGCCACTTCAACGAGCGCTACGGGCGCGCGCTGATCCGCCACCGCGACCTCGCGAGCCGGGGACACGAGTAGCGGGAATATTCGCCGGCGCCGCGCCGACGTCGTAAAGTGCGCGGCTCATGAACGCCGGGCTGCATCCACGAAAGCTGAGCCACCTCGAGGCGCTGACCCGCGCGCTCGACCAGGGCACGATGCGCCAGGTTCACCGGCTGGTGAACTCGATGCATCCGGCCGAGGTGGCCTCGCTTCTCGAATCGCTGCCGCCGGCCCAGCGCGAGGTCGTCTGGGACCTCGTCGACCCCGAGCTCGAGGGCGACGTGCTGGTCGAGCTCAACGAGGAGGTGCGCGCCGGTCTCATCAGCGAGATGGAGACTGAGGAGCTGGTGGCCGCCACCGAGGGACTCGAGGCGGACGACCTGGCCGACCTGCTGCAGGACCTGCCCGAAGCAGTCAACCGCCGCGTGCTGCGCTCGATGGACGCCCAGGACCGCGAACGGCTCCGGGCCATGCTCGCCTACGACGAGGACACGGCGGGCGGCCTGATGAACACCGACACGGTCAGCGTACGCCCCGACGTGACGCTGGAGACCGTGCTGCGCTACCTGCGGATGCGCGGAGAACTGCCCGAGAAGACCGACTCGCTGTTCGTCGTGAACCGCTACGACCGCTATCTCGGCGCGCTGGACGTCACCCGCCTGCTCACCGAGGACCTGGAGCGCACCGTCGGCGAGGTCATGGACCCGGAGGCCGGCGGCATCCCGCCGGAGATGCCGGCGAACCAGGTGGCCAGCCTGTTCCAGGATCGCGACCTGATGTCCGCGGCGGTGGTGGCTCCGGACGGGCGGCTGCTCGGGCGCGTGACCGTCGACGACGTCGTGGACGTAATACGCGAGCAGGCGGACCACTCGGTCATGAGCATGGCCGGCCTCGACGAGGAGGCCGACATGTTCGCGGGCGTGGTGCCGAGCGCGCGGCGCCGCGGCCTCTGGCTCGGCGTCAACCTCGCCACGGCCTTCCTGGCCGCCTGGGTCGTCGGGCTGTTCGAGGCGACGATCCAGCAGATCGTCGCGCTGGCCGTGCTGATGCCGATCGTCGCGAGCATGGGCGGCGTCGCGGGCACGCAGACGATGACGCTGATGATCCGCGGCCTCGCGCTCGGCCAGGTGGAGCGTGCGAATGCGCGCTGGCTGCTCGGCAAGGAAGTCGCCGTCGCGCTGCTGAACGGGCTGGCCTGGGCGACGGTCGTCGCGGCGGTCGCGATGCTCTGGTACCAGGACTGGCGGATCGCCGGCGTGATCTTCCTGGCGATGGTCGTGAACCTGTTCGCCGCGGCGCTCGCCGGCGTGCTGGTGCCGCTCGGCTTGAAGCGCCTCGGCGTCGATCCCGCGGTCGCCGGCGGCGTCGTGCTGACGACCGTTACGGACGTCGTTGGGTTTGCATCGCTGCTCGGTCTCGGGACGCTCGCTCTGCTCTGAACGTGCGGCGCAGGAAGGCGATGATCTCCTCGCGCCGCGCCTCGGCGTCCGCGCGCCCGAGCTGCATCAGCTTCTTCGTGTAGACCGACTCGAACAGCAGGTAGCTGACCAGCAACCCCCCGCGCGCCTCCAGCGCGCCCATCGTCCGCAGCAGCCGGCGTACGCTGCGCGGCATCGCCGAGACGTGCCGGCGGGCGATCCGGGTCGGATCCTCGCTCGGCTGAATCACCAGCGTGTCGATCGGGCGCCGCCCGGGTGCGCTCGCCTCCGGGTGCAGTTCCAGCAGCGAGTTGATCTGGTGCAGTCGCTCGAGGTCGATGGACAGGCCGTCGGTGAACAGCGAATCCAGCACGAAGCCGAGCAGGTGGCCGGGGCTCGGCGCGGAGCCGATCGCGCCATCGGCCGGGCTGGCCGGCGCCTCGGCCCGGGTGCCGACGACCAGCAGCCGATTGGCGCCGAGGTGCACGGCCGGGCTCAGCGGCGCCAGCTGGCGCATCGCGCCATCACCGAAGTACTCGCCGTCGACCTGCGCAGCCGGGAACATGAACGGAATCGCCGCGGTCGCCATCAGCACGTCGACGTCGACTGAGCGGCGCACGCCGGCGCGGCGGACGCGGCGCCACTCGGCCAGCTCCGGCGGTGCGTCGAAGAAGGCGACGGCACGGCCGCTCGAGTAGCTGGTCGTCGCCACGGCCAGCGCCCGCAGCGGCCCGTTGCGGACGTTGTCGGGTATCCGCTCGAACGGGATCTCGCGCCGCATCAGCTCGCGCAGCGGCTCGGTGTCGAACAGCGACCGAGGGGCCGGCAGCAGCCAGCCGCCGGAAGCCATCGACAGCAGCCAGTGCAGGCCGGCGCGGACCATGCTCAGGTTGTCGACGTCGAATACCTGGTCCACCGAGAACCCGGCCCACACGCGCTCGAGCGTCGCGACCGCCTCGCGCAGGCTCGGCGAGCGGGCCGCGAGCGAGGCGGCGTTGATCGCGCCGGCGGAGGTCCCGACCAGGACCTCGAACGGACAGGGCGTATCCTCGGGCAACCAGTCCGCGATCGCCCGCAGCACGCCGACCTGGTAGGCCGCCCGCGCACCGCCACCGGCGAGAACCAAAGCCTCGCGGTCCTCGAAGAAGAAGTAATCGGTGTCGGATTCGGCTGCCGTCACGACTCGCTCGCCTCGCTTTGCCGGGGGCGCAGCGGGATTTAGTATGGCACGCCCCCGTCCACGACCCGCTCGAACCTCTGGAGAAAGCCATGAAAACCTTGATTGCGTCACGCCCCGCCGTCCTGCTGGCCGCCTGCCTGGCCTATGCGGGACTCGCGCTCGCCGACACGCCGGCCGCAGGCCAGGCCGCGCCGGACTTCAGGCTGCAGGACCAGCAGGGCCAGTGGCACAAGCTCTCGGACTACAAGGGCAAGTGGGTGGCGCTGTACTTCTATCCGAAGGACGACACGCCGGGCTGCACGACGCAGGCCTGCAGCTTCAGGGACAACATCTTCGCGTTCAACAAGGAGGGCGCGGTGATCCTGGGGGTCAGCGTCGACGACGTCGAGTCCCACAAGGAATTCGCCGAGAAGCACGGGCTGCCCTTCACGCTGCTCGCGGACTCCGGGAAGACCGTTGCGAAGCAGTACGGCGTGCTGCGGAACTTCGGCGTGATCGAAGTGGCGCGGCGCGACACCTTCCTGATCGACCCCGAGGGCCGGGTGGCGAGGCACTACGAGTCGGTGGACCCGGAGCAGAACTCGAAGATCGTGCTGCAGGACATCAAGGACCTGAAGGCCGCGCGCGGCAAGGGCTGACCCCGGG
>CAZKLS010000070.1:0-14649 GCA_964553405.1 uncultured Steroidobacteraceae bacterium
GCATGAACGCGAAGGACTGCTCGAACCCCCAGTCGTTCAGGTCGTCGAAGAACAGTCCGCCCACGCCGCGGGTCTCGCCACGGTGCTTCAGGTAGAAGTACCGGTCGCACCAGTCCTTGTACTTCGGATACACCTCCGGCCCGAAGGGTTCGCAGGCCGCGCGCGCGGTGCGGTGCCATTGCAGCACGTCCTCATCGAACGGGTAATACGGCGTCAGGTCGAATCCGCCGCCGAACCACCAGGCGGCCGGTTCGCCGTCGCGCGATGCGACGAAGTAGCGGACGTTGGCGTGCGAGGTCGGCACGTAGGGATTGCGCGGATGGATCACCAGCGACACGCCGGTCGCCTCGAAGCTGGCGCCTTCGAGCTCGGGCCGTTGGGCCGTGGCGGAGGCGGGCAGCCGGCCGCCCATCACGTGCGAGAAGTTGATGCCGGCCTGCTCGAACACCGCGCCCTCGCGCAGCACCCGGCTTTCGCCGCCGCCGCCCTCGGGCCGCTGCCAGGTATCGCGGCGGAAGCGCGCGGCGCCGTCGGCGACCTCGAGCGCGTCGGTGATCCGGTCGTGCAGGTGCCTCAGGAACGCGATGACCGCGGACGTCGATGGCGTCTCGGCATTCATTCTCCCGCCACTCCTCGACGCCGGTCGCCCGCTGCGATGCGCGGCGCCAGTGGGTCCGGCCAATGTTCCATCAGGACTTCTTCGCCGTCGCGCTCTCGCGGGCACCGCGCGTCTTCTTCGCGCGCACCGTCTTCTTTTTCTTCTTCGCTGCCGCCTTCTTGCGGGGCGCGGCCTTGGTCGGCGCTTTCGCCGCCGACTCTCCGCTCTCACCCTTCGCGGCAGCCTTGCCGGTGGACTTCTTGGCCCAGCGGGCGGTCTTAGCCGGCGCCGCCGCGAGGATGGCCTTGCACTCCTCGAGCGTCAGCGACTTCGGGTCCCGGTCCTTCGGGATCTTGCCGTTCTTGCTGCCGTCGGTGAGGTACGGCCCATAGCGGCCGTTCAGCACCTGGATGCCGCTCTCCGGGAACTCGCGGATGATGCGGTTGGCTTCGGCCTGCTGCTTCTCGAGGATCAGCTCCAGGGCCCGCTCGACCGTGATCGTGTACGGGTCGTCGTCCTTCTTCAGGGACGCATACTTCTTCGGGCCGAACTGCACGTACGGCCCGAAGCGGCCCACGGCCACCTTGATGTCGTGGCCTTCCGCGGTCTGCCCCAGCGTGCGCGGCAGCTGGAACAGCTCGAGCGCCTCGTCGAGCGTCAGCGAGTCCATGCGCTGGCCCGGCCTGAGACTCGCGAATTTCGGCTTTTCCTCGTCGTCCCGGGTCCCGAGCTGCGCGAAGGCGCCGTACTTGCCGTAGCGCACGCTCACCGGGCGCCCGCTCACCGGGTCCACGCCCAGCTCGCGCGCCATCGCGACGTCTGAGCGAGTGACGCTCTCGTCCACCACGTCGATCTGCTTCTTCAGCGATTCCCAGAACCGCTCGAGCACCGGCACCCAGTCCTCCTCGCCGCGCGAGATGTTGTCGAGCTCGTCTTCCATCGCGGCCGTGAAGCCGTAGTCCACGTAGCGCTCGAAATTGCCGGTCAGGAACCGGTTGACGATCTTGCCGAGGTCGGTCGGGATGAAGCGCCGGTTCACGAGCTCGCAGTACTTCTTGTAGAGCAGTGTCTGGATGATGCTCGCGTAGGTGGAGGGCCGGCCGATGCCGTATTCCTCCAGCGCCTTGACCAGGCTCGCCTCCGAGTAGCGCGGCGGCGGCTCGGTGAAGTGCTGCTCCGGCTTTATCGACAGCAGCTTCACCGTCTCTCCCTGCTCGAGCGGGGGCAGCCGCCGATCGTCCTCATCATCGAGCTTCGCGTCGTCGACGCTCTCACGGTAGACGGCCAGGAAGCCCGGCGAGACCAGCGTCGAGCCGTTGGCACGGAACGTGTTCGTCGCGCCGGCCTTCAGGTCCACCGCCACGGTGTCGAACACGGCCGCCTCCATCTGGCTCGCCACCGCACGCCGCCAGATCAGCGTGTAGAGCTTGTGCTGGTCCGGTTCGAGCCTGCCCGCGAGCTGCTCGGGCGTCCGGGCCGCGGAGGTCGGGCGGATCGCCTCGTGCGCCTCCTGGGCGTTCTTCGACTTGGTGCGGTACATCCGCGGCGAGCCCGGCAGCGAGTCCGCGCCGTAGATCCGCTTGATCGCGCCGCGGATGTCGGCGATGGCCTCGCCGGCGAGGCTCACCGAATCCGTACGCATGTACGTGATCAGGCCCACCGGGCCTTCGCCGAAGTCGACGCCCTCGTACAGCCGCTGCGCGGTGCGCATCGTCCGCTGCGCGCCGAAGCCGAGCTTGCGCGAGGCCTCCTGCTGCAGCGTGGAGGTCGTGAACGGCGGCGCGGGGTTGCGCTTGCGCTGCTTCTTCTCGACTTTCGCGACCGTCAGCGCGCCGCCGCTGTCCCGCTCGAGCGCCCGCCGGACTTCCTCGGCACGCTCCGCGGTCGTGATCGTGAACTGCTCGACCTTCTCGCCGGCGAATTCGACGAGCCGCGCGCCGAAGGGCTGCGAGGCCTTCTCGGCCTCGGCGTCCATGGTCCAGTATTCGCGGGGGACGAACGCGGCGATTTCCTCCTCGCGCTCACAGATCATCCGCAACGCCGGACTCTGCACGCGTCCCGCCGAGGCGCCGGCAAGCCCGGCCTTCTTCCACAGCAGCGGCGACACCTTGAAACCCACCAGATAATCCAGCGCGCGCCGCGCGAGGTAGGCCTTGACGAGCTCGTCGGCGATCTCGCGCGGCTGGTCGATGGCCTCCTGCACGGCGTTGCGCGTGATCTCGTAGAACACGCTGCGGTGGACGTCCTTGCCCTCGAGCGCGCCGGCGTCCTGCAGCAGCTGCTGCAGGTGCCAGGAAATCGCCTCGCCCTCGCGGTCGGGATCGGTCGACAGATACAGTGCGTCCGCCTTCCTGAGTGCGCGGGCGATCGCGTCCACGTGCTTGCGGTTCTTGTCGATGACTTCCCAGCGCATCGCGAACTGCCGCGAAGGGTCCACGGCGCCTTCCTTGGGTACGAGGTCGCGCACGTGACCGTACGAAGCCATTACTTCGAAGTCCTTGCCCAGGTACTTCTTGATGGTCTTCGCCTTGGCGGGCGACTCGACGATGACGAGATTCCTGCTCATTCAGGCCCTGAATTCACATGCCCCAAAAACAATCGAGCCGCGGCGGGGCGCGGCATCGGGTCCGGACTGCGTCGCGGCGATCTCAGTGGATCGCCCCGCCGCGCTCGTCGAACACCAGATCCTCCATGCGCGCATAGGCGTTTTCCTGGCCGGGCTGGCTGAACAGCACCATCAGCGTGACCCACTTCAGCTTCTCGATGTCGATCTCGTCACCCTCGAGCGCCATCAGCCGGTCGATGACCAGCTCGCGCTGCGTCGGGGAGAGGATGCCGACGTGCTCGAGATGCACCAGGTAGCCGCGGCAGTCCGTGTCGAGTCGCGTCTGCTCGAGCACGTCGAAAATGCGAATCGCCCGCGCGGTGGGCACCGGCGCCGCACGTGCCGGATCGGCGGCCAGCTCCTCCAGCCAGCACAGCGCGCGCTCGACCTCCTCGGGCGGAAAGCCGGCGTGCTCGAGTTCCTGCTTCAGCGTGTCGCGGTCCGGCTCGAAATCCTCGTCGAGATCGGTGTCGAAGTAGTTCTCGAACAGGTAGATCAGGATGTCGAGGACGCCTTCCTTCATTCACCTTTCCCCGGCGGCCTGCGGCAGAAGATCCCGCCAGGCTGCTGTTCGACGCGACCCTCGAGCTCGAGGATGAGCAGCATCGATGCGACTGCATCGGGCCTGAAGCCCGTCCGCGCGACCAGCGTATCCACGCCGGCCGGCTCGAAGCCGAGCGCATCTAACAGGATTTCATACTCCTTGTCCAACTCCGGCCCGGAATCCTGTTGCGCGTCAGGCGTTTCGGCATCGACCGAGGTCCCGAGACCGGCGAGCAGCGAGCCGAGCTCGTGGAAGATGTCGTCGGCACTCTCGACGAGCTTCGCGCCCTGCCTGATCAGGCGGTGGCAGCCGCGGGCCAGCGTGTTGTGAATGGACCCGGGGATTGCGAAGACTTCGCGCCCCTGTTCTCCCGCGAGCCTCGCCGTGATCAGCGAGCCGCTGTGCAGCGCGGCCTCGACGACCAGCGTTCCGACGGACAGCCCGCTGATGATGCGGTTGCGCCGCGGGAAGTGCTGGCGCAGCGGTGGCGTGCCCGTCGGCAGTTCCGACACCAGCGCGCCGCTCGCGGCGACTTCGAGTGCGAGCGGGTGGTTCTCGCGCGGATAGACCACGTCGAGCCCGCTGCCGAGCACGGCGACGGTTCGTCCGCCCGCCCGCAGCGCGCCGCGATGACTCGCCGCGTCGATGCCGAGCGCGAGCCCGCTGGTGATCACCAGGCCGGCGCGTGCGAGATGCCCGGCGAATCGGCCGGCCGTGTCACGGCCGAGCGCGGTCGGGTTGCGCGCACCGACCATCGCCAGTTGCGGCAGTGACAGCGCGATCGGCTCGCCCTCGACGAACAGCACCACGGGTGGATCCGGGATCGCGGCGAGCAGGGCGGGATAGTCCGTGGAACCCCAGGTCACCAGCGCTCGCCCGGGCCCGGCGAGCCAGTGTTCGTCGCGTCGCAGGCCTTCCGTGTCCGGGTTCCGCAGCGCGCGAATCGCCGCCTCGCCGAGGCCGAGCGCGGCGAGAGCACGGGGAGACTCGCCGAGCAATGCGGCACCGCCCCCGGCCTCGGCCAGCATGCGTGGCTCGATGCCGGGCGCCCGGGCGAGGATCAACCAGGGCTTCGGGTCGCTCATGCGAAGAGAGCCTACCGGGAATCCGTCCCGGCAGGCTCTCGAGAATCGATCCGGTCCGCTGCGATACGCAGCGACGGCCTTCGGTTCAGTTCAGGTTGCCGTAGCTGCGTATCCCGGTATCGCGGTGGCCGAAGGCCGGGTGCGCGATGAAGTCGCCGCGGGTGATCACCTGGGCCGACTCGACGACCAGCCCGTAGCTCATGCGCTCGTGCACCTTGAACAGCATGATCGACGCGCTGCGCTCGTCCGGCAGCCTCACGCGATCGTAGTTGGCCGTGTACGACTGCCAGTTCTGGTGCCTGCTGTAGCGATCGCGAACCAGCTCGCCGCGATAGAACACGCCCAGCACGTTGCCCGGCACCAGCCCGTCGCGGCTGCCGCGGTTGATCGCGAGCACCTGGTAGCGGCCGGCGACATGCACGCCGTCGACGACGGCGATGACCTGGCCGAGGATGCCTTCGTTGGACGGCGCCGAGAAGACGAAGTCCTCGCCGTAGTCCGCCTCGGCCGGGAACAGCTTGTCTCCCTGCAGGATCTCCCGGCCCGTCTGCAGCACTCGCAGGTGGGTCAGCGGATCCTCGCGCTTCATGTCGAAAATCGACCGCTTGCCCGGAACCACGGCGCCCGAGGTCTGGATCACTTCGCCGGTACCGGCATAGTGACCGATGTAGCCGAGGCGGTCGCCGTCGTCGGGATCGCGCAGTTCGTCGCCGACATGCACGACGGTGTAGCGGGCGCCGGCGGCCGGGTCGCCGAGTTTCTTGGCATAGATCTCGTTCTCGGTCGAGCCCACGATGTGGCGGTCGCGGATGCCGACCACGTAGGGCGCCTTGCGCACCTGGTCTGCGTCGAGCAGCTGCGGCCGGCCGACGAAGTCCATCAGCAGGTCATACGGAATCGCGCGCACCGCGCCGGTCAGCGGCGAGATCCGGACCTCCGGCGAGAGCCGTACCGTGCCGGCGCTCGCGACCGTGATGCGAGGCCGGCCGTCCACGTAGACCAGCTTCAGCACGTCGCCCGGGTAGATCAGGTGCGGGTTCACTATGGACGGATTGACGTACCAGATCTCGGGCCAGTACCAGGGATCGCGCAGGAACACCCCGGCGATGTCCCAGAGCGTGTCGCCCTTCCTGACAACGTAGGTGTCCGGCGCGTTCGGCGCCAGCGGCACCGACATCGAGGTGCCGGAAACGTCGGAGCTGGCTACGGCGGTGGCAGTTGTCGCGAAATTCGCGGCGCTGCCCAGGGCGGCCACGGCCACCGCCAGCGCGAGCGCGCGGATCCAGTGGCCCCGGCCGAACGAAACGGTCGAGGTGAGGCGCAGGCTACGATCCATCCCTTTCTCCATCGGGTGTCGGGGTCGTCACCGTCGCCTTATAATCGGGATCGCGGCGCGGAGGCTGCCGACCACGTCTCAAGTCGGGCCGGGACTCCGGGCGGCGACAGGGCCCGGTGGCGGCTTCAGCGGCGGATAAGTTCAAGTCCCAGTTAACTTTATCAGCATTTTTCAAAGAATGGCCAAGCTCACGATTCTCGAATTCCCGGATCCCCGGCTGCGCACCAGGGCGGCGCCGGTCCCGGCCGTCGACGACGGTATCCGGCAACTGATCGACGACATGCTCGAGACGATGTACGCGGCCAAGGGCATCGGGCTCGCCGCGACGCAGGTCGACGTGCACCAGCGGGTGCTGGTGACCGACGTCTCTGAGGGACGCAACGAGCCCAGGGCGTTCGTGAACCCAGAGATCCTGCGGCGTGACGGCAGCGTCGAAGCCGAGGAGGGGTGTCTCTCGGTACCCGGCATCTACGACAAGCTCGCCACCCGGGCCGAGCGGATCACGGTGCGGGCGCTGGACCGCGACGGAAAGCCCTTCGAGATCGAGGCAGAGGGCCTGCTCGCGATCTGCATCCAGCACGAGGTGGACCATCTCGACGGCAAGCTGTTCGTCGATTATCTCTCCGAACTCAAGCGCACCCGTATCCGCAAGAAGCTGGAGAAGGAGCGCCGTGAACGCGCCCAGCGCCAGCCGAGCGCGGACAGGGAGCACGCGCCCGCGATCTGAGCCAAAGTGCGGATCGTCTTCGCCGGCACGCCTGAATTCGCCGTTCCGGCCCTGGATGCCCTGCATGCCGCCGGGCACGAGCTGCTCGCCGCCTACACCCAGCCGGACCGGCCTGCGGGCCGGGGCCGGCGCCTGGCCGCGAGCCCGGTCAAGCGCCGGGCGGCGGAGCTCGGCGTCCCGGTCGAGCAGCCTCAGAGCCTGAAGGATCCGGCTTCGCGCGAACAGCTCGCGAGCTATCGGCCGGAGCTGATGGTCGTGGTGGCCTACGGGCTGATCCTGCCGCAGCAGGTGCTCGACGTCCCGGCACTCGGCTGCATCAACATCCACGCGTCGATCCTGCCCCGCTGGCGGGGGGCCGCCCCGATCCAGCGCGCGATACTCGCCGGCGACGGTGAGACCGGCGTGTCGATCATGAAGATGGACGCAGGGCTCGACACCGGCCCGGTGCTGCTCGAGCGGCGCACGCCGATCGGGGATCGCGAGACCGCCGGCGAATTGCATGACCGTCTCGCGACGCTGGGCGGCGAGGCAGTCGTCGCCGCGATCGAGGCATGGAATTCCGGGCGCATCGCGCCGGTCCCGCAGCCAATCGAAGGCGCAACCTACGCGGCGAAGATCCGCAAGGAAGAGGCGCTGATCGACTGGTCCCGCAGTGCGGAGGAGATCGATCGGCAGGTGCGCGCGTTCAACCCCTGGCCGGTGGCCGAGACCCGCTGGCTCGACCGGCAGCTGCGCGTCTGGATGGCTCGACCCGTCGATGCGAGGCGCGAGGCGCCGCCGGGCCAGGTGATCGAGGTGGGCAGGGACGCCGTGCTGGTGGCGGCCGGCCACGGCGCCTTGAGCCTCGAGCGCCTGCAGCTGCCGGGCGGCCGCGTGCTGCCGATCGCAGAGTTCCTGAAGGCCAACGATCTCGCGGGCGCCCGGCTGGGACAATGAGCGCCGTTCCGACGTCGGCGAGCATCCGTGCCAGCGCCGCGCGCACCGTGGCGGAGGTGGCCGATCGCGGTCGGTCGCTCGACGACCTGCTGGCAGCGGATCGGGAGCCGGGCCCGTCCCGTGGACTCAAGCGCGCGCTCTGCTATGGAGCCGTGCGCTGGCATTACCGGCTGCTGGCCGTGCTGCGCCAGCTCTCGAGCCGACCGCCGGAGAAACTCGATCCCGGGCTTCGGGCGCTGCTCGAGGTGGGGCTCTTTCAGCTGCTCTCCGACGAGTTCGCGCCGCACGCCGCGGTCGCCGAGACCGTCAACGCCGCGCGCGAGCTCGGGCACCCCCGGGCTGCCGGGTTCGTCAACGCGGTGCTGCGGCGCTTCCAGCGGGAGCGCGCGACGCTGCTGGCGCGGGTCGACGCCGACCTCGCCGTCCGCACGTCGCACCCCGCCTGGCTGGTGGAAATGCTCGAACGGGACCGTCCGGGAGCGGTGACGGGCATCCTCGAAGCCAACAACGAGCATCCGCCGCTGTGGCTGCGGGTCAATCGGATGCGGGCGGATCTCGGGTCCTGCACCGCGGAGTTCGAGGCCGAGGGCCTGTCGGTGCGTCGGCACGGGTTCGCGCCCGACGCGCTGGCGGTGGAGCCACCGGTCGAGGTGGGGCGGCTGCCAGGGTTCACCGAGGGTCGCGTGTCGGTGCAGGATGCGGCCGCGCAACTGGCCGTGGAGCTGCTGCAGCCTGAAGCCGGGCAGCGCATCCTCGATGCCTGCGCGGCC
Organism: uncultured Steroidobacteraceae bacterium; assembly: GCA_964553405.1. Classification (GTDB taxonomy): domain Bacteria; phylum Pseudomonadota; class Gammaproteobacteria; order Steroidobacterales; family Steroidobacteraceae; genus DATIRA01. The sequence goes on from CAZKLS010000070.1 coordinate 8,602, forward strand.
CCGGGTGGCAAGACCTGTCACGTGCTCGAGCGGGTTCGGGGCGGGGCGGACGTCACCGCGGTCGACCTGTCCGCGGCCCGGCTCGAGCGGGTGCGCCAGAACCTGGAGCGCCTGGGGCTGTCGGCCCGGCTGGCGGTCGGCGACGTGCTGGAGCCGGCCGCCTGGTGGGACGGGCGGGCGTACGAACGGATCCTGCTCGACGTGCCCTGTTCCGCGACCGGCGTGATCCGGCGGCACCCGGACATCAAGCTGCTGCGCCGTGCAGCGGATATCCCCAGGCTGGCGGAGCGGCAGGCCGCGATGCTCCGCTCCGGCTGGGCGCTGCTCGCGCCGGGAGGACTGCTGCTGTATGCGAGTTGCTCGGTGCTGGCGGCCGAAAACGAGGACGTGGTCGGGCGGTTCCTGGCGGAGCGGCCGGACGCCGACGACCTGACCGGAGGGTTCACCGGCGCCTGGCCCGGGCGTCCGCCCGGCGCGGGACCGGGCTACCAGCTGCTGCCGGGGGAGGCCGGGACGGACGGCTTCTATTATGCTTGCCTGAGGAAGCGTGCTTGACCGTTGGAAATGAGCCACAGCGTCAGAGCGATCCGAAGCACAGAGCGGAGTTTGCCGAGGCTTGCCGCTTGCTGGCTGCTGTGCTTTCTCGCAACGGCCATGGCGCCGGCAGCCTGGGCGAAATCGCGGGTCGAAGTCCTCGAGGCCTCGTTCAGGCTGGAACAGGACGTCTATCAGCTCGATGCACGCCTCGACCTGCACCTGCCGAAGGACGCCCGGGCCGCGATCGAGGCCGGGCTGACGCTGTCGCTGGACTACGAGGTCGAGATCTCCCGTGACCGGCGCTACTGGTTCGACGCCGGAGTCGCGGGGCTGACCCAGAGTTACGAGATCAGCTACCACGCGCTGAGCCAGCGCTATCTGCTGCGGAACCTGAACACCGGTGTGCAGCAGGACTACAGCTCGCTCGAGGCCGCGCTCGACCGTGTCGCCGAACTGCGCGGCCTGCCCGTCATCGACTCGGCGCTGCTCGAGCAGGGCCTGAAGTACGAAGTCCGCGTGCGGGCGATCGTGGATCTCTCCACGGTTCCCGACGCGCTGAAATGGCTGCTCTTCTGGACCGACGAGTGGAGCGGCGAAAGCGAGTGGTACGCATGGAACGTACGGCCCTGAAGCGAGCCGCCTCCGCGGCGGTGATGGGCATCGGCGGCCTGCTGTGGCTCGCGGCGATCCTGTTCATGGTGCAGACCGCGCAGAACTCCGAGCAGTTCAGCCGGCTGCATCCCTGGATCCTGATGATCAACATCGCGGGGCTCGTCGTGCTGGTCGGGCTGCTCGCGACCAAGCTCGGCCAGCTGATCCGCGACTGGCGGCAGCACGTGATCGGCTCGCGCCTGAAGGCCCGGATGGTCTGGACCTTCGGCGTGCTGGCCACGCTGCCGATCCTGCTCGTGTACTTCTTCGCAGTGCAGTTCCTGAACCGCGGCATCGACAGCTGGTTCAACGTCGAGATCCGCCAGAGCCTGAACGATGCGCTGGTGCTGAGCCGTTCCGCGCTGGAGGTCCGCATGCGCGAGGACCTCGCCGACACGCAGCTGATCGCCGACGAGCTCGCGAGCGCCGGAGGGACCATGCCCGGGCTGCTCGAATCGCTGCGGCGGCAGGTGGGCGCGACCGAAGTCACCGTGGCGACCGCGAGCGGCTCGATCGTCGCGGTCAGCAAGGGCCTGAGCGCTGACGTGGTGCCGGACGAGGTGCCGAGCGAGGTGCTGCTGCAGCTGCGGCAGAACCGGCCCTTCGTGAGCCTCGAGCCCCAGGCCGAGGGCGGCTATTCGGTGCGGACGGCCGTGAACGTCGGGGCGACGATTCCCGGTCGCGAACGCGTGGTGCTGCAGGCGATCTACCCGGTGTCGGACCGGCTCTCCGCGCTTGCGGACACGGTCCAGCGTGCCTACCGGGAATTCGGCGAGAAGGACTACCTGCGCGCGCCGTTGAAGGCGAGCTTCATCCTGACGCTGACCGTCGTGCTGCTGCTCTCGCTGCTCGCGGCCTGGTACGGCGCGATCTTTACCGCGCAGAAGCTGGTGCAGCCGATCCAGGACCTGGTCAAGGGTACCCGGGCGGTCGCGGAGGGCGATCTCGACACGCGGCTGCCGCTCACCTCGCACGACGAGATGGGCTTCCTGGTGCATTCGTTCAACGACATGACGCGTCGCCTGAGGCGGGCCCGCGAGGACCAGCAGAGCGCTCAGCAGGAGGCGGAGAACGAGCGCGCCAACCTGGCGATCATCCTGGCGCGACTTTCGACCGGCGTCGTTTCGCTCGAGCCGGAGCTGCGGGTCCGCACGACGAATCGGGCCGCGAGCGTGATCCTGGCCGAGGACCTGGAAGGCCAGGCCGGCCAGCAGCTCGGCGAGCTCGGCGAGCCCGACTCCCTGCTGCGGCAGTTCGCCGAGGCTTGCCGCGAACGACTGGACGCGGGCGACAGTGAGTGGCGCGAGCAGTTCACGCTGCAGTCGCCGGGCGGGCGACGGGTGCTGATGTGCGCCTGCACGCCGCTGCCGGGCGAGGGGAGCGAGCCGGGCGGCTACGTGCTGGTGTTCGACGACATCACCGTGATGCTGCGGGCCCAGCGCGAGGCGGCCTGGGGCGAGGTGGCAAGACGCCTGGCGCACGAGATCAAGAACCCTCTGACGCCGATCCGGCTGTCCGCCGAGCGGATGCGGCACAAGCTGATGCCTTCGCTGGAAGGGCAGCAGGCGGTGCTGCTCGATCGCGGCACCGAGACGATCGTCCAGCAGGTCGAGGCGATGAAGGAGATGGTGAACGCGTTCAGCGAATACGCACGCGCGCCGCGTTTCGAGATGGCCCCGGTGGACCTGAACCGGCTCGTCGCCGAGGTCACCGAGCTGTATCGCGGGCAGGACCCGTCCCGCCGCATCAGGATCCGCGTGGCGCTCGACCCCGCGGCGTCGATGCTGGTGGCCGACCAGGGACGCCTCCGGCAATTGCTGCACAACCTGCTGACGAACGCGGTCGAGGCGTTGGAGGGTCGTCCCGGGGGCGACATCCTGGTCTCGACCCGGACCGCGCGCCGCGACGACGAGGCCGTGATCGTGATCAGCGTCGAGGACAACGGGCCGGGTTTCCAGCGGGACCTGATCGGCCAGGCCTTCGACCCCTACGTCACCACGAAGGCGAAGGGCACCGGCCTCGGGCTCGCGATCGTGCGCAAGATCGTCGAGGAGCACGGCGGCCACGTCGAGGCCGACAACCGTCCCGAGGGCGGTGCACGCATCCGGATCGAACTGCCGTTGGATGAGAGCAAGACGAACGAGGCCGCGCAGCGCAGCGTGCAGCGCGGTGAACCTAGGAGGGAGAGCGCATGAGCGCAGCGCGGATTCTGGTCGTTGACGACGAGGCGGACATCCGGGATCTCGTTCGGGAAATCCTGACCGAGGAAGGCTACGAGGTGGAGGTCGCCTCGAGCGCCGCGGAAGCGAAGGCCGCCTGCGCGGCACAGGCGCCGGACCTCGTGTTGCTGGACATCTGGATGCCGGACTCGGACGGCATCAGTCTGCTACGCGAGTGGCAGAACAACCACGCGCTGACGGCACCGATCGTGATGATGTCGGGGCACGGCACGGTCGAGACGGCCGTGGAGGCGACGCGACTCGGCGCCGTCGACTACGTCGAGAAGCCGCTCTCGCTGGCCAAGCTGCTGCATACGGTGCAGGCCGCGCTGGACGAGGGCCGGCGGCGCCGCCGAACGGTGCGCAAGCTGATTCCACCGCTGGTCGCGCCGGTCGGGCGCAGCCGTCTGATGCGTGATCTTCGCGAACAGGTCAAGCAGCTGGCGCCCCACGAGGCGCCGGTACTGATCACCGGCGAATCGGGCACCGGGCGGGAGGCCTTCGCTCGCTACCTGCACTCGCTGAGTCCGCGCGCCGGCGGTCCCTTCGTCACGCTGGTCGCGGGCGCCCTGCCGGAGGATGACCTCGAGGCGACGCTGTACGGCGAGGAGTCGGGAGGCACGATCCGCAAGGGGCTGCTCGAGCAGGCTGCGGGCGGCGTGCTGTTCATCAACGAGCTGCAGGATCTGTCCTCGGCGGCGCAGCGGCTGCTGTTCGCGGCGCTCGACCCGGGCACGTTCCGTCGCAAGGGCGGGACGGCGGAGCAGAAGGTCGATGCCAGGATCATCTCCTGCGCTCAGCCCGGATTCGAGAAGCGCGGCGCGGAGCCGTTCCGCGTGGACCTGCTCTCGCACCTGAACGTGCTCGCGTTGCGGGTGCCGCCGTTGCGCGAGTACGCCGAGGACGTGCCGGAACTGCTGCGCTACTACGTCGATCGCCTCGTCGACGAGGAGCAGCTGCCGTTCCGCCGTTTCAGCGTCGCCGCGCAGAACCGCCTGCGGAACTACCCCTGGCCGGGCAACGTGCGCGAGCTGAAGAACCTGGTTCACCGGCTGCTGATACAGGGCGGCGCCGAGGAGGTCCGTCTCGACGAGATCGAGCGGGAGATCGTCGCGCAGGCCCCGGCCGACGAGCCGCTGGTCAAGCAGGACCTGCTCGCACTGCCATTGCGCGAGGCGCGCGAGCACTTCGAGCGGGCCTACCTGACGCAGCAGCTGCAGCTCTGCAACGGCAAGGTCGGGCAGCTTGCGAAGCGGGTTGGCATGGAGCGGACGCACCTGTACCGCAAGCTGCGGTCGCTGGGCGTCGAGTTCCGGCAGTCCGACGACTAGGCGCGGGGCGCCACTGCGGGCTACCGCGCCGGGAAGTCCCGCAACGCGGCGGAGACCGCCTGCCGGACGGCGGCCGCATCGATTCCGCCGTTGCTGATCCGGCTGGAAATGCTGCCCTGCCAGACCTCGGCATTTCGACTCGCGTCCACGGCGTGGACGACAAGCCGGCCTTCGCGGTAGTTGCGCAGGCTCGGGCTGCTCATGTTGACCGAGCCGCCGAAATTGCCGCCCCAGCTGCCGATACCGACGCCGACCTGCACCGGGTTGGTCTCGACTTTGTCGGCACTGGCCGTTTCGTAGTAGATCAGCAGGTCCGCGCCGTCCTGGGACTCCGCATAGCCGCGGCGCTCGAGCTCGATGGCGATCGAGTCGCGGATGTTGCGGTCCAGCAGGCGCAGCGGTTCGTCGGCGCCTTTCATGCCGGGGGCGGGTCCCCAGCCCCAGGTGCGGTAGGCGGAGAAGTCGGCGGCCGGATCACGCATCGACTCCGGCTGCGGCGGTGGCGAGGCGCAGCCGACGATCGCAATCGCGAGCACGCCGGCCAGGATGGCCCGCCCGGCTGCGACGAGCCGCGATGTCAGGCTACTTCGAGCCCTGGACGATGTACTCGACCGCATTGATCACGGACTGGTCGGTCAGGTCGGTGCGGCCCCCCTTCGGCGGCATGTAACCGGCCTTACCCTGGAAGCCCTGCAGCGCGTGCGTGTTCAGCGTGTCCATTCCCTGCGCGAGGCGCGGCGCCCAGGCCGCCGCGTCGCCGAGCTTCGGGGCGCCCGCGACGCCCGCGCCGTGGCAGGCCACGCAGGCCTGGTTGTAGACCTCCTCGCCGGGCAGGTCCACGGCCGCGACCGGTTCGGCCTCCGGGGCCGCCAGTGCCGTGTTGTCCGCGCCAGAGACGGCCACTTTCGCCACCGGAGCGATGCGCTTGGCGACTTCCTGCTGGTAGATCGGGTCCTCGGCCGTGCGGCTGCCCGAGGTGTTGGATACGACGAAGCGGGCCAGGATGATCAGTGCGATCGTCACGCCGAGCAGGATGCCCAGCACCAGCATGAAAGTGTCGAAGAACTTGCGGTCGTGCGAAGCGCTCACGGGGCCTCCCCAGGGCAGGCGCAGGAATCGGCCGCGGAGTATAACGTGTCGAACCGTCGGGCGCGCGGCTGCAAATGGACTGGAGGGGCCGGCAGGGCTATGATCTTCGGCCCCTTTTCGGGGACCCGGCCACGCGCCCGTAGCTCAGCTGGATAGAGTACTGCCCTCCGAAGGCAGGGGTCACAGGTTCGAATCCTGTCGGGCGCGCCAATTCATCCGGG
>CAZKLS010000071.1:0-14626 GCA_964553405.1 uncultured Steroidobacteraceae bacterium
CGGATGTTCTCGCACCACCAGTTGTTGTTCATCTCGTTGACCCGGTCGATCAGCACGAAGCCCGGCTCGGCGAAATCGTAGGTCGAGGACATGATCACGTCCCACATGCGCCGCGCAGGCAGGGTCTTGTAGACCTTGCAGAGCACCAGGCCCTCGTCGTTGCGCACGTAGCCGCCGTCGGCCGGCCATTCGCGCCAGACGAATCGCTCGGCATCGGTCGTGTCGTGGCCCGCAACCTCGGCCTCGGTGACCGGGAACGCGAGCTGCCAGTCGCCGTCCTGGCGCACCGCATTCATGAAGTCGTCCGTCACCAGCAGCGACAGGTTGAACTGGCGCAAGCGGCCCGCCTCCCGCTTGGCGCGAATGAACTCCATCACGTCCGGATGACCGACGTCGAAGGTGCCCATCTGCGCGCCGCGCCGCCCGCCGGCAGAGGAGACCGTGAAACACATCTTGTCGTAGATGTCCATGAACGAGAGCGGTCCCGACGTATAGGCGCCCGCGCCGGAAACGTAGGCCCCTCGCGGACGCAGCGTCGAGAACTCGTAGCCGATGCCGCAGCCGGCCTTCAGCGTCAGTCCGGCCTCGTGCACCTTGCCGAGGATGTCGTCCATCGAGTCCCGCACCGTGCCCGACACGGTGCAGTTGATCGTCGACGTGGCCGGCTTGTGCTGCTGGGCCCCGGCATTGGAGGTGACACGGCCCGCCGGGATGGCGCCCCGCCGCAACGCCCAGAGGAACTGCTCGTACCAGTGCTCCCGCAGCTCCTGCTGCTCGACGTCGGCCAGCGCACGAGCCACGCGCTTGTACGTATCGTCCATCGAGCGGTCGATCGGCGTGCCGTCCTTCGCGGTCAGGCGGTATTTCTTGTCCCAGATGTCCAGTGACGCCTCCTGGAAACGGATACTTCTGGCGTCCCGGGTCTTCATTTTCACGGCAGTGCTCATTGCAGCGACACGGCTCCGTAACGAATTCGCATTCGGCAGATCAGGAAAGTCCCCCTGGCACGGCGCCTCGAGCCCCGACGGGGAGAGGCGGGCGAGCCCGACCGACCCTGCTCCGGCCCGGCTCGGACTCCTCACCGAAAGGTTCGGGAAGACATCGTGCCGGACACAACATATAGGGTCAGGTCGAGTAGGTTATGCACCCAGTCCGGCCCCGTCAACCATTTTTACAGCTAAAAATATCGCGAAAAATATATTTATATTCAATGGCTTACAAACATATATCGGCAATATCGGCCCGCCACTCGCGGCGCCGTGCCCAAGGGGCGCCTGTTGCAGCTTAGACACAACATCTTGTGTCCACGAGATGTTCACCGGGAATCCACAGGCTCCTCACCGCCGACACCGTCCCCGGTGGCATCCGGCGGCCGCACACGACTTCGGAACTCGACTCGCGGTCTGCCTGTCTGAACTGCCGCCAACCGGTCGCACGGGCTTCATAGCACGCGCTGCTAGACTCCGTCGGCCGGGTCTTGAACCGCTCGTGTACCGATTAAATCCGGGGATTTCTCGATGAATATTCGCCTGAGCTTCGCCGCAGCCTTGATCGGCGCCTGGTCTACGCTGGCCGCCGCCCAGATTCCCTCGCAGGTCGGCGAATCGCCGGTGCCCTCGCTGGCGCCCATGCTGAAGACGGTCACGCCGGCCGTGGTCAACATCGCGACGCGCGGGACGGTGCAGGTGCAGAACCCGCTGCTCAGCGACCCGTTCTTCCGCCGGTTCTTCGACGTTCCGAACGCCCCGATGTCGCGCGAGTTCCAGAGCGCGGGCTCGGGCGTCATCGTGGACGCAAAGCAGGGCTACATCATCACGAACGCACACGTGATCGAGAACGCCACCGAAATCACGGTCACGCTGCTCGACAACAGGTCCCTCGAGGCGAAGGTGGTCGGCAAGGACGAGGGTTCCGACGTCGCCGTGCTGCAGGTCAAGGGCGACAACCTGACGCAGATCCCGGTCGCCGACTCCGACCTGACCGAGGTCGGCGACTTCGTCGTCGCGATCGGCAACCCGTTCGGGCTCGGCCACACGGTCACGTCGGGCATCGTCAGCGCGCTGGGGCGCTCGGGAATAAACCCCGAAGGCTACGAGGACTTCATCCAGACCGACGCTTCAATCAACCCGGGCAATTCCGGCGGCGCGCTGGTCAACATGAACGGCAAGCTGGTCGGCATCAACTCGGCCATCCTGTCGCGATCCGGCGGCAACATCGGCATCGGCTTCGCGATCCCGTCGAACATGATGAAGGTCATCATGGCGCAGCTGGTGAAGTACGGCGAGGTGCGGCGCGGCGTGCTGGGCGTCAACATCCAGACGCTCACGCCCGACATCGCCGAGAGCATGGACCTCGGCAACGTCCAGGGCGCGCTGGTCTCGCAGGTCGTGGAAGGGTCCGCAGCCGAAAAGGCCGGCATCAAGGCCGGCGACGTGATCACTGCCGTGAACGGCAAGCCGGTCAAGGACGCCGCCGGACTGCGCAACGCGATCGGCCTGCTCAGTGTCGGCGACAGCGTCGCGGTCACGCTGCTGCGGGACGGGAAGCCGCGACAGGTGACGGCCTCGGTCGGCAGCCGGGACGAGGCCCAGGAGGCACGCGAGGCCGGGCTGCATCCCGGCCTGCAGGGTGCCGAGCTGCTGGACGCCGACGGCCGGAGCGGCGTGCTGATCCGCAGCGTCGCCGACGGCAGCCCGGCGGCCCAGCGCGGGCTCAGGGCCAACGACCTGATCGTCGGCGTCGGGCGGACCCGGATCTCGAACCTGCAGGAGTTCACGCAGGCCACCCAGGGCGCATCGGCCTTCGTGCTGCAGATCCGGCGCGGTACCGCGATGCTGGTCATTCCGATCCGCTGATGACGCGCCCGGTCTGCGTGCTCGGCGGCACCGGCTTCATCGGCCGGGCCCTGGTTGCGCGCCTCGCCCGGGACGGGCGCGGCGTCAAGGTCCTGACGCGGGACCGCACCAGCCACCGCGACATGCTGGTGATGCCGTCCGTACGCCTGGTGCGTGCGGACGTGCACGACCCGGCCGCGCTGCAGCAGGAGTTCCAGGGCTGCGAGGTGGTGATCAACCTGGTTGGCATCCTCAACGAAAAGCGGCTGGGGCGCGGGCGGGGCGACGAATTCCGCCTTGCGCACACCGAGCTGCCGAAGAAGGCCGTCGCCGCCTGCCGCAAGGCCGGCGTGCGGCGTTACCTGCACATGAGCGGCCTGAAGGCCGACGCCGCGCGCGGCCCGAGCCACTACCTGAGGAGCAAGGGCGAGGCGGAGGACTTCCTCCGGAACGAGTGCCGCGGGCGCCCCGATTTCGTGATCCTGCAGCCGTCGGTCGTGTTCGGACCCGGCGACTCGTTCGTCAACAAGTTCGCGCAGATACTGAAGCTGACCCCGGGTTTCCTGCCGCTCGCCCGCGCCGACGCGCGCTTCGCGCCGGTCTATGTGGGCGACGTCGTCGAGGCGTTCGTGCGCTGCATGGACCGGCCGGACGCCGCCGGGCGGACCTTCGAGCTTTGCGGCCCCGAGGTGCTGACGCTCGGTGAGATCGTCGGGCTGACCGCGCGTGCGCTCGGGCTGCGGCGGGCGGTGCTGCCGCTGCCCGACCCGGTCGCGCGGCTGCAGGCCGCGCTGATGGACTACGTGCCGGGCAAGCCGTTCTCCACCGACAACTACCTGTCGTCGACCATCGATTCGGTCTGCGAACGGGACGGTCTCGGCGAGCTCGGCATCGCGCGGACCCCGATGTCCGCAGTGGTGCCGGGTTACCTCGGCCGGGGATCGCGGGCCGGCTGACCCGCCGGCCGGACCCGCTCGTCCGCCGCGGGACCCGCACCGGCGCAGACCCGCGCGTGGCGCTCGGCGCGTGGCAGAGCCGCCAGTTCCTCGGCCCGCCGGTAAAAGGCGGGCAGCGAGCCCGCCGACTCGAGCTCGCGGCGCAGGCCCGGCACGCAGTCCTGGTAAGTGGCGACCGCAGCGAGGTGCGCGTTGTTCAGTGGACGCGCGAACCACCGGTCGTAGCCGGCGTAACCGTTCCATCGCGCCCGCAGCCGCGAGTACTCGAACTTCAGGCGCCCGAATTCCCGCTCCTTCTCCACCCTGAGCTCCCGGGGCGGGCCGGCGCCGGCGTACAGGGCGGCCAGCCGCGCCCGCGCGCGGCGCAGCAGCTCGGTGAATTCGTCCTCGCGCTCGAGGCCCGCCCGGTAGTCGGCGAGCGCATCCTGCTCGCCGCGCATGCTGAACCAGCGCCTCACGCCCTCCTCCTCGACGACCGAGGCGAAGGCCTCGTTGAATGCGCTGTCGTTCTTGACGTACAGGCGCTGATGCGCGAGCTCATGGAAGACGGTGCCGACGAGCCGTGACTCGCGCCAGCGCAGCATCGTGCTGTAGACCGGATCGGGAAGCCGTCCCAGCGTCGAGTACGCCGCGACGCCGCCGACCGCGACGTCGAAGCCCTGCTGCCTGAACCTGCGCGCCGCCGCCTCGGCCCGAGCTTCGGCGAAGTAGCCGAGGTAGCTCACGCAACCCGCCACGGGAAAGCACCAGCGTCGCGGCACCAGCGAGAATTCCGGCACCGCGACGAGATTCCAGACCGCATACGGACGGTCGAGCTCGGCGTAGTCGCGATAGCTGTCGCCCGCAGGCAGCGCGAGCTGCGCTTCGGCGAATTCGCGCGCTTCGCCGAGCAGGCGCAGCCGCTCGCGAGTCGGCTCCGGGACCGCGGCATCCTCGAGCACCGCGTCGATCGGGCGACTGCGCGACATCACCTCCATCTGTCCCCCGGCCGCCTGCATCAGGTAGCAGCCGGACGCGTTGATCAGCGCCAGACCGCAGGCCGCCCTGGCTGCCAGGCTCCGCAGCCAGCCCGACCGGCGGCGCCGCGTGGCGGCCGGCGGGCGCGCTCCCTCGATGCGCTGCGGTTTCGTTACGATGCCAGGCATGAAAATCCATCTCGTCGGCGGCGCGGTGCGGGACCAGCTGCTCGGTCGCCCGGTCGCCGAGCGTGACTACGTCGTCGTGGGCGCCACCCCCGGGCAGATGCTGGACGCCGGCTACCGGCAGGTCGGCAAGGACTTCCCGGTGTTCCTGCACCCGCGCACCGGGGAACAGTACGCGCTCGCGCGCACTGAACGGAAGACGGGCCCAGGCTACTACGGGTTCGAGACCCGGTTCTCGCCCGACGTCACGCTCGAGGAGGACCTGGCCCGCCGCGACCTGACCATCAACGCGATGGCGCTCGACACCGATGGCCGCACGCTGATCGACCCGCACGGCGGCCGGGCTGACCTGGAGGCGAGGCTGCTGCGCCACGTCTCCCCCGCCTTCGTCGAGGATCCGCTGCGCGTGCTGCGCGTGGCACGGTTTGCCGCGCGATTCGCCCCGCTGGGCTTCTCGGTCGCGCCCGGGACGCTGGCATTGATGCGCGAGATCGTCGCTGCCGGCGAGCTCGAGGCGCTCGTGCCGGAGCGGGTCTGGACAGAGACCGTGCGCGCGCTGGCGGAGGCAAGGCCGACCGAGTTCTTCGCCGTGCTGCGGTCCTGCGGCGCGCTGGCCGTCGTGTTTCCGGAGATCGACGCGCTTTTCGGCGTGCCGCAGCCCGAGCAGTGGCACCCCGAGGTGGACACCGGAATTCACGCGATGCAGTCGCTGGACGTCGCGGCGGGGCTCTCCGACGCGACCGACGTGCGTTTCGCGGCGCTGGTGCACGACCTCGGCAAGGCGACGACGCCGGAGCGGGACTGGCCGCGGCACATCGGGCACGAGGAATCCGGCGTCGAGCTGATCGAGAACCTCTGCCGGCGACTTCGCGTTCCGAACGAGCACCGCGAGCTTGCAGTGCTCGCCGCGCGTCATCACGGGCGGATCCACCGGGCCGCGGAGCTGCGGCCCGCGACCGTGCTCGACCTGCTGGAGCAGACCGACGCATTCCGCCGGCCCGAGCGCTTCGGGAGGCTGCTGCTCGCCTGCGAGGCGGACGCGCGCGGCCGTGGCGAGCGCCTGCGCGCGGCCCCTTACCCGCAGGCTGCGTTGCTGCGCGGTGCGCTGGCCGCCGCGGCCGCGGTGCGGCCCGACCCCGCGGCGATCGCGGGCAAGCCGGGCGAGGTCATCGCCGAAATGCTGCGCACCGAGAGGATCGCCGCGATACGAACGGCGCTCGCGGGGCCCGCCCGCCTCAGCTGAAGTGCCAGACGATCAGTGCCGCGAGCAGCAGGCGGTACAGTGCGAACGGCAGCAGGCCGATGCGCTCGATGAAGCGGATCAGGAAGTGGATGCAGGCGATGCCTGAAAGCGCTGCGAACAGCGCGCCGACCAGCATCGGCTGCCATGCCACCGGCTCGGTCGAGGTAGCGAGCTTCAGGCCCTCGTAGGCGCCGGCGGCGGCGATGCCGGGCACCGCCAGCAAAAAGGAAAAGCGCGCGGCCGCCGAGCGGGTCAGGCCGAGCATTCGACCGGCCGTCATCGTCACGCCCGAGCGCGAGGTGCCCGGCATCAGCGCCAGCGCCTGCGCGACGCCGATCGTGAGCGCCTGCCCCCAGCTGAGGTCGTACTCGTCGCGGTTCCCCTTGCCGTAGCGGTCCGCCGCGTACATCAGCAGCCCGAAGACCGTGAGCGTTCCGGCCACGAACAGCGGGCTGCGCAGGTGCGTCTCGATGAAGTCGTCGAAGGCGAGCCCAACCAGGCCGACCGGAATCGTCGCGACCAGGATCTGCCAGGCGAGCCGGCTGTCCCGCGTGTGCCTGCGCCGCAGCACCGAGTCGACCCAGGCGACCGCCATCGTGCCGAGCTGCCGCCTGAAGTAGATCAGCACCGCGAGCAGCGTGCCGACGTGCACGGCCACGTCGAAGGCGAGCCCCTGGTCCGTCCAGCCCAGGAAGTGCGGCACCAGTATCAGGTGACCGGAACTCGAGATCGGCAGGAACTCGGACAGGCCCTGCACGACGGCGAGGACGACGGCTTGAAGGAGATCCATGTCGGGTGGCAGGCCTCAGAGCAGGTGACTGAAATCGCGCGCAGCGAATCCGCGCAGGGGGGCATCGTAGCCGCGCGTGAAGCCCATGACCTTGAACCGCTCCCCCATTTCGCCAGGAAGCGTCAGCAGCCGGGCCTGCCGGGCCAGCGCGAGCCTCGCGGGGAGCTGCGCATCCCCGCCCTCGGCCACGAGCCGCGCGATGTCGTTCGCTATCAGGAAGTGGGCCTGCGTCGTGTAGCCGGCGAGCTCGAACCCGGACGCGGTCGCCGCCTCGGCCACGGCCGTGAAGTCCACCCACGCCGTGATGTCCTGCAGTCCCGGCACCAGGAACGGGTCCTCGTGCGCTCGATGACGGTAGTGGCACAGCATCGTGCCGCAGCGCCGCTCTTCTGCGTAAAACTCGCGCCGCGGCAGACCGTAGTCGATGAACAGCAGCACGCCCGCCGCGACCGCCTCGCCCAGCGCGGCCAGCCACGACGGCAGGCGCAGGTTCAGCTCGGAGACATAGCCTTCGGGAAAGGCCTCGCCGCGCTGCCGCTCGATGCGGCGGACCGCGCTCTCGAGCGCCGCGGTCGCGGGCCGGCCGGCCCAGTCCAGGCGGGAGTCCCGCCAGGTCGCGCCGAGCCGGTGCAGCGCGCCACCCCGGACAGCGAAGCGCTCGAAGGGCAGCGCGTCGAGGACCTCGTTGGCGAGGACCGTGCCGGCGAAACCCTGCGGCAGCCGCTCGAGCCAGGTGACCCGGTCGGCGAGATCCGGGACTCGCGCCTCGAGCGAGCGCCGCTGCCGTTCGCGGAGTTCGGCGCTGACCTCGAGAATCAGGTAGCGCTCGGGCAGGGATCCCAGGTGCTCGAGCTCGCGCAGCAGCACGGCGGCCAGCGCTCCCGATCCGGCACCGAGTTCCAGGATCGCGCCCGCGCCGAGGCGCTGGTGCACCTCCGCGCACTGCAGCGCCAGGCAACGGCTGAAGAGCGGCGCCGCCTCCGGTGCCGTGATGAAGTCACCGTCCGGCCCGAACTTGCGCGCGCCGGCGCTGTAATAGCCGAGGCCGGGCGCGTACAGCACGAGGTCCAGGTAGCTCGGGAAATCCAGGAACCCGCCCGCGCCCTCGATCGCGGCGCGAACCCGTTCGAGCACCCGCGCCGAATGCGCGCGTGCATCGGGCCCGGGCTCCGGCAGATCATCTTCGGCGTTCACGCCGCGCCGCCCGGGGCTGCGACACTCGGTGCCGGTTGCGGTATCGTCGCCCGGCAGCAGGGAACGGCCGAAGGCGGGGCGTTGCGAACATGCAGGACGTGCGGGACAGGTCGATGGACGGGCGCTGCGTGCTGGTCACCGGCGGCGCGAAGCGCCTCGGCGCGGCGATCGTGCGCGAGCTGCACTCGGCCGGCGCCAGCGTCGTCGTGCACTACCGCAGCTCCGCGGCCGAAGCCGAGGCGCTGGTCGGCGAGTTGTGCCGGCTGCGGGCCGGCTCCGCGCTCGCGCTGGGGGCCGATCTCGGCGATCTCGAGCGCTTGCCGTGGCTGGTCGACTCGGCACTCGAGCGATATGGCCGGCTCGACGTGCTGGTCAACAACGCCTCGAGCTTCTATCCGACACCAGTCGGGTCGATCACGCCGGAGCAGTGGGACGAGCTGATGGGCAGCAACCTGAAGGCCCCGCTGTTCCTCTCCCAGGCGGCGGCGCCGGCACTGCGTGTAGCGGCGGGCTGCATCATCAACATGGTGGACATTCATGGCCAGCGGCCCCTGAGGAACCACCCGGTTTACTGCGCGGCGAAGGCCGGGCTCATCATGCTGACCCGCTCGCTGGCCCGCGAGCTCGCGCCCGAGGTACGGGTGAACGGCATCGCGCCGGGACCCGTGCTCTGGCCGAAAGGAGGCATGGACGAGCCGCTGCAGCGGGAAATCATCGGCAAGACCGCGCTGAAGCGCCCGGGCTCGCCGCGCGACGTCGCGCGGACCGCGCTGTTCCTCGCCAGCGATGCACCGTACGTGACGGGCCAGGTGATCGCCGTGGATGGCGGCCGCAGCATCTGAGACCGTACCGGCGCACCCGGCCCCGGGCCGCCAGCTCAAGTCGAAGCACCGCTACCCGGCCAGCCGAGATCGACCGGCTGCATCGGGTGGGCTGCGCGATCGAAGGCGGCCCACAGCTCCGCGACCGGCACCCCCGCCGTCGGGTGACGCAGCCCGGGGGCGAGTTCGGCCAGCGGCCGCAGCATGTAGGCGCGCCGCAGCAGGTCCGGCCGCGGCAGCACCAGGCCGGGCTCGTCGCCGACCCGGTCCCCGTAGAGCAGGATGTCGAGGTCCATCGAACGCGGCGCCCACTTCGGGGCGTCACGCGTCCGTCCGCACAGCGACTCCACCTGCTGCAACCGGGCCTGGACCGCGCGAGGGTCGAGATCCGTGTCGAAACCGACCACCAGGTTGACGAAATCCTCGCCCTCGAATCCGACCGCCCGGTTCCGGTAGGCGGGCGAGCATCGAAGCCCGGGGAACGCCGTCGCGAGCGCGTCGAGGGCGATGCGAAGATTGCGGACCGGATCGACGTTGCTGCCGGCCGCGACGTAGACGCTGGTCAAACGGCGCCCTCGGCGGACGGGTAGTCCTCCCGGCGCCGCTCGATCTGTATGCCGACGTCGCGCGATCCGCGGATGGCGCCCTGCTTGTTGAGTCGCACCCGCACCCGGGCGACGTCGAATTCCGTGACGATCACGCGCGCGATCCCCTCGGTCAGCGTCTCGACCAGCTGGAACTCCGAGTCCCCGACGAACTGCAGGATCCGCTTCGCGACGCGTTTGTAGTCGAGCGTATCCTCGATCGAGTCGGTCGCGGCTGCGCGGCGGATGTCGGCCGCCATCTCCAGGTCGATCACGACCTTCTGCTTGACGCGGCGCTCCCACTCCCAGATGCCGATGATGCAGTCGGTCGTCAGGCCCGACAGGAAAATCGTGTCCATGGCGGCGTCCCGCTCAGGCGCCCGCGGACGCCGCGGGAGGCACCAGCTCGGTCATCGGCCAGCGGGCGCGGGCGCGGATCGAGAGTTCGTCACGCTCGCCGCCGGAGAGGCGCAGGTAGCCGAGCAGTGCAATCATCGCGGCGTTGTCCGTGCAGAATTCGCTGCGAGGGTATACCACACGCACGCCGAGCCGCTCGCCCAGGGCCAGCATTCGCGTTCGCAGCCGGCGGTTGGCACCGACGCCGCCGGCGACGACCAGCGTCGTGGTCCCGGTCGCCTCGATCGCGCGCTCGGCCTTGATCAGCAGCGTATCCACGACGGCTTCCTCGAACTCCAGGGCGGCGTCTGCCCGGGTCTCGGGATCGAGATCCCGCCCCTTGAGCGCCACGACCACCGCCGTCTTCAGGCCGCTGAAGCTGAAGTCGAGGCCCGGACGCTCGGTAAGCGGTCGCGGGAACCGGAACCGGCCGGGCCGTCCCTGCTCGGCCAGCGCGGCGAGGCGCGGGCCGCCGGGGTAACCGAGCCCGAGCAGCTTGGCTGTCTTGTCGAACGCCTCTCCGGCCGCATCATCGAGTGAGCTGCCCAGGATCTCGTAGCGGCCGAGGCCCTCGACGCGGGCCAGCAGCGTGTGCCCCCCGGAGACCAGCAGCGCCACGAACGGGAATTGCGGCGGGTCGTCCTCGAGCAGCGGCGCCAGCAGGTGGCCCTCCATGTGGTGTACGCCCACGCAGGGCACGCCCCAGGCATAGGCGAGCGAACGGGCGACCGAGGCGCCCACCAGCAACGCGCCCACGAGGCCCGGGCCGCTCGTGTAGGCCACGCCGGCGACGCGGTGCCGGGCGTCCCCGGCCCCGAGGACCCGCTCGAGCAGCGGGGCGAGCTTGCGGAGGTGGTCCCGCGACGCCAGCTCCGGCACGACCCCGCCATAGCCGGCGTGCAGCGCGACCTGGCTGTAAACCTCGTGCGCCAGCAGGCCCGCCCCGCCCGGGCCACCCTCGTACACCGCCGCGGCCGTCTCGTCGCAGGAGGTTTCGAGGCCGAGTACCTTCATCTTTTGCAATTCCACATCCCGATCCGTAGAATTTCGGATCTTTTTCCCGGTCAGCTCCGGCGGCAACCCGCCCGGACTGCCCTGCCACGATCAATCCGACGAGGTTTCGATGCCCAGCGTTCGCGTTCGAGAGAACGAATATTTCGATGCCGCACTGCGCCGCTTCAAGCGCGCCTGCGAGAAAGCCGGCGTACTCACGGAGCTTCGGCGCCGCGAATTCTACGAGAAGCCCACCCAGGAGCGGAAACGCAAGAAGGCGGCCGCCGTCAAGCGGCACCAGAAGCGCAGCAACCGCGACTTCTCCGCGCCCCGGGCGCGCAGCTACTGAGCCGGAGTCCCCTTGACGCTCAAGGAGCGTATCAACGAGGACATGAAAGCCGCCATGCGGGCCTCCGACAAGGAGCGCCTCTCGACCATCCGCATGGCGCAGGCTGCGATCAAGCAGCGCGAGGTGGACGAACGAACCACGCTCGACGATGCGCAGGTGATCGCCGTCATCGAGAAGATGGTCAAGCAGCGCCGCGAGTCCATCGCCCAGTTCGAGCAGGGCGGGCGAGCCGACCTGGCGGCGAAGGAAGCCACCGAGATCGAACTGCTGCAGGGATACCTGCCGGCGCCGCTGTCTGAGACGGAGCTCGACGCGATCATCCGCGAGGCGATCACGGCCTCCGGGGCCAGCAGCATCAAGGACATGGGCAAGGTCATGGCGGCCGTTAAAGCGAAAGCCGCCGGACGGGCCGACATGGGCGCGGTCAGCGCGCGCATCAAGGCCAGCCTCGGCGCCTGAGCCGGCGTCCCCGGGCAGCCCGCGACCTGCCCCGCCGGTTCCCCCGGGGCGCGATCTCCACGCCGCTCGATGGCGGCCCCGACCGCTTGCGGGCCCGCGGCGCCGACCCCACTATCCCCTATCCCCTATCCCCTATCCCCTGTCCAGTGGCCGGCCGCATTCCACAGCATTTCATCGACGAACTGATCGCGCGTACGGACATCGTCGAGCTGATCGGCAGCCGCGTGCAGCTGAAGCGCGCGGGCCGCGAATACAAGGCGTGCTGCCCGTTCCACGACGAGAAGACGCCGTCGTTCACCGTCAGCCCCGACAAGCAGTTCTTCCACTGCTTCGGCTGCGGCGCGCACGGGACGGCGCTCGGATTCGTGATGGAGTACGAGCATCTCGGCTTCGTCGAGGCGGTCGAGGATCTTGCCGCGAGGGCAGGCCTCGAGGTGCCCAGGGAAGGCGGGACGGGGGCTGCGCCACAACCCAACGACGAGTTGTACGCGACGCTGGAGCGCGCCTCGCTTCACTTCCGCCAGTGCCTGAACGACGAGCAGCGCGCCCGGGCCTACCTCGAGCGGCGCGGCATCGGGGCCGAGGCCGCACAGCGGTTCGGCATCGGCTATGCGCCGCCCGGCTGGGATGCGCTGCTGCGCCGGCTCGGCGGCTCGGCGGAAGAGCGCCAGGTGCTGCAGCGAGCCGGGCTGGTGGTCGAGCGCCAGGGCGACTCGAACCGCGCCCGGGAAGACGCCGGCTTCTACGACCGGTTTCGCGACCGCATCATGTTTCCGATCCGCGACGTGCGCGGCCGGGTCATCGGCTTCGGCGGTCGCGTGCTGGACGCCGGCGAGCCGAAGTACCTGAATTCGCCGGAAACCGAGCTGTTCCACAAGGGTCGGGAACTCTACGGACTGTTCGAATCCCGGCAGGCGACCCGCAAGCTCGAGCGCATCCTGGTCGTCGAGGGCTACATGGACGTCGTGAGCCTCCACCAGGCAGGCATCACCTATGCGGTCGCGACGCTTGGAACCGCGACGACGCCGGAGCACCTGCAGCGGGTCTTCCGCCTGGTCGGGGAAGTGGTGTTCTGCTTCGACGGCGACCGTGCCGGACGGGCGGCCGCCTGGCGCGCGCTGGAGAACTCGGTCAGCGAGCTCAAGCAGGGCCGCCAGGTTCGCTTCCTGTTCCTGCCCGAGGGAGAAGACCCCGACAGCCTGGTCCGCGCGGAAGGACGGGAGGCCTTCGAGGGCCGCATCGCGCAGGCGATGCCGTTGTCGCGCTACCTGATCCAGGAGCTCGGCTCCCGCAGCGAAACCGGCAGCGTGGACGGCCGGGCGAAACTCATCGAGCTCGCGCGACCGCTGCTGGCACGCATCCCATCGGACGTCTACCGGGAGCTGCTCGTGTCGGAGCTGGCCGAAGTCGTCGGCCTGCCGGGACCGCGGCTGCTCGAGCTGCTGGGCACGGCGGGCAGCCCGGCGGATGCGGAGCGCCCCGCAGCGCCGCGACCGCTCCGTTCGCGGGCGTCCGCGGCGCCGTTCGGGCGCGGGAACCTCGTCCGCCAGGCGATCACGCTGCTGGTGCATTACCCGACGGCCGCCGGCGCGTTGCCCGAGATCCCGGCGATCGAGGCCATCGAGCGCCCGGGAACGGCGCTGCTGGCCGAGCTGTTGCACCAGCTGCGCGAGGACCCGGCACCGAGCACAGCGGCGCTGCTCGAGCGCTGGCGCGCCCGGCCGGAGTACGGACCGCTGTCGCGCCTCGCCTCGGCCGAATGCCTGGTCTCCGATCCCGAGGCCGCGGCCAGCGAACTCGGGTCGGCGATCGCGCGCCTGATCGAGGAGGAGCAACCGGCGCAGAGACTCGATTACCTGCTCGGCCGGGCCCGCGACAACTCGCTGACGGATGGGGAAAAGCAGGAACTTCGGAGCCTGCTGCAGGCGAAGGGCCAATCCGCCCATCCCAGGCCCGCGAAGTGACGGGGGCCGGTCGGCTGAAAATGGTATACTTCCGCTCTTTTTCGTACCCCTTTTCCCTGAGGCGCCCATCTTGAGCAAAAAGGCAGGCAAGCAGGCCAGGAAAACACCCGTTCGCAAGGCTCCGGCGAAGACGAGCCAGGCCCGCCGCAAGGCCGCGCCGGCGCGCAAGAGCGCCGCCCGCGCCGCCCCCAAGACCGCGGCGAAAGCGACCCGGACGGCGAAGACTCCGAAGGCCAGCGCGGTCAAGACGAAGGCCCCGGTGAAGGCCCGGACCAAGGCGCCGGCCAAGGCGCCCGCCAAGGCCAAGGCACCGGCGAAGGCCAAGGCGCCCGCCAAGGCCAAGGCGCCGGTCAAGGCGGCGCAGAAGAAAGGGGCGGCCGCCAGGGCCCCGGCGCGCAAGTCCGCACCGGCCACCGAGAAGCCGGCACGCAAGACCCGCCGCGCAGCAGCCGCCGAGGCGCAGCCGGCTGCGCCGGCCCCGGCCGCCGCACCGGCTAAGACGGCGCGCAAGGCCGGCCGCAAGGCCAGGAGCAAGGCGCGCGCGGCCGCCGAGAAGCTCGAGATCATGCTGCCGGCCAGCACGCCGGAAGACCGTCAGTCCCAGCTGAAGCTGCTGATTGCGCGCGGCAAGGAGCAGAGCTTCCTGACGTATGCGGAGGTCAATGACCACCTGCCGAGCGAGATCGTCGATCCGGAGCAGATCGAAGACATCGTGCAGATGATCAACGACATGGGCATCCCGGTGTACGAGAAGGCACCGGATGCCGAGGCGCTGCTGCTGCGCGAGCCGGTGGTCACCGACGAGGAAGCCGCCGAGGAAGCCGCCGCCGCACTCGCCACCACCGTCGACGCCGAGTTCGGCCGCACCACCGACCCGGTGCGCATGTACATGCGCGAGATG
>CAZKLS010000072.1:0-14583 GCA_964553405.1 uncultured Steroidobacteraceae bacterium
ACGGTGCAACTCCGGCCATAAGTGCCGCCATTGCCGCCGACCCGGCGGTACGTGACGCGCTCGCCAAGCTCGATATCTGGCTCGAAGGTCAGCGACACAGCAACGACCTGCCGGGTTTCTCGGTCGGCATCGTGCATCGATCACGGCGGCAGCCTGCCGGGCTACAGGTCCAGCCTGCTGCTCGACCCGTCGAGCAAGGTCGCCGTGATCCTGCTGTTCAATTCGGACGACGGTCCGCGCAGCCTTGCCACAGGCATCATGAATCTCGTTTCGGGTCCGGTCAGGAACGCGGCCGCACGGAACGTTCCGCCGCGAGCCGTCTCTGCCGAGTTGTCCCGCTTCGAGGGTGCCTACCGCGACCGCTGGGGCGGCCCGCTGCACCTGCTCGTGGCGGACGGCCGCTTGCAGATTCTCGATCCCGAAGCCAGCGACATCGAGGCGAGTGCGACGTCGTTGCGGCAGACCGGTACGACGAGCTTCGTCACCGAGGCGCCGGCGGCGGCGCTGACCTCGGGCGTGGCTTCGATCGTGGAATTCGAGCTCGATGAGACCGGGCGAGCGGTGTCGTTCACGATAGAGAACGGTGGGTACCGCTACCGTCGCACGGACTGACGGACGGATCCGAGGTCACCGAGGGGGAAGACATGACCAACCTCGTCCGCGTCTACGTTTTCAAGATCGGTGCCACGGTTCTGTTCTGGTGTGTTCCGCTGATCTTCTTCCCGGCCGCGATCCTCGAGGCGATCGGCCTGCCATCCCAGCCGACCTACATGTTTCTCCGCATGCTCGGCTGGGCCTACCTCGCTCTATGTGTCGGCTACGCATTCGGGCTCGCAGCGGCGCTGCAGGGACAACGAGCCCCGGGCCCGGTCTGGGCCGGAATCGTCAGCAACGCCGGTGCGTGCTTCTACCTGACGTACTTCGGCGTGACCGGCACCTGGGACGACTGGGGCGGCCTGGTCCGGTTCGTGCTCTGGTCGTCTGCCGCAGCGACCGCGGCCATCACGGTGGGCCTGTACCTGTTCGGCGTGCGCGACGCCGGCCGGGAAACCTGACATCCGGCCGGTACCCGCGGCATTACTTGATTAATACTTGCGTTCGCAAGTATATGCCCTACAATCGCGGGCATGAAGAGTCCCGCCCTCGACGCTGTGCTGAACCTGCTTCGCGCGCAGGCCCACCTGCAGAACCGGTTCGCCGCTGAACTCGGCGGCATCCACGGTCTCTCGGTCAACGAGCTCCTGCTGCTGCTGCACCTGGAGCAGGCCGCGGGCGGCCGGCTGCGCCGCGTCGACCTCGCGGAGCGACTGGACATGAGTCAGTCCGGCGTGACGCGGATGCTCGCCCCGATGGAAAAGGTGGGCTGGGTGGCCCGCGCCGAGGACCGGCGGGACGCGCGCGTCAGCTGTGTCGTGCTGCGGAAGTCGGGCCGGCGTCTCGCCCGCGAGAGCCTGCGCACACTGGCCGCGCAGTCCGAGGCGCTGTTCGGTGAAACCTGGTCCACGGAGGACGTCAGGACGCTTGCCGGGCTGCTGGGGCGCCTGACCGCCCAGCTGCCCGGCAAGCTCCAGGCCTAGGGCAGAGCGCTACTTCTGCTTCACCTTGCAGCGGCCCGTGTACGCCACGACGGCATCGCCTGCCGGCGTCGCGCCCGTCCCGACGACGTCGAGCTCGCAGCGGATCTTCGGGCCTGCGATCGGATCGAGAAGGTAAACCTTTCCCGTCGTCTCGCCGCTGGCCAGGTTGACGTCGAAGCGGAACTCGTCGTCATGGATCAGCACGGGATCGGAGCCGAGGACCGTGCCCGAGAACACCTGGTGACCGGTGTTCACCAGCGTGCCGGCCGCGAAGTCGAACACGGACACCGGGTGATACAGGAGCCGGCCCTCGAGATCGCCGTCGAGCTCCACGATGTCGGTGCTGCGCTGGACCATTCCTGAAGCCGTCGGCTGCTGCGAATGGATGATCGCAGTCGTGAAATAGTGGACGCCGACGCCGGATACCGGCACCCAGCGGTAACCCTGGCCGATGTCGTCGCCTGCATAAGCCCCGCAGGCAAGGCCGCAGGCGAGCACCGCGGCGAGGGGTTTCAGCGTGTTCTGAATCATGAGGCCGTCCTCCTGGAGTTCGCGATTCTCGGGACTCCAAAACTGGGACACGCCGCGCGCGGCGACAATGCGCATCCGGGGCCGTGACTGGCTTTGGCCGCCTTTGTCCCATTACGATCCCGGGCCATGTCGCGGAACAAGCCCGTGGACCGGCTCGATTCCTGGAAGGCCATCGCCAACTACCTGGGCAGGAGCGTCAGGACGGCGCGCCGCTGGGAGGCGGAGGAAGGGCTGCCGGTACACCGCCAGATGCACCGGGCGCAGGGGTCCGTGTATGCCTACCCCGCGGAGATCGAGGCATGGCGCTGCCGGAGGGAACAGCCCGGCCCCGCCCGGGAACGCCCGACGACCGCAACGGCGGACACGGAACGCTCGGTCGCCGTGCTTCCCTTCAACTACCTGGGGCAGCATCCCGGGAGCGCCTACATCGCCGACGGCTTCACCGAGGAGGTCATCACCGGGCTGTCACGCATCCGGGCCTTGCGCGTCATCTCATGGACGTCTTCGATGACGTTGCGGGGCAGCGGCAAGAGCGCGCGGGTCATCGGGCGGGAGCTCGGCGTCACGCGGCTGGTTGAAGGCACCGTGCGGCACGACGGCCAGCGCATCCGCGTGGCCGCGCGTCTCGTCGATGCCGCGTCGGACGATCGCGTCTGGTCGCACAGCTACGAGGGCAGCCTGGACCAGCTGTTCGCGATCCAGGAGCGCATCGCACGGGAAGTCGTCGACTCGCTGCACCTGCAGCTGCCTGCCGACGCGGGCAGCGCGGACATCGAGCGTCCGGCGACCGACGTCGCGGCATGGCAGTGCCTGGTGCAGGCACGCCAAGCGGCGCTGCGCTGGCGCAAGGACTCGATCGACCAGGCGGTGGAACTGCTGCGTAGCGGACTGTCACGGTCCGGCGACGACGCCCGGCTGCATGCGGCCCTCGGGCGGACGTATCTTCATTACCGGGAAGCCGGCATCGACCTGAGCGAGGCACTGCTGGAGCAGGCGCAGTCCTGCGCGGACAAGGCCTTCGCGCTGCAGCCCGGCATGGCGGCGGGACATCAGCTGGCTGGCTGGATCAGCTACGCGCGCGGAGAGATCCAGTCTGCAGTGGACGCGCTGAAGACCGCGCTCGGCAAGGAACCGGGCGATCCGGACACGGTGTCGCTGCTCGCGAACTGCTATCTCATCTCGGGCCGGGTGACCGAGGCGCGACCGCTGATCGCGAAGCTCGTCGCGATCGATCCGCTGACGCCGCTGAGCCGCTGCATGCCCGGCTGGGCGGATGCGCTCGAGGGAGATTTCGAGTCGGCCGTAGGACCCTACCGGCAGATGTTCACGATGGACCCGGGCAACCCGATGGCCCGACTGTTCTTCGTCTATGCGCTCGCCTGGGCAGGCCGGACCGACGAAGCCCGCGCGGTGGCCGCAGAGCTGCCTGAGGCGATGCAGTCCTCGCCACCGGGACAGATCATCGGTCTCTTCGCGGACGCACTCGCGGGCCGGCCAGTGATGCCCGCCCCCTCGGCCGACACCGCGGCGCTGGCCCGGGCGACGGACGTGTTTCCACGCTTCCTGGCCCAGGCTTATGCGCTGGCCGGCGCGGCTGAAGAAGCGGTGGCATGGGCCTCAGTGGCGGTGGACCGGGGCTTCATCAATTACCCCTTTCTGGCCCGCCATGATCCCTTCCTGGCGACGCTGGTCGGCAATGCCGCGTACGACCAGCTGCTGGAACGGGCACGGGTGCGCTGGCAGTCGTTTCGACCCTGAGCGTGCGCGCGGCGGCCGGCGCAGCGACCGGCCCATCCCCGGGCCGGCGTCTTTCATCCAAATTTCGTCGTTCCTTCGCAGGTCTTTCGTGACTCGAGCGCGCGACCGGGCGGAAGGTCTCCAGTCCGTGCGCACAGCGCGTCCTACAAGAAGCGAAGAGGGAGGAGATACCCATGACAATCAAGCAGTTGTTCTCTGCAACGACCGCGGCGGCAGTTCTTGCACTGAGCGGATTCAGTGCTTCGGCAGACCCGGGAGGCATCCTGCCGATCAAGGCCGACCTGCTCGCATCCGGGCTGGCCGGGTCGATCGGCGGAACCATCGGGCCCGACGGCGCGTTGTACGTTCCACAGTTCGGCATCGGCGAGATTACGCGCATCGACCCGGACACCGGCGCGATGACGACGTTCGCCTCGGGCTTCCCGCTGCCCGCGATCCCCGGCGTGCCGGGCGGCGTCTTCGACGTGGCCTTCGTCGGCGACACGGCCTACGCGCTGGTCACGCTGGTTGACGCGCCGGATTTCCTGAATGCGATCGGGCTGCCGGACACCGGGATCAACGGCGTCTACCGTATCGACGACCCGACCATGCCCACGCTGGTCGCGGACCTCGGCGACTTCTCGCGCATGAATCCGCCGCCGCCGCTTTTCTCGTACTTCCTGCCCGAGGGCGTGCAGTACGCGCTGGAGCCGGTGGAAGACGGGTTGCTGGTGACCGACGGACACCACAACCGCATCCTGCACGTGGACTTCAACGGCGGCACCAGCGTCATGAAGCAATACGGCAACGTGGTGCCTGCTGGACTCGACGTATTCCGCGGCCAGGTCCTGCTCGCCGAGACCGGGGCGATCTCGGGTTCGCCGGGCGCCTACGAGGAAATCGGCGCAGTCACGGCCTTCGAACTCGGGGACCCGATGAGCGGGGGAACCGTCGCCGGCGGAATCAGCATGGCCGTGGACGTGCAGTCCGGGCCGGGCCGCTCGCTGTATGCCCTATCGCAGGGCACCTGGGACCCGAATCTCGACGACAGTGCAGCAGGGGCGCCGGCGCTGCCGGACACCGGGCAGTTGTTGCGGATCAACCGTGACGGCTCGAGCACCGTGCTGCTCGACGGGATCAACCTTCCCACGTCGCTGCACTTCAAGGGAGGCATCGCCTACATCGTCGCGCTGTCGGGCGACGTCTGGAAGCTGCGTGGCGTCAGCGGCGCCGGGCGCAACTAGCCCGACTGTCGAGTGACTTGACCGGGGCGGCCCAGGGAAGGGCCGCCCTTTTCGTTTTGATTCAACGGCCGCGCTGCGTGCCGCGATCGTGCCGCGGCGGGTGATGCTGCGGGCCCATCTGCTCGCGGCGCTCGCGCATCCGCTCCCGCTGCTCGGGTGACATGTTCTGCCAGCGCTGCTGCATGTGCTGCCGCTCCTCCGGCGACATCTGCTGCCATCGGCGGCGCAACTCCTCGCGCCGCTCCGGCGGCATCTCGTGGAAGCGACGGAAATTCTCCCGCAGCCGCTGCTGCTGCTCCGGGGGGAGTTGCTTGAACCGCTCGTAGCGTTCGCGGATGCGCTGGCGATCCTCCGTCGGCAGGCTCTGCCAGCGGTCGAAGCGCTGCCTGGCCATTTCCCGCTGCTCGGGGCTCATCTTCTGCCAGCGTTCGGCGCCTCGCGAAAGCGCCTGCTGGCGGCCCGGCGGCAGGGCGTTCCATTCTTCGCGGAAGCGTCCGAGCACCTGTTGCTGCTCGGCCGAAAGCTGGTCCCAGGCGACGGCCGGCGGCCCGGCGTGCGTCTGTTGAGCTGTCGCCGGCGGAGCGAACGCCAGCAAAGAAGCTGCGACCAGACACCAGATCCAGGATTTCATGTCCCCTGCTCCTGCAGCTCAGTGCCGGGCGCCGGCTTCGATTCCTCGACGTCCCGCACGGACCTCTCTGCCATCAGCCAGTCCACGTCCTCCTCGTCCCAGTAGCCGAGGTACTCGAGCAGGTCCAGGCTCGTGTCCGTCGGCCCGCTCGCCGCCGCCTGCTCTGACGCACCAGGCTCGCCGGCTGGCACGCGGTCGGCCCCGATTGCAGGCAAAGGCAGCGCCACGGCCAGGCATGTCCACATCAAGGCCCTGTGTCCAGGATCAGCCCACGCCACCGGACGCCAGCTCCAGCTCGAGTTCCTCGAGCATCGCGTAGAAATCCAGATCGCCCGAGACGAGGTCGAGGTCCTCGCCCGAAACCACGAACTCGAGCGGGTCCAGGCCCGCGGGTGATCCGTTGGCGATCGACTTGCTGCCTTCGTCACCGCCCGGTCCCCGCCACAGGACGACGGCCAGGGCCGCGACACCCGCGACGGCCAGGATCCTGGCCCAGGCGGTCCAGCCGCGGGCCGCACCAGCCTCCAGTTCTTCGATCGCGGACTGGCGCGCCACGTTGAGCCGCGAACGGGTCTGCGCGTCCAGCGAGTCGACGCTGGCCTCGAAGACTTCCCGCGCCCTGCGCTCAAGGAAATCATCGCCGTCGCTGCGCGGATCCATCACCACACCTCACCGAGTCTCTCGCGCAGCGTGTGCACCGCGCGGAAGTAATGTGTCTTCACACTGCCGGTCGAGCAGCCCATCGCGGCGGCCGTCTCGGCCACGTCCATCCCCTCGAGGCAGCGCAGCACGAAGGCCTGCTGCTGCCTCGGCGGCAGCGCGGCCAGCTCCCGCTCCAGGCGCTGCATGGCTTCGGCCGCCATCAACTGCTCGCTCGGTTCCGGGGAACTGTCGGGCACCTGTTCGATCGGATCGGCCCCGAGGTCTTCGCCGTGCCGCAGCGAACCCGGCCAGAACGAGATGACGCGCGAGCGCACCGAGCGGCGTCGCTGCCAGTCCCGGATGCCGTTGTACAGGATGCGATAGAAGAGCGGTTTCCATTCTTCGCTGGGTCGTTGACCGTAGCTGCGCGCTAGCCTCAGCATGGCCCCCTGGACGACGTCCAGGGCCTCGTCAGGGTCGCGCAGCGACATCTGGGCGATCCGGAACGCGCGCCGCTCGACGCTCGCAAGGAAACGCTCCAGCGCCCTCGACTGCTCCAGCAGAGCCTCCTTCCCGGCCGCCGGACCGGACTCGGCCAGGCGCGGGACCTGATCGAAAGTGAGAGTATCAGAGCTCATCATGTGCGTAGATGCGCCGGAGGCTGCAATTTCCGACCGGTCGCTACAGCAGGAAAACGCTATGGCGGCCAAGCGGTTGACGAGCATTGGTGAGAACAGATGTTCACTGGCCTGCGCCGGGCGCCGGCGAGCGGCCGCACCCGCCGGCAGGCGGTCTGGACTGAGTCTTGGCAGACGCTGGAACTGGTACGTAACGTATTGTTTTAAAAAGAATTCGATATCTGCGCCTAATTTGTAACCAAACTGTAAAACCCGCTGCCCGGACCGGCACTTGGCTCAATTTCACGCAATCCGTTCACAGAGTTATCCACAGGAATTGTGGACAAGCGCTGCGGCCTGGAACGCCCGATGAGCGCGGTCGTTGCAGTCGCCGTCGACGCGCCGCTGCGGCAGCTGTTCGACTACCGGCCGCCCCCTGGCTGCGACACGGACCGGCTGCTGCCGGGGGTTCGCCTCTGGGTGCCTTTCGGACGGAGGCGGGTCGTCGGCGTGCTGGTCGAAACCCGGGCGGAATCGCGCCTGCCGCAGAGCCGGCTGAAGACGGCGCTCGCGCTGATAGACGACACGCCGGTCATCGACCCGTCGCTGCTGAACCTGTTGCGGTGGGCGTCGGACTACTACCGCCACCCGATCGGCGAAGTGATCGCCGCGGCACTGCCCGCGGCACTGCGGCACGGCAGCGAAGCGCTGGAGCAGCGCGACGCCTGGCGGCTGTCCGAACAGGCGCGCGGGGGCCAGATGGCCGACCTGCCCTCCCGTGCCATCCGGCTACGGGAGATGGTCGGATTTCTGCATGAGCGCGAATGGGCCGATGCCGAGACACTCGGCAGCCTGTCGCCTCGCTGGCGTGAGCACGTTCGCGAGCTGGAAAAGCGTGGCTGGGTCGCCCGGATCCGGGTCGGGCACGGCACCCACTGCGGGCGCGGCGACGATGGGGGTCCGGAGGCCTCCGTGCTGGAGCCGGCGCCGCAGCCGACGCCGGAACAGCAGCGGGCGATCGAGGCGATCGACGGGGCCAACGGTCGGTTCGAGCCGTTCCTGCTGCATGGCATCACTGGCAGCGGCAAGACCGAGGTGTACCTGCGCGCGATCGAAAGGGTAGCGGCCCGAGGCGATCAATCGCTGGTGCTGGTGCCTGAGATCGCACTGACGCCCCAGCTCGTCGCGCGGTTCGAGGCGCGCTTCGGCTCGCCGATCGCGGTGCTGCACTCCTCGCTGGCGGACCAGGAACGACTGCGGGCCTGGCGCGAGGCGCGCAGCGGGAACGCGCCGGTGGTGATCGGCACGCGCTCGGCGATCTTCGCGCCGCTTGCACGGCCCGGCCTGATCGTCGTCGACGAGGAACACGACCCCTCCTACAAGCAGCAGGAGGGTTTTCGCTACTCGGCCCGCGACCTTGCGCTGGTGAGGGCGCAGCAGGCCGGCATTCCAGTCGTGCTCGGCTCCGCCACGCCTTCGCTCGAGAGCCTGGGGCGGGTGCGCGAAGGCCGCGCGCGCCTGCTGGAACTACCGAACCGCACCGCGGGCGCGCGACCCCCCACGCTGCGGCTGGTGGACCTGCGACGGCACGCGGCCAACCAGGGCCTCGCCACGCCAACCGTGCTGGCGGTCCGCCGCCATCTCGAGGCCGGCGGCCAGGTGCTGCTCTACCTGAATCGTCGCGGCTACGCACCGACCCTGTTCTGCCCATCCTGCGGCTGGATCGCGCCGTGCCCGCGCTGCGACGCACGGCTGACGGTGCACCATCGGGAGGGGCGGCTGCACTGCCACCACTGCGGGACTCAGCATGCGATTCCCGGCGCCTGCCCGTCCTGCGGGGACGCGGTGAAGCCGGTCGGACAGGGCACGCAGCGGATCGAGGAGACGCTCGGGATGCTCTTCCCGGACGTGCCGCTGGCACGCATCGACCGCGACGCCGTCCGCCGGCGCGGCTCGCTGCAGGACACGCTGGAGCAGATCGCGAGCGGCTCGGTGCGGCTGATGGTCGGCACGCAGATGCTGACCAAGGGACACCACTTCCCGGACGTGAGCCTGGTGGTCGTGCTGAACGCCGACCAGGGCCTGTTCGGCACGGATTTCCGCGCGAGCGAACGGCTGGCCCAGACGATCGTGCAGGTCGCAGGCCGCGCGGGGCGCGCCGAGCGTCCGGGCGAGGTGCTGATCCAGACCGAGTACCCGGAGCATCCGCTGCTGCAGCAGCTGATCAACGGCGGCTACGAGGCCTTCGCCGCAGCCGCGCTGTCGGAGAGAAAGGCCGCCGCCTGGCCGCCGTATGCACGCGTCGCGGTGCTCAGGGCCGAGGCTGCTGCGCAGGCCGCGCCGCTTTCGTTCCTGGACCGTGCCCGGGAAGTCGCTGAGGAGCTATGCGACGGCAGGGTCGAGCTGCTGGGACCCGCGGCCGCGCCGATGGAGCGGCGGGCGGGCCAGTTCCGCGCCCAGCTGCTGCTGCATGCACCGACGCACTCACCGCTGCAGCGGCTGTTCGGGCGCTGGCTCCCGGCGCTCGAGCAGCTGCCGGAAGCCCGCAAGGTGCGCTGGTCGCTCGACGTGGATCCGCTCGAGCTGTTCTGAACCCGCCGCAGCCGGCTCAGTGGTGGCGATGCGCCCGCATCTCCTGCTGCGTCACCTTGCCGTCGTTGTTCGCATCGAAGCTGGAGAAATTCTCGGCCAGCCTCGGCATGCCGGTCTGGGCCTCCGCGAGGTCGAGCGCGCCGTCGCCGTCCTTGTCGGCCGCGGTCCAGCGGTCACGGAACTCGCGCTTCCATTCCTTCTTCGAGTGCATCCGGTGCTGCATCATCTCTTCACGCGACACCTGGCCGTCCGAGTTCGAGTCGAGCTTGTCGAAATTCTCGGCGATGTACGGCATCGAGCCCTGCGCCTCAGCCTGTGACAAGGCACCGCTGCCGTCTGCATCCGCCGCAGCCCAGCGCTTCTCGGCCTCGGCCCGCATCTGCGCGTGCCGGGCTTCGCGGTGCGCGGTCATCTCGGCCTTGTCGAGCTGTCCGTCCTTGTTGCCGTCAACCGAGTCGAATTCGGCCGCAAGCCGCGGAAATGCCTGGGCCTCGTCGCGGCTCACGACGCCGTCGCCGTTCGCGTCCACGGAATGGCCGCTCATCATGTGCCCGTGATGTGGCATGGCCTTCGCGCCTGCCGTGGAACCGGAGTCCCAGGCACCCGCCAACGCCGCTCCGCTCGCCATCACCGAGACCAGGATTACCAGTGAACGCATGACAATCTCCTTCCGCTGCTGCAAGTGTCAGACCGTAGAACGCCACGGTCGTTCCGCGGTTGACAGCAAAAGACAAGGGGCGCCCCACCCGGGGCGCCCCTCGCTGCGGAACCGGCGATTACCGGGTTTTTCAGCCGGTGGGCTCGGGCAGGTCCACGCCCGTCGTGACGAGCCCGGCCTGCACCGTCGCGCCGCGGACGGCTGTGAAATCGAGGCTGTCGTCCGCGTCCGGGTCGTCCTCGCCACAGGTGAAGGCCACCGTGTAGGGCCCGGCCGGCAGGAACGAGGCCCGGTAGATGCCGGTGACGGCGTCAGCCTTGGCCATCACCACCGGATCGGCGGGCGTGCCGTCCTGGTCGTCCGGGGCCGTGCTGCCAGCCGCGTTCTCGCCGTCGGCGAAGACGTAGACCATGCGACTGCAGGCCTCATCCGGCACCAGGCTCGGGTCCACCGTTCCGGTGATGCCGCCGGCCTGGCTGTCCCTGACCAGTCGCAGTACCGGCTTCATCAGGTAGGCCTGCGTGCAGTCGGGCGCGTTGCCCTTCTGTCCGGGCGGGGCCCGCAGCGACTTGCGAAGGTCGAAGTCCACCGTGAGCGCCGCCGAGCCATCGGCCGGCAGTACGAACCCGCCCTGCAGCTTGAGCCCCGACTCATCGCCGCTCGGGATTCGCAGTTCGCATTCCCGGCCCTCGACCATCAGGTACGAGTCGCGGACGTTCGGCTCGTTGTCCACGATCATGCGCAGCCACTGGTAGTTTCCGGCGGGCAGCGTCAGGTCGTCGAACAGCAAGGTGCTGCGCCCGTCCTGCAACGGCAGCAGGTTGATACGGCGCGGCGCCGGGTTGCCGGCGTCGTCGCGAAACTCGACGGTCACCGGCTCGCCCTCCTCGGGCTTGAACTCGACTGCGCGGAACTGGACCCAGACCTCGTCGGCCGTGTCCACCGGCGCATCGGTGATCGCGAGGTCCAGCCGGCTGGTCTTCGACGATGCCGGGGCGTCGCCACCGCTGCCGCCGCCGCAGGCGACGAGCAGGATTCCGGCGAACGGGACCGACAGCAGGGCAAGGATTCGGGAAGCGGGTGTACTCATGGTGGGATCTCCCTGGTTGCGCGCGTTTCGCAACGGTTCATAGGCTAGGAAATCCAGAAAAAACCCGGCGGCACCAGTTCACAGTTGCGCTCGCACGCCGGGCGCCGTTCCCTTAGACTTTCCGCTCTCGCCGAGCATTCCCGACGGCCGTAAATTGAAGCAGCTGATAGAAAAAATCGTGCAGGACGCGTTCGCGTCGCTGCCTGAGGACCTGCGGTCACTGGACATAACGCAGGCGCCATCCTCCGTGGAGCGTACGCGCGACCCGAGCCACGGCGACTTCGCCTCCAACGCCGCGATGCAGCTCGCGCGGGCAGCCGGCCGCAAGCCGCGCGAACTCGCGCAGGCCATCGTCGCCGCATTGCCGGCCAATGACCTGATCGCCAAGGTCGAGATCGCGGGCCCGGGATTCATCAACTTCTTCCTCGCGCCGGCGGCCTACCATGCGGAGCTGCGCCGCGTGCTCGACCAGGCCGGCGCCTACGGCCGCAGCACGCTCGGCGCCGGCGAACGGGTGATCGTCGAGTTTGTCTCAGCGAACCCCACGGGCCCGCTGCACGTGGGACACGGCCGTCACGCGGCGTTCGGCGCCTCGGTGGCGAACCTGCTCGACGCGATCGGCTACCGCGTGCACCGCGAGTACTACATCAACGACGCCGGCCGCCAGATGGAGATCCTCGCCGCCAGCGTCTGGCTGCGTTACCTCGAGTGCTTCGGCGAGCGCTTCGCGTTTCCGAGCAACGGCTACCGCGGCGACTACATCCAGCCGATCGCGGACAAGCTGATCGAGCGCGAAGGGCGCTCGCTGCTGTGCGACGCAGCCGACGTGTTCCGCGACCTGCCGCCGGACGCGCCCGCGGGCGACAAGGACCTCTACATCGACGCGGTGATCGCCCGTGCCCGCTCGCTGATCGGCGAGGACGGCTTCCAGAAGGCGCTCGACCTCGCGCTCGGCGACATTCTGGCCGACATCCGCGAGGACCTCGAGGCCTTCGGCGTCTGCTACGACGAGTGGTTCAGCGAGCGCAGCCTGACCGAGCAGGGCGCGATCGAACGGGCGCTCGAGCGCCTGCGGGCGAACGGCGTCGTCTACCAGAAGGACGGTGCCGAGTGGTTCCGCGCCACCGACTTCGGCGACGAGAAGGACCGCGTGGTCGTGCGCGAGAACGGCGCGAAGACCTACTTCGCTTCGGACATCGCCTATCACCTGCAGAAGCGCGAGCGCGGCTTCGATCGCCTGATCGACGTGCTCGGCGCGGATCACCACGGCTACGTCGCCCGCGTGCGCGCCGGGCTCGTGGCGATGGGCGAGCCCGGGGATTCGCTCGAGGTGAAGCTGGTGCAGTTCGTCACGCTGTATCGCGGCGGCGAGAAGGTGCAGATGTCCACGCGCTCGGGCGAGTTCATCACGCTGCGCGAGCTGCGCCGCGAGGTGGGCAACGACGCCGCGCGCTTCTTCTACGTGATGCGCAGCAACGACCAGCACCTCGACTTCGACATGCAGCTGGCGACCTCGCGCAGCAACGAGAACCCGGTCTACTACATCCAGTACGCGCACGCGCGCGTCTGCAGCGTGCTGCGCCAGATGGGCGACAAGTCCATGAGCTACGACGCTGCGCGCGGCCGCGGGGCGCTGGCCCGGCTGGTGGAACCCTACGAGCAGGCGCTGCTCACCACGCTGAGCCGCTACCCCGAGGTGGTGGAGGGCGCGGCGCTGCAGCGCGCGCCGCATGCGATGGTGCACTACCTGCGCGAACTGGCGAACGACTTCCACACCTACTACAACGCCCACCAGTTCCTGGTCGAGGACGCGGAATTGCGCGACGCGCGGCTCACGTTGATCCTCGGCGTGCGTCAGGTGATCCGCAACGGGCTCGGCTTGCTGGGCGTGTCCGCGCCGGAGGCGATGTGAGTGCAGCCCGGACGCTGAGCCGCGACTACAAGCACGTCGCGCAGCAGCGGCCCGGGGCGGGACAGGCATTCAACGGCTGGACCGGGCTTGCGCTCGGCCTCGCGATCGGCCTCGGCGTCGCGTTCGCCGTGCACCTGCATTACCGGGGCCTGCAGGCGCCGGCGCTGCCGCAGCCCGAGGCGGCTGCGTCGCCCGCCTCGGCACAGGCGGCCGAGGAAACCCCGGCGCCGGTGGATCCCGCGAAGAACTTCACGTTCTACGACGTGCTGCCGAACCAGGAAGTCGAGGTCCCGGCCGACGCGGCGCGGCCTGCGCCGCCGTCCGACGTGCTGCCGCACGGCGACGTGGTGCTGCAGGCCGGCGCGTTCAAGCAGGTGGCCGAAGCCGAGAAGCTCCAGGCGCGGCTCGCGCAGTACGGCGTCGTCGCGAAGATCCAGCGAATCTCGCTGGAGGACGAGACCTGGTACCGGGTGCGGATCGGGCCCATCGAGACAGTCGAGGAGTTCGACCGGATACGCACCAAGCTGGCCGAGGCCGATATCGAGGCGTCGCCGGTCGTGCCGGTGCCGGAGCAGCCGCTGCCCTGACGGGCGGCGAGCCCGCTCCCGGGTCAGCGCATCGCTGCGGT
This sequence comes from uncultured Steroidobacteraceae bacterium, assembly GCA_964553405.1. Lineage (GTDB taxonomy): Bacteria > Pseudomonadota > Gammaproteobacteria > Steroidobacterales > Steroidobacteraceae > DATIRA01. The sequence goes on from CAZKLS010000072.1 coordinate 13,860, forward strand.
GGCCTCGCCCTGCAGCCCTTTCTGCGCCAGCCAGTCCGGGTTGTAGAGCCGGGACAGATAGCGCCCGCCCCCGTCGCAGAGGATCGTGACGATCGTGTGACCAGGCCCCAGCTCGCGCGCGACCTGCACCGCGGCGGCGACGTTCGCGCCGCTGGTGCCGCCGAGGAAGAGCCCTTCCTCGTGCAGCAGGCGGTAGGTCGTGCGGACAATCTCCGCATCCTCGATGCGCACCGCGTCGTCAATCGGCGAGCCTTCGAGGTTGGCCGTGACCCGGCCGATGCCGATGCCCTCGGTAACGCTGCTAGATCCCTCGGACTTGAGTTCCCCCGACTTCACCCACTGGTACAGCGCGCTGCCCATCGGGTCCGCGAGCACGCAGCGCACGCCGGGCTTCTGCTCCTTCAGGTAGCGCGACACGCCGCCGAACGTGCCGCCGGTGCCGGTGGCACAGGTGAAGGCGTCGATGCGTCCCTGGGTCTCGTGCCAGATCTCCGGTCCCGTGGTCGCGTAGTGCGCGTCGCGGTTCGCGGTGTTGTCGAACTGGTTGCCCCACGCGGCCCCCAGTTCCTCGGCGACGCGGCGCGCGAGCTTCTGGTAGTGGTTGGGGTCGCTGTAGGGAACGGCCTTGGTCACACGCACATCCGCGCCGAGCGTGCGCAGCAGCGCCGCCTTCTCCGGCGACTGGTTGTCCGGCATCACGATCACGCAGCGGTAGCCCCGCGCG
>CAZKLS010000073.1:0-14305 GCA_964553405.1 uncultured Steroidobacteraceae bacterium
CGATCGATTTCATCCGGAGGGTCCTCGGGCTGCCGATCGTGACGGCCCCACAACACTAACCCACCGGCGCCGGGTCGGAGCGGGATCGAGGCTCGCGGGGCCGAAAAGCCACCCGTGCCGACCATCAAGCGCCGCGAATGGCGCTCGCCGGGAATCTAAATGAATGGAGCGGGTGATGGGAATCGAACCCACGTTAGCAGATTGGGAAGCACCGTCACAGTGCCAACCACCCAATCTTCCACCCGTGGTGTCCCGCAGGGCTCTCTGACCGCCTAGTGGACGGTCGTCTCCCTGGGCCGACTTCCGTGCTTGCTGCTAGTGTCGATACAGACGGTGGGAATGGAGCGGGTGATGGGAATCGAACCCACGTGACTGCCGCGCGGGTCCGCTGTCAATCAATGGCTTGGCAGCTGGCAACAGCCGACATGTGACGCGTGCGTGACTGGCGACAGCGACCCGAAACGCCTTTAATCGCATTCGACCAGTCGCCGATGTTCTGCATTACCGACCGGCTGCAGCGGGACAGCCCGCTGCAGCCGGTCGTTTGCATGCAGTCGCCTGGCGCCTTCGCGCCTGCGACGCTAGTTCACTTTCTGTACTTTCGGCGGCGTCCAGGTCCCGTCGAGGATCGACGGGGCCTTCTCCTGTGGCCAGTACATCCGCAGCATCGGAATGAACTCGCCTGCCGGTGCCGGCAGCCAGTTCGATTCCTTGTCAGCGCCCGGCGAATCCTTCTGGAAATAGAGGGTAATCGAACCGTCCGGGTTGGCCTTCAGGTTGTTGCGCGGACTGACGGTGAACTTGTTCAGCTTGTTCGGCACGAACCACCAGCCCTGGTCGATCATGTACATCGTGATCGACCAGAATCCGTTGACTGGCGGAGTCTGGCCCTTGGCAAAGGTCAGCGTGTACTTGTTGGCGCCGGTGAGCTTGGCGCCCGTGCTGTCGATGAGCGTGTATGGGTAGACAGCGTCTTCCTGCAGGTTGGCCGGCCACCCGAAGGCGGCGACGACCGCCCGCTTCATGTAGTCGGTGCCGTAGACGCCCAGGCCCTTGGTAATCTGCCAGCCGTCGACCATCTTGCCGAGCGCGTTCTGGTTGGCGCCGATCTTGTCGAGCGCCGTCTTGGGCAGGTCCTTCAGCGCAGCTTGCGCTGCCGGGTCGAGCTTGGACAGCGAGAACGGCTTGCACGGCTCGAAGCCGATCTTCACGAAGCGCGCCAGCGCCGGTGCGTCAGCGGCATACGCAGGAGAGTCCGCGCACATGCGCTTGGACAGCCAGTTGAAGTAGCCCTCGGTGCCCATCGCAAGGATCACCGCCTGGGGCTTTTCGGTCATCGAGATGCCGGGGTTCGCGTCGACGGGCGGCGCCACCGGCGTGAACGACTTGCCCCAGGTCGACAGCGGCGTGATCTTGTATTGCGCCTGCAGCGCGTTGACCGCCTTGTAGTCGGCGTCGGTGCCGTCGGCATAGGTACGGCCGAGGATCACGATGTAGCGCGTCGCCGCCGGGATGTGCTTCAGGCCGCTGGGCACTTCGCCCTTCCAGCCCGGGCCGGTGATCAGGTAGTTGGCGGCCTTGCCGTCGCCTGTACGGCTGCCAGGGCTGGCGAAAATCGTCATCCACAGGTCGATCATGGGGAACAGGTGGAATCGCTTGCCCATGTCGGGGTGGCTGAAGACCTGCGGCTCCTTCAGGTCGAGCCAGGCGAGCGAGTACAGCGTGTCGGCGTTCGGCGCCGAAACGCCACGGTAGTCGGCCGGCGGGTAGCGAGGGACGTTGAGGAACTGGTTCAGCGGCGCCTGCAGCTCCGAGGCCTTGGCGACGTTGGACATCTGGATGCGGGTAACGTCGGTCGTTACCAGCGAGTAGCCGTAGACGTACGCATCGGTGGCGATTGCAGCCGCCTCTTGCGGCGATACGTTCGCCGACGCCGTGAACGGTGCGGCCGCCAAGGCCAGTACCGTCGAGGCGAGAATCAGCTTGAGTTCACGCACATTCTTCTCCTTCCCCGTGGCGACCCCGGGGCATGAATTGTTCCGGCACAGGGCACTGCTGCCCGACCTGCCGACAGATGAGTGGCGATTCGCAGACTGCCACCCCAGAAGTCTATTCCCGGACGGACCACGCAAAGTTATGATTTTCGTACAGTCCGACTGATGGACTGGCAGCTGAAGCCATCCCGCCGAGGTGTCTGCCCATGATTGCTCGCACCGCAGCCATGCCGGCCCGTTACTTCTCGTTCGTATTGTCCTACACCGACGAGCTCGGCCTGCCCAGTCGTCCCCTGATGCGCGCGGCCGGACTGACGCGCGCGCAGGTCGCGGTCCCGGATGCGCTCCTGCCCCTATACCAGTTCAATGCACTGGTCCAGGCCGTCACTGCGGCGGCGGGCCGCACGGACCTCGGATTCGAGCTCGGCCGACGTGTCAGCTACCGCCTGCACGACAAGCTCGGCGATGCGCTCGAGCACTGCCGCGACGTCGACCAGGCCCTGCGACTCTGCTCGCGCTACTTCCCGAGCATCACGCCGTCGTACCTCATGGAGTATCACCGTGGTCCGCGGCTCGCCAGCGTGTGCTTCCGGCCGACGGTCGCCATGCCCGATGAGACCCTGGCGGTCCTCAGCGAGAGCCATGCGGTGTCATTCCATCGTCTCGGTCTACGCGGCACGCCGCACAGGATTCCGCCGTACGAGCTGCAGATGCCGATGCACCGTCCGGCGCACGTTGCGCGCTACAGCGAGCTGGCACCGGCACGCGTGCACTTCGAGCCGGGGAGCTTGCCTGAGGTTCGGATCGAAGTTCCCTCGGACTTCATGGACTCAGCGTTCACTGCGCACGACCCGCAATTGGTGACGGAGCGCCAGGCGCAGCTCGACCGCGCGCTCCAGGTCGCCTTCAATACCGGCCACTATGGGGACTGGCTGGAGATGCTGCTGCAGCACGCGGAGGGATACCAGCTCAAGCTGGCCGATGCTGCCTCCGCTTTGCAGCTGCCACCCCACACGCTTGCGCGCCGCCTGGCCGCCGAGGGGATCGAGTTCCGGGAGCTTTCGAACGAAGTACGCATGCAGCGCGCGGCGGAGATGCTCAGGGGATCCGACGCGCCGATCGCCACCGTCGCCGCCCGGCTCGGCTATGCGCACACGTCGAATTTCACTAGTGCATTTCGTGCCCGCAACGGCGTCAGCCCGCGGCAGTACCGGCAGTCGCTCAGGAATTGAGTGACTCGACAGGAACAGGAGGAAGTGGAGCGGGTGATGGGAATCGAACCCACGTTAGCAGCTTGGGAAGCTGCAGTTCTACCATTGAACTACACCCGCCGACCGCCGCCGATTTTATGCAGGTTCCGCGAGGGCGGCAAATCGCGCGGCGGACGCGATTTGCCGGAAAGAGCATTCGTCTACGGCGCCAGCTTGCGCTTGACCGCGCGCCCGAGCGGCGCGGGCAGCCCGCCGAGCGACGCCAGCACGCGCGGCAGCAGCTTGAGCTTGAGCCCCGAGATGGCGCTCGGCACTACCGCGTCGATCAGGTGCGGACCCGGCCTGCGCAGCGCCGCCTCGAGCGCAGCGACGAACTCCTCGGTCGTGGTCGCACGCACCGCGGACACGCCCATGCTGCGGCTCATCTGCACGAAATCGAGCGCGGGGTCCTGCAAGTCGAGCTGGCTTTTTGCCTTGGGGCCCGCCTCGTCCGCGCCGACGCGCTGCAGCTCCACGTTGAGGATCGCGTAGGCGCGGTTGTTCAGGACCACGGCGACCACGTTCAGTTTCTCGCGAGCCATCGTCCACAGCGCCTGGATCGTGTACATCGCCGAGCCGTCGCCCACGAGCGCCAGCACCGGGCGGTCCGGGCACGCGATCGCCGCGCCCACCGCGCTCGGCAGGCCCTGGCCGATCGCGCCGCCGGTGAGCGTGATCACGTCGTGGCGCGGGGCGCCGGCCGTCATCACGGGCAGCATAACGCCCGAGGTCTGTGCCTCGTCGACGATGATGGCGTTGTCGGGCAGCAGGTGACCGACGGCCTTGCAGACCTTGTCTGCGGTGAACTTCCCGGTCGGTCGTCCCGGGCGTGCCGGCGCCTGCAGCGTCGGCGTCACTGCGCCGGCGCCGACGGCACTGACGAGCTTCTCGAGGCTGCCGAGCGCGTCCTGCTGCGCAGTCGCAAGTTCGTGGACCGCACAGTTCTCCGGCACCAGGTAGCTCTTCTTGCCCGGGTAGGCGAAGAACGAGACCGGCGCCTTCGCGTCGACCAGGACCAGGTTGTCCAGCCCCGCCAGCTGCACCGAGGCCAGTTCCGCGAGATACGCGATGCGCTCGACCTGCGGCAGGCCGGCACCGCGCTCGATGCGGGTCGGGAACACTTCGGCGAAGAGTTTCGCTCCCGTCTGGCCGGCCACGCGCGCCGCGGCGAGCAGCGCGGGCTCGCGCAGCGCGCGGCCGCCGAGCAGCAACGCGTTCCTTCCGCCCGCCTGCAGCAGCTGCGCGATCGCCGCGATCGCATCGTCGGTGTTGCCCGGCGGAGGCGCCAGCTTCGGCATCGCGGCGGGCACCCCGCCGTCGCCCCATGAGACGTCGGCCGGCAGGATCAGCGTGGCGACCTGGCCCGGAGGGCCCATCGCTGCCGCGACAGCCTCGACGGCATCCCGGCACAGCGCCTCGGTGCTCTGCGAGGTCCGCACCCACGGCGACACGTTGCGCGCCACGGTCTCGATGTCGGACTGCAGCGGCGCGTCGTACCGGGCGTGGTAGGTGGCATGGTCGCCGACGATGTTGACGATCGGCACCCGGCCCTTGCGGGCGTTGTGCAGGTTCGCGAGCCCGTTGCCGAGTCCGCAGCCGAGGTGCAGCAGCGTGGCCGCCGGCCGGCCGGCCATGCGCGCGTAGCCGTCGGCGGCACCGGTGGCGACGCCTTCGAACAGGCAGAGCACCGCCCGCATCTCCGGCGCGCTGTCGAGCGCCGCGACGAAGTGCATCTCCGAGGTGCCGGGATTGCTGAAGCAGACCGTGACCCCGGCGTCGACCAGCGTGCGCATCAGGGCCTGGGCGCCATTGGGCATCGTGTTCTCCGAGTGTGCTGGCGACCGACGTCGCGAAACCCGATGCTAGCGGAGATGGCACGCATACAGCCATCCACAAGCCATGGTCTTCATGTCATGGCCGCCTGTCACCTGCGCCTGAGCAGCGCCCAGGCGAAGGGCTGCTCGGTTCCGCCCGGGGTCAGGTGACGCTCGCGACGCTGGCCGAGAAGTTCGAAGTCCGGCCCCAGCATCGCGGCGATGTCATCTGCCGAGCGCCTCGCGACCGGCAGGCCGCTGCAGCGCTCGGGGCCCTCCGGCGCGAACCCGCCGATGACTGCGTATCCGGCCGGGCGTACCGCGCGGGCGGCCTGGTGCGCATAGCGGACGAGGTCGGCGTCGTCGGTCAGGAAATGCGACACCGCCCGGTCGTGCCAGACGTCGAAAGCGCCGGCCGGCAGCCGGGCCGCGAGCACGTCCGCCGCGAGCCACGTGACGCGGTTCGCCCTCGCCGCGAGGCGCCGCCGGGAGACGGCCAGCGCCTCGGCGGAGATGTCCAGCACGGTGACGTGGCGCAGGCCTCGTCCCAGCAGGTCGTCGACCAGCGTCGACGCGCCGCCGCCAACGTCGATCAGCCGCATGTCCGGCGTCAGGCCCGCCTGCTGCAGCAGCTCCAGCGAGACATCGAGCCGCGGTCGAAACCAGCTGACCGCCTCCGGATCCCGGGTCTCGTACACCCGCTGCCAGTGAGCCTGTCGGTCTGCGCTCCGGTGGGTCATTGCTCAGGCCTCGCGGCGCCGCGGGAAGCCGTGCTGTCCAGGCACAGCGCGGAAGGGTCCGGACCAGAGGGGATCGTGCGGATCACGCGCCGAGGTGCGCAACGACCCTCCGCTCGTGGGCTCGTTGCCGGTGCTCGAACAGGTAGATCCCCTGCCAGGTGCCAAGCGCCGGCCGGCCTGAGATCACGGGGATCGAAAGTGACACCGTGTTGAGCGCCGCCTTGATGTGGGCGGGCATGTCGTCCGGTCCCTCGGTCGTGTGTGTGATCCAGCGCATCGAGGGATCGTCGGACGGCGGGACCAGCCTGCGGAAGAACTCGTCGATGTCCCGCCGAACGTCCGGATCGGCGTTCTCCTGTATGCAGAGCGAGCAGGAGGTGTGCTGCACGAACAGCGTCAGCAGTCCCTGCCCGACGCCGCTCTCGCGCACGAATCGCAGGACCTCGCCGGTGAATTCATGAAGACCCGGGCCGCGCGTGTGGATCGTCAGTGTCGTCTGCATCGGAAGCTCCTGGCTCAGCCACTGAGGATACCCTCTGGGGGGTTCTTTTTTCGGCCGATGGGTGCTAGAAGAAGGCCTGAGTTGCGCGGTCAGCGCAACGACTCAGAACGAATCCGGACCAGGGGAGAATCCATGGGTATTTCCTGCTTGCGCCCCGGCGTGGGTCTCAGTGCGACGCTGCGTCGGCTGGCCGCGCCCCTTGCGGCCGCGCTGCTGCTTGCGGCCTGTTCCAACGACAGCGACGACGGAGCCGGCCCGCCGCCGCCCCCGATAACGCTTCCGCCGCCGAGCAAGATCACCGCGCCGGCGACGGGGCCGGTGGCGACGATCCGGCGCACGACCAGCGGCGTACCGCACATCAAGGCCGACAACCTCGAGTCGGTGGCCTTCGGGATGGGCTATGCCCAGGCGCAGGACAACCTCTGCCTGCTGGCGGACGCCTTCGTCCGGGCCCGCAGCGAGCGGTCGCGGTATTTCGGCGTCGGCCCGGGCAACATCCACCTGTTCAACGACTTCACCTACAAGGCGCAGCACATCCAGAGCGAGGCCGCGGCCGAGTACGCGGCGATGAGCGAGGAGAGCCGCGCGCTGATCCGTGGCTTCGCGGCCGGTTACAACAAGTACGTGCGCGACACGAGCCCGGCCGACTTCCCGGCCGAGTGCCGCAACCAGCCCTGGGTCTTCCAGATCAGTAACGAGGACCTGGTGGCCCACATGCGCATCGTGGCGCAGTACGCGAGCGGCGCGTTGTGGACGACCGGCGCGATGTTCGCGGCCGTCCCGCCGGGTGTGGACCCTGCGCCGCGTCCGCCGGGTTCCTCGGCGGCGATGAAGGGCAAGGCGAAGCCGTTCGCGGACCTGGCAGAGTCTGCGAGGCGCCTGGCCTCCGCCCGGACCGACTTCACGGACTTCGGCCTCGCGAGCAATGCCTGGGGCATCGGTTCTTCTCTGAGCGAGAACGGCCGCGGCGTGCTGCTCGCGAACCCGCATTTCCCGTACACCGGCACGCGGCGTTTCTACGAGAGCCAGGTCACCGTGCCGGACTACATCAACTTCCACGGCGCGGGACTGCTCGGCTCGCCGACGCCGCAGATCGGCTTCAACCAGCACCTCGGCTGGTCGCACACCGTCACGACGAGCCGGCGGTTCACGCTGTACGAGCTCGCGCTGAAGCCGGGCGACAACCTCACGTACATCAAGGACGGCGAGGAGCGGCCGATCACGACCGAGACCTTCGAGGTCTGGGCCGACGTGGGCCTGCCGGTGCCGGTGCCGCTGACCAAGACCTTCTACTACTCGGAGTACGGCCCGATGCTGGCGGCCGACCTCGTGACCGGCGGCGGCCTGCCGGCCTGGGGCGCAGCCGGCACCGCGTACACCTACCGCGACGCGAATGCGAGCGCGACGCGGCTGCTCGATACCTGGCTGCAGATGGCGCGTGCGACGAACCTCGAGGAGTTCAAGGACGTGTTCCGCGATTGCGGCAGCACGCTCTGGGTCAACTCGACCTATGCGGACGACCAGGGCAACGCCTACTACATCGACAGTTCCTCGGTGCCGAACCTCTCGGCCGAGGCGATCGCGGTCGTGCAGGCGAAGATCGCGGCAAGCCCGGCCTACGCGGGCCTGTTCAACGCCGGCCTGACGCTGCTCGACGGCTCGACCTCGCGGGACGACTGGGTCGAAGGCCGCTGCGGCGGCCGCGTGCCGTTCGATAACAAGCCACAGCTCACGCGCTCGGATTTCGTACAGAACTCGAACGACAGCTACTGGGCGACCAACCCGGCCGCGCCGCTCGAGGGGTATTCGCCGCTGTTCGGCGCCGAGCGCTACCCCCAGGGACCGCGCACCCGCATCGGTACGTTCATGCTGCAGAACCCCTCGGACCCGGGTTTCGCGGCCGTCGCGCCGGCCGGCCAGGACGGCAAGTTTGGTGCCGATGACATCGCCCGCGTGCTGCACATCAACCGCACCTGGTACGCGGAGGAATTCCTGCCCGAACTGCGCTCGCGCTGCGCCGCGATCGGTGCCAACGAGGTCAACCTGCCCGAGGGCGGGACGCGCCGCGTCGACGAGGCCTGCGCGGTGCTGCAGACCTGGGACGGCGTGTACGACCTCGACAGTGTCGGCGCGCACGTGTTCCGCGTGTTCATCAACGATTATCGCGGCAAGTTCGGGACGGACCTCACGCAGCCGTTCGATCCGTCGGACCCGGTGGGCACGCCGTCGACGCCGAGGCCGGCCGATCCGGCCAATCTCGCGAACGACCCGATGCTGGTGTCGCTCGCCGCCGGCCTGGAGCGGCTCGACCGGGCCGCGATTCCCTACACGGCCACGCTCGGCAGCGTGCAGTACGCGCAGCCTTCCGGCGGCGTGCCGCCGGGCGGGCAGCCCGTCGTGCTGGGGCCGTCCTTCCCGTGGCACGGTGGCAATGGTTCACTGGACGGGGCGTTCAACGCGATCTCGACGGTCAGCTCGGACGTGCAGGAAGATACGCGGCTGCCGCGCATCAACCCGGCCACGATTCCGACGACCGGCGGACTGTCGGCGAACCCAGGCGAGGGATGGATCATCGCCTACGGCACGAGCTGGCATTTCGGGCTCGAGTTCACGGCGAGCGGTCCGCGCGCGCTTGGATTGATCAGCTATTCGCAGTCCGCGGATGCCGACTCGCCGTTCTTCAATGACCAGATGCAGCGCTATTCGGAGAAGAACATGCGCCCGCTCCTGTTCACCGAGAGCGACATCGCGGCCAACCTGCTGCCCGGAGGGGTGGTGACGATCCGCAACAACTGAGGTCGACGGCGGGGCCGCAGGGATGCGGCCCGAACGACATGGCCGAGAAGGGCTGGGAAAAGGAGATCGCGGAGCTGCGGCGCAGGCAGGCGCTCGCGGCGGAGATGGGCGGCCCGGAGCGGGTGGCGCGCCAGCGCGCGCGCGGCAAGCTCACGGTGCGCGAGCGCATCGCCGCGCTGCTCGATGAGGGATCGTTCCGGGAGTGGGGCAGCCTCGCCGGCGAGGGACAGTACGGCCCGGACGGCGAGCTGACCGGTTTCCGCGCATCGAGCTGCGTCGGCGGCCGAGGCTGCATCGAGGGGCGTCCCGTGGTCGTCAGCGCCGACGATTTCACTGTCCGCGGCGGATCCTCCGAGAGCTACCACCACGAGAAGAACGCGCAGCTCGAGCGGATGGCCGCCGAATACGGCCTGCCGCTCGTCCGGCTGCTCGACGGCACCGGTGGCGGCGGGTCGGTCGCAGAGATCGAGAAGCTCGGCGCCACTTACGTGCCGTACGTGCCGGGCTTCGAGCAGGTGGTCGCCAACCTCGGCCTGGTGCCGGTCGTGGCGCTCGGCCTCGGACCGATCGCCGGCCTCGGCGCGGCCCGGCTCGTCGCGAGCCACTACTCGGTCATGGTGCGGGGTCTCAGCCAGATGTTCACGGCCGGTCCGCCTGTCGTCCAGGCTGCCGGCGAGAAGGTCAGCGCGGACGAGCTCGGCGGCGCGCAGCTGCATGCCGGGACCGGCAGCATCGATGACGTCGTCGATACCGAACAGGAAGCCCTGCAACGCGCGCGCAGCTTCCTCGGCTACCTGCCTTCCCGCGCCGGCGAGGCGGCGCCGAGGGTCCCCTGCGAGGACCCGCCGGACCGGGTCGAGGAATGGCTGGACGCGGCGATTCCCCGCGACCGACGCTGGCCCTACGAGATCCGGCCGATCCTCGAGGCCGTGCTCGATCGGGGCAGCTTCTTCGAGATCGGAAAAGCCTGGGCCCGCCCGGTCGTGACCGGGCTCGCCCGGCTCGACGGCTGGCCGGTGGCGATTCTGGCCAGCGACCCGGGCCAGATGGGCGGCACCTGGACCGCGGCCGCCTCCCGCAAGATGACCCGGCTCGTGGAACTCGCCGAGACGTTCCGGCTGCCCGTCGTGCACTTCGTCGACGTCGGCGGCTTCACGATCGGCTCGCAGGCCGAGAAGGCCGGCACGATCCGTGACGGCACCCGGGCGATCGCGACGATCTACCAGTCGACCGTACCGTGGTGCGCCGTGATACTTCGGCGCGCCTTCGGAGTCGCCGGCGCCGGCATGATGAACCATGCGCGCTTCCGCTACCGGATCGCCTGGCCGAGCGGCGACTGGGGCTCACTGCCCCCGGAGGGCGGCATCGAGGCCGCCTTCAAGGCACAGATTGCGGCAGCCGAGGATCCACAGGCCGTGAAGCAGCAGATTCGCGAACGTCTGGAAAGGCTGCGCTCGCCGTTCCGATCGGCCGAGCGCTTCTTCGTCGAGGAGATCGTGCCGCCTAAGGAGACCCGCCGCTGGCTATGCGAGTTCGCGCAGCTCGCGGCCGGCGCGCCCGGAGCCGCGACGCGGGGGTTTCACTACCGTCCCTGAGCCGGGCCGGTACCGCCGCGCGGCTGGTCCGGTTCCTCGCAACCATGCGCAAGACGCATGAAAGTCAGGAGTTCTTTGCATTTGAAAACAACTACCGGTTGCCGCAACCTCAACCATCCCGTGCGGGCAAAAGACGCGAGGCGCAGCGTGATGGACTTCCCTGGCAGAGCAGCAAGCATCCTGAGGATCGGTATCGCCGCGGCCGGCTTGGCGACTGGTGGAGCCGCGATGGCCGCCGGCGGCGCCGGCGTGCCGGATACCTCCAGCGCGCCGGCGGGTGCGCATTTCCACCCGAAGGGCAAGCCGCCGTCCGAATTCACCATCGAGCTGCAGAACGGCCACCGCGCCACGCTTCCGTTCCAGGACCAGCGCGACTTCGAGGAAGCGAAGCGCGGCTTCATCGCGGCACCGGCCTACACGCAGATCATGGCCGAGGCAGGCAACGTCGCCTGGGACATGGGCAGCTACGACTGGCTGCTGCAGGGCCGGGATTTCGACAGCATCCACCCCTCGTTGCAGCGCATCGCCGTGCTGAACATGGCCTACGGCCTGTACGAGGTCGTGCCGGGCAGGATCTACCAGGTTCGTGGCTTCGACCTGGCGAACATCAGTTTCATCAAGGGCGACACCGGGTGGATCGTCTTCGACGTGCTGACCTCGAAGGAGACCGCCGCCGCCGCACTGAAGCTGGTCAACGAGACGCTGGGCGAGCGCCCGGTCGTGGCCGTCGTCTATTCGCACTCCCACGCCGACCATTTCGGCGGCGTGCGCGGCATCGTCGACGAGGCCGACGTGCGCAGCGGAAAAGTCCCGATCATCGCGCCGGTCGGCTTCATGGAGCACGCGGTGGCCGAGAACGTGTACGCCGGCACGGCCATGACGCGGCGCCTGTTTTACCAGTACGGCGTGCTGCTGCCGCGCAGCCCCTACGGTCACGCGGACCAGTCCATCGGCAAGAACGTCGCGGCCGGCAACCTCGGACTCATCCCGCCCACCCGGATCATCGACAAGGACTTCGAGCAGCTGACCATCGACGGCGTCCAGATGGAGTTCCAGAACACGCCCGGCACCGAGGCGCCCGCCGAGATGAACACCTGGTTCCCGCAGTTCAAGGCATTCTGGGCGGCCGAGAACATCACCGGCACGATCCACAACATCTACACGCTGCGCGGCGCGCTGGTTCGCGACGCGCTCGAGTGGTCGAAGCAGATCAACGTCGCGCTGTATCGCTACGGCCGGGAGGCGGAGGTGATGTTCAGCTCGCACAGCTGGCCGCGCTGGGGCAACGGCCGCGTCCAGGAAGTGATGCGGGCCCAGCGGGACACGTACGCGCACCTGAACAACCACGTGCTGCACCTGGCGAACCAGGGAGTGACGATCAACGAGGTTCACAACGTCTACCGGCTGCCGAAGAGCCTGCAGGCGCAGTGGGCGGCACACAGCTATCACGGCTCCGAACAGCACAACAGCCGGGCCGTGATCAATCGCTATCTCGGTTACTGGGACGCGAATCCGGCGACGCTGATCCCGCTCTCGCCCGCCGACTCGGCACCGCTCTACGTGGAGATGATGGGTGGTTCGGAGAAGATCATCGCGAAGGGCCGCGAGCTCTACGACGCCGGTCAGTACCGCCACGCGCAGGAGATCTTGAACAAGCTCGTGTATGCGGAGCCGGGCAACCAGCCGGCCAAGGACCTGCTGGCCGACGTCTTCGAGCAGATCGGCTACCAGCAGGAGAGCCCGAGTGTCCGCAACAGCTTCCTGGCGGGCGCCCTGGAACTCCGCTCGGGCCTGCCGGCCGGCGTCCCGCCGAAGTCGATGGGTCCGGACCTGCTGCGGGCGGTCACGACGGGGATGTGGCTCGACTACCTCGCGGTCCGGCTCGACAGCGAGAAAGCCGAGGGCAGGCACTTCGTGATGAACTTCGTCACGCCGGACAACGGCGAGCGGTACGTGGTCGAACTCAGCAACGGCGTACTGACCAGCGTGCAGGGGTTCGAGGCGCCGGACGCCGACCTGACCGTGACGATCAACCGTTCGGACCTCGAGACCGTTCTGATGGGCCAGTCCACGTTCCGCGAGCAATTCCAGCGTCGCAGGGCGACGATCGTCGGCGACCGGCAACCTTTCGCCGACCTGATGGGCATGCTGACGGAGTTCAGCATGGAGTGGGAGATCCTGCCCGGCACGATCCCGGTGAAGGACGGCGGCACGGCCCCGGACGCGCCCGGGCAGCGCAGCCCGGCCGGAGCAGGAGCAAACTGACGTGGCCGGCAACGCATTCGACTACGACTGGCTGGTCGTCGGCTCGGGATTCGGTGGCAGCGTCTCCGCGTTGCGGCTCGCCGAGAAGGGTTACCGGGTCGGGGTCCTCGAGCAGGGCAAGCGTTACCGCGACGAGGACTATGCCGAGACCACCTGGCAGTTGCGCAAGTGGCTGTGGGCGCCCTCGTTCGGCCTGCGCGGCATCTTCCAGCTGACGCCGTTCAAGGACGTGTTCATCGCGAGCGGCGCCGCGGTCGGCGGCGGCAGCACCGTCTACGCCAACACGCTCTACCGGGCGAGCCCGGAGTTCTTCAGCAATCCCCAGTGGCGGGGCATCAAGGACTGGGCCGACGCACTGCGGCCGCACTACGACGAGGCCGAGCGGATGCTGGGCGTGCAGGAAGTGCCGCGCGAGAGCGACGGGCAGAAGCTGTTGCGCGAGGTGGGCCGCGAGTTCGGCGTCGAGCAGACGTTCAGGCGCACTCCGGTGGGTGTGTTCTTCGGCCACCCGGGCACGAAAGTGCCGGACCCGTACTTCGACGGCGAGGGTCCCGACCGCACCGGCTGCACGTTCTGCGGTGCCTGCATGGTCGGCTGCCGGGAAGGGGCGAAGAACACGCTGCTGAAGAATTACCTCTGGTTCGCCGAGAAGCGCGGCGCCGAGATCCTCCCGGAGCGCGAGGTCGTGGACATCCGGCCGCTCGGCGCGGAAGACGGCAGCGACGGCTACCGGGTGACCACACGGCATCCCGGCGCCTGGTTCCGCAAGCGGGAGAGGACCTTCACCACCCGCGGCATCGTCATGTCGGCCGGCGCGCTCGGTACCAACCGGCTGCTCGCGAAGTGCAAGCTGGGCGGATCGTTGCCGAGGATCAGCGAGCGGCTGGGTCAACTGGTGCGGACCAACAGCGAGTCCATCCTCGCGGTCACGCTGCCCGAGGGGCAGGCGCGGCCCTGGAATGACGTCGCGATCAGCTCGAGCATCCACCCGAAGCCCGATACGCACATCGAGTTCGTCACCTACGGCAAGCACGGCGACACGATGGCGCTGCTGTACACGCTGCTGACCGGCAAGGGCAGCCGTCTGACCCGTCCATTGATGTGGCTCGGCAACATCGTCAGGCATCCGGTGACCTTCCTGAAGACGCTCTGGCCGGTCGGATGGGCCCGTCGCACGGTGATCTTCCTGGTGATGCAGACGCTGGACAACGCGATCTCGTTCCGGGCGAAGCGTGGCCTGTTCGGCGGGGTCTCTCTCACCACGGAGCAGGACCCGGAGAAGCCCAACCCGACGTTCATCGAGGTCGGCAACCGGGCCGCCGAGTGGCTCGCCGCGCACACGGGCGGCT